>NZ_BAAAZG010000039.1:87228-154275 GCF_039536785.1 Actinomadura miaoliensis
CGCGTCTTTCCCGCCCCCCGGTGCAGGGGCGCCGGACGGCAGTGCGGCGGCGATGCGTCGTGCCCGTCCGCGACAAAGTCCTGCCAGCGTCTCCCCGCGTCACGTGTGGCGAGGTGAACGCGCAGGTGATCTTCGGTAGAAGGGACTCGTTGACCAGCTGGTCTTCCACACAGGGGGGTGGGGCATGAACATGGTCATCGGGGGAGGCCGCGCGCCGACGCGCGCGGCTCTGGGCACCGTCGGAGCCGCCATGGCCGGCGCGTGGCTGACGGCGGGCCTGCCCGCGCGCGCCGAGGTGCGGTCGGTGCCGACGCGCCCGGCCGTCGCCGAGGGCAAGGTCGAGATCACCTACTCCGTGCCGCGGATCTCCACGGACGGGAACAAGGTCACCTGGCGGTGGCGGCTGCACAACCGCACCGGCCGCCCGGCGTACAGGGTCGTCGTCACGCACACCGTCAAGCCGGCGGTGCCGGTCAGCTCGCCCGACCGGGCGTGCCGGAGGGGCGACGAGGGGACGGTGCGCTGCGCCTATCCGTCGCTGCGGGCGAAGCAGTCGCGTTCCGGCACGCTGGTGGCCCGGCTGCCGGAGGATCTGGAGGGCGGGGTGAACCTCGCCGGCCATGTCGACTGGCGCCGCACCACGCGGCCGAAGGCCGATACCGACCAGCCCGCCGGACGGCCCACCCTGCCGACGGACGGCCAGTCCCAGCCGGAGACGCAGCCCGCATCGGCCCCGCAGGACGACCAGACGACGCCGCCTGGCCCGAGCACGCCGCGAGAGCACAAGCCGCCGAGGGACGAGACGTCCCCCCGAGGCAAGAAGCCCCCACGCGGCAAGGCCTCACCACGGGGCAAGGCGTCCGCGCACGGCAAGACGCCTCGGGGCAAGGCGAAGCCCCGCCACAAGGGCCGGCATGGCAAGCCCGCTCCGCACGCCCCGCGCGACAAGGCGGTCCCGCGCGACAAGGCCGCCGTGAGCAGCAAGGCGCCTCGCAGCAAGGCGGTTCCGCGCGGCAAGACCCAGCACGGCAAGCCCCAGCACGGCAAGAGGCCGCACGGCAAGGTGCCGCCCCGCCACAAGGGGCCGCGTGAGAAGGCGGATCCGCCCGCCAAGGTGCCGCCGCGCGACGCGGACAAGGGCAAGCCGCGCGCCCAGGTGGGCAGCATGCACTATCTGACCGTGCCGTACCGCGGCGACGTCCCCGCCGAGGACGCCTGAGACCGGGGGGCGGGGACCGGGACGTCCAGGAGCGGAGCGGCACGTTCCGCCCCGCCCTCCCGGACGCGCCGACCCGTCCACGGGCGCGCGTCCATGGCGGGCCCCGGGGTCATCGCGATGATCCCGGGGGCCGCCGCGCGTTCAGTACGGCCAGTTTGCGGGGTATTAATGGGGTAGCGGACGACCTTCTCAGGCGCCACACTGATTTCGGGTCGGCCGTGGCGGTCGGCGAGCGCTGGTTCGGCCAGCTATGCCCCTGGGGAGGTCCTCATGGTGGGTGCGCAGGTGCCGGAGACAATACTCGGGCCTCGGTGCGAGGCGCGCGCGGGCGCGTCCACCGAGGCGGAAGAGATCTATGACCCTGCGAGGGCCGTCTGATGAGACAGGTCCTTCTCCTGAACGCGACGTACGAACCACTCACCACGCTTCCCCTCCGGCGGGCGGTCTGCCTCGTGCTCAGGGAGAAGGCCGTGGTCGTGCACAACGACTCCTCGGGGGCGGTGCTGCACTCGGCGACCATGTCGATCGAGGTCCCGTCGGTGATAAGGCTCCGCCGGTACGTGCGCATCCCGTTCCGCACCCGGGTTCCCCTGACCCGCGCCGCGCTGATGCGGCGCGACAACTACCGCTGCGCCTACTGCGGCCGCCGCGCCGAGACCATCGACCACGTCCTGCCGCGCAGCCGGGGCGGCAAGCACGTGTGGGAGAACTGCGTGGCCTCCTGCATGGCGTGCAACCATCGCAAGGCCGATCGGCTTCTGGAGGAACTCGGGTGGACGCTCAACGTCACGCCCGGTGTGCCACGCGGCGCCCACTGGAGGCTCATCGGCGTCATCCACGACGGCGACCCGCAGTGGGCGCCCTACGTCCCCGAATCGGCGGCCTGACCCTCCGGCCGGAGCGCCGTATCCTTGGGGGCGTGCCACGTTATGACTACCGCTGCCGCGCCTGCGGATCGACGTTCGAGGTGTCCCGGCCGATGAGCGAGGCGTCCGCGCCCGCCTCCTGCCCGTCCGGGCACGACGACACGGTGAAGCTGCTGTCCACGGTGGCCGTCACCGGGACGGGCCGCGCCGCCGCTCCCGCCCCGCGTCCGGCGGGCGGCGGAGGCGGCTGCTGCGGCGGAGGCTGCTGCTCCTGAGGCCGTCCTTGTCGCCCCCGCCGGAGGACACCCGATGATCTTCGCGGGCGGGGGCGCGATCGCCGTCCGCGGGCGCATACAGTGCGAACCATGAGCCGACCGCCGTACCCGTTCGCGCAGCGCCAGGACATCGTCGACATCCTCCACGGCCACCGGGTCGCCGACCCCTACCGCTGGCTGGAGGAGCGGGACGACGACACCGAACGGTGGATGGCGGCCCAGGAGGAGCTGTTCCACAAGGCCGTGGACGGGCTGCCCGGCCGTGACCGGCTGCGCCGGAGGCTCGGCGAGCTGCTGGGCGCCGGCAGCGTCGGCTCCCCGGTGTGGCGGGGCGAACGCCGCTTCTTCACCCGCCGGGACGGCGGGCAGGAGCACCCCGTCCTCTACACGGTGGACCCGGACGGCACCGAGCGCGCGCTCGTCGACCCCATGGCGATCGACCCCGAGGGCACCACGACGCTCGACTCCTGGATCCCCGACAAGGAGGGCCGGCGCCTGGCGTACAAGGTGTCGCAGGGCGGCGACGAGGAGTCCAGGCTGTACGTCATCGACGTCGCGACCGGCGAGCGCGTCGAGGGCCCGATCGACCGCACCCGCCACGCGTCGCTGACCTGGCTGCCCGGCGGCGAGGCGTACTTCTACGTGCGGCGCCTGCCCGCCGACGCCGTCCCCGCCGGGGAGGACCAGTACCACCGCCGCGTCTACCTGCACCGCGTCGGCACCGACCCGGAGGCCGACGACGTGCTGATCTTCGGGGACGGCCTGGACAAGACCAACTACTACGGCGTCGGGCTCAGCCGGGACGGCCGGTGGCTGACCGTCACCGCGTCGCAGGGCACCGCCCCGCGCAACGACCTGTGGCTCGCCGACCTGGCCTCCTCCCCCGCCGAGCGGCCCGAGCTGAAGCCCGTGCAGGTCGGGGTGGACGCCTCGACCTGGCTGCACGTCGGCCGCGACGGGCGCGCCTACGTGTTCACCGACCGCGACGCGCCCCGGTCCCGGCTGTGCGTCACCGACCCGGCCGATCCGGCGTACGGGACCTGGCGGGACCTGGTTCCGCAGGACGACGAGGCGGTGCTGACCGACTACGCCATCCTCGACGGGCCCGAACTCGGCGACCGGGCGGTCCTGCTGGCGGGCTGGACCCGCCACGCGATCAGCGAGATCACCGTGCACGACCTGGCCACCGGCGAGCGGATCGGCCGGGTCCCCGCCCCCGGGCTCGGCTCGATCGGCGCCATCATGGAGCGGCCGGACGGCGGCCACGAGGCGTGGTTCGGCTACACCGACAACGTCACGCCGTCGACGGTGCTGCGCTACGACGCCCGCACCGGCGAGACCACGACGTGGGCGACGGCGCCCGGCGCGGTGGACGTCCCGCCGATCGAAGCGCGGCAGGTGACCTACGAGTCCTACGACGGCACGCCGGTGCGGATGCTGGTGCTGGCCCGTCCCGGCGGCGGCGACCGGCCGCGGCCGACGATCCTGTACGGCTACGGCGGCTTCAACATCTCGCTCACCCCCGCCTACTCGGCGAGCATCCTGGCCTGGGTGGAGGCGGGCGGCGCGTACGCGATCGCCAACCTGCGCGGCGGCTCGGAGGAGGGCGAGCAGTGGCACCGCGCGGGCATGCGGGACCGCAAGCAGAACGTGTTCGACGACTTCCACGCCGCCGCCGAACGCCTGATCGCCGACGGCGTGACCGCCCCGGACCGGCTGGCGATCTCCGGCGGCTCCAACGGCGGGCTGCTGGTGGGCGCGGCGCTCACCCAGCGTCCCGACCTGTACCGGGCCGTGGTGTGCTCGGCGCCGCTGCTGGACATGGTGCGGTACGAGCGGTTCGGCCTGGGCGAGACCTGGAACGACGAGTACGGCTCGGCCTCGGTCCCCGAGGAGCTGGAGTGGCTGCTGTCGTACTCGCCGTACCACCACGTGCGCGAGGGCGTGGCGTACCCGGCGGTGCTGTTCACGGTGTTCGACGGCGACTCCCGCGTGGACCCGCTGCACGCCCGCAAGATGTGCGCGGCGCTGCAGCACGCCACGTCCCGTGACTTCGCCGACGCGCCGATCGTGCTGCGCAACGAGACGCAGGTCGGGCACGCGGCCCGCTCGGTCAGCCGGTCCGTGGAGCTGATGACCGACAACCTGTCGTTCCTGGCCGCCCACACCGGCCTGCCGCTGGACGGCGAGGGCGGGGCCTGAGCCGGGCGGTGCCCTGGGTAGCGTCGGGAGGGCCCCGGGGTGACGGGAGACGTTGACGAGTGATCCAATAAGAGGATGAGTTCGTTGACGGCGCACGGCCGGGACGCCCACGGGCGGCGGCCGGCCCCCCTGGAACGGATCGCGGGGCTGCTCAGGGAGCCCACCGACGTGCCCGCCGAGCCGTCCGCGGGCTACCTCGACCTTCTCGGTCCGCAGGCCGGGCCGACCCCGACGCTCGCCCAGCGCGTGATGCAGTCGACGTTCCTGCCGCGGATCTACGAGCGGGTGTGGCGGCCGGTCGGCTTCAACATCGCCAAGGGCTGGCCGTTCGGCCCCGACACCGCCGAGGAGCACGCCCTGGCCCGCGACTGGCTGGGGCTCGGGCAGCCCGGCGACGCCGGGCCCGGGGCGACGGTGCTGGACGTGGCGTGCGGGCCGGGCAACGTCACCCGCGCGCTGGCCGCCGGCGTCGCCGAGGACGGCCTGGTGGTGGGGCTGGACGCGTCCCGCACCATGCTGGAGGAGGCCGTCGCGCACGCCGTCCCGGCCCCCGGCCGCGCCGCCATCGGCTACGTGCGCGGCAACGCCGTCGACCTGCCGTTCCGGGACGGCTGCTTCGACGCCGTCTGCTGCTTCGGCGCCCTGTACCTGTTCGACGACCCGTGGGCGGCCCTGGACGCCATGACGCGCGTCCTCAAACCGGGCGGGCGCCTGGTCGTCCTCACCTCACGCCGTCCGGACCTGCCGCTGGCCCAGACGGGCGGCGGGCTCGTCAGGGCGCTGGTGGGAGTGCGGATGTTCGGCGACCGGGAGATCACGCGGGCGCTGACCGACCGGGGCCTCACCGGTGTCAGGCAGCGCCGCTATCCGCTGATGCAGATGGTCGGGGCGCGCCTGGAGGGTCCGGGAACCGGATGACCGGGCCGGGGCGTCCCGGCCCATGGCGGCTCAGCGCAGGCGTTTCTCCAGGTAGATGTTGACGATCCCGCCGATCACCTCGCGCCGGGTCTCCGTCCAGCCGAAGCGCCGGTACAGGCGCAGCGCCGGATCCTGCAGCTCGGTGGTGTCGGCGCGCAGCAACCGGTAGCCGTACTCGGCGGCCCGCTGCTCCAGCGCCCGGACGACGGCCGATCCGTATCCGCACCGCTGGACGTCCGGCCGCACCCGCAGCCGCACCATCTCGGCCGCGCCCTGGGCCGCGCCACGGGTCGCGGCGGTGGGCGGCAGGCCCACGCCGGACGCCCGCGCGTGGCCGTCCGGCACCAGGTCGGCGCGACGCAGGCCGCCCATGGCGACGATCTCCCCGTCCAGTTCCCCGACGAGGAACTCGCCGCCGTCGCGCAGGTAGATCTCCTCCATGCGGAAGAAGTCGTGGTCGTAGTACACGCCGTCGCCGGGCCGCAGCCCCACCTGGGCCAGCCCTTCGCGGTGCAGGGCGAGCACCGTGGCGTGGTCGGTGCCGCGGTAGCGCCGCAGCCGCAGCCGCAGCCGGCCGAGGCTCCATTCCGGCGGTTCGCCCCGGAGCCGCACCAGACTCCGCGGCGAACCGGCCCCCGATGCCTCGCCGGCTCGAATACGCCCCGTCGCCCCCTGCCCGTCGACGCCCGTGCCGGACGCGCCGGCGCCGGGTGTCGGGGCGGTGCCTCCGTGTGCCACCGCCATGGCGCGGTCACACCTGCTCGGCCGGGGGGACGGCCGACGGGGCGTCCCCCGTGGTGGGGCTCTTGACCCACGGCGTCGTCAGGGCCTCGTAGAAGTCCTTCAGCTGCGGAATCTCGCCGTGCTTGTCGCGCACGGCGGCGCCGAGCTGGCGCGCGCGGTGCACCAGGATGTCGGAGCGGTGCTCGCCCGGCAGGTCGATGATGGCGGCCTGCCCCTCCTGCAGCGCCGCGTCCGGATGGCCCGCGTGCAACTTGCAGGTGGCCCGGTCGAGGCGGACCAGGGTCAGGTCCACGCGGTCGTTGGGCGAGTACAGGGTCAGCGCGCGGCTGAGCACCTCGTCGCCGTGCTTGTGGTCGCCCAGGTTGGTGAACGTGTCGCCCTCGTAGAAGGTCAGCTGCCGCTCGGTGAAGCCGAACACCAGGTCGCCGGTGCTGTCCTTGGACAGCTGGTCGAACACGGCGCGGCCGCGCACCAGGGCGCGGCGGGCGCTGGGGGCGGCGTCGCCGCGTCCGCGCAGGGCCAGCATGCCGAGGGCGCGCGCCTCCACGGCGGGCGCCATCGCGCCCGCCACGCTGGGCGTGCGTCCCGCCAGGTCCTGCGCCTTGCGCGCCAGGTGGAGGGCCTCGCGCGGGTCGCCGTAGTACATCGGCACCAGCGACTCGCGCACCGTCACCCAGGCCCGCAGCGCGCGGTCACCGGTCTCGTCGGCGGCGGTGCGGGCGGTGCGGAAGAACGACCGCGCCAGCCGGTGGTCCCCCAGGTTGATCATGATGAGCCCGGACAGCCCGGACAACTGGGCGGCGATCCGGCACAGCCGTTCCTGCAGTTCCACCGGCTGCCGCCGGTCGCACATCCGGCGCACCTCACTGAAGTCCAGCAGCACGTCGCACAGCATCCGCAGCGACGGCGTGGCCTGGTACTGGCGGCCGTAGGCGAGCGTGGTCTCCTCCCACTGGTCGAGCATCGTCGGCGAGACCGTCGCGTTGACCAGGGTGTCGTCCATCTTGCGCCGGATGCCGTCCACCGCCCCGAGGAACTGGCCGTCCAGCGTCACGCCCGCCCCGGCCAGCAACTGCAGAAGGGTCCTACGAAGCACGATGTCCTCCTCTCCCACATCGATGGGCGCGGCCCCGTCGGCGCGGTCCGGCCCCCGCGGATCGTTGACCGTTATCCAATGGCGGTCGTCCAGTCGCGGAACGACCGCTCCTACGAGGGCGTCGGCCTCCCCGTCCGGCGCCGGCACGGCCGCGGGAGCGGGACACCCGTCCGCGGAGGCGACGGCGGGGCGGACGGCGTGACCGCGACCGCAGATGCAGGGGCTCTGGTAGCCGAGGTCGTCGGGTTCCACCCGGTAGACGGCGCACAGGTAGTGCAGGTACTCGGGCCCGGGCCGCTTGTAGCCGCTCTCATAGGCCGACAGCAGCGTCTCCCCGAGCCGGGGCGGCGCCTTGCCGTCCAGTTCGTACAGGGCCCTGACCTGGGCGACGATGTCGGACAGCGAGACCCCGTGGGACAGCCGATGCGCCTTGATCCGGCTGGTGCCGAACAGCGGCCCGCACTGGTCGTGGATTTCCCGCGCGATCTGTGCGGGCAAACGGCCGTGCGCGAGACCACGCGCGCGAATTTTGCGCGCTATGTCGGTTTCCTTGCGTGGGGGGTCCGACACGTTTCCCGCCTCCTCACGCGCGGCCCCAGGTGATCCGTAAGGACCGCCCCAAAGCCATGGCGACCGGCGTTGAAATGACCACGGGACATCACTTGTTGCGCACGCAGCGTAACCCCCGCACCGGGGCAGGCCAAGCCATTTCCCGGAAACGCGGGCGGAACGGGTGTGGGGGGAGATCTGGAGGTAGAGATTCTTCCTCCGCCGGGGGATGTCCATCGCCCGGAGGTAGGGCAATCCAGAACTTCGCGGGACAGCCGCCTCTTGACCGGCCACCGTGAGAGTTGCAATTCTCACGGCGGGCGACAGAACAGATCCGCAGAGTTCGATCACTTCGAGCACACGGGAATCGTTCGGACGGTCCTCGCAGCACGATCGACGGAGGGGGTGCCCGGGTGGTCAGCGACGAACGCGTCGGCTACCTCAGGGAGCTTGAACAGGAACTCGACACGCGCGGGCTGGTCGCCCGGGTGGTGCGCACCCGCTCGGGCCCGGTCTTCCTGCGGGTGGTCAACCCCGAGGCGGCCAGCCTGGCGGAGGACGTCACCTGCGCCCCCGCCCCCGAGTCACCGGACCACTACTACTGGTGGTCCTGGGGCGAGCGCATGCACCGGGTGGACGATCCCTGCGGCGCCGCCGTCAAGCTGGAGCGCGTGCTGCAGCCGCTCACCGACGAGACGCGCGGCGAAACGCACGCCAAAACCGGCGACGAAACTTGCGCCCAGACCCGCGGCCAGGAGGGGCAGGGCCTCCGGGGTCGCGGTCCGGACCCGGCCGGGGAGTGGCCCAACCGCCACGCCTAGCCGGGCACGGCCTCGTGGGGCCGCGACCTGGCGCGGCGGCCGCGGACCCCACGAGGTTCCGGACCATCCTTCCCTGAGCCTCTTACGGATCTTCACGTGCCCCTTCCGGTGCGCTCGCGACGCGCCCGGCGGGGCGCCCGGTGTGGCGCCTGGCGGGCGCCCGGCGGGGGCACGGCGCCCGCTGACCCGCCGGTGAGGGCATGGTCGTCGAAGTATGAACGCCGGGCCACGTCGCTTACGATCGTCGCGGACGCCTCGGGTCCGCAGTGCCGGCCCCCGGCGTCCACGGTGGTGACGCCGCGGGTCCGCGGCGATGTCGATAACCGGCCGGGAGGGTCCGACACCTATGCCGCTCAGCCTCCACGCGTCCGTGCCCTGGGCTCAGGACGGCACGCCCGAACAGGCGTGCCAGAGCCAGGACCCCAGCGTCGCCTGCCGGCTGGTATGGGGCGTCTCCCACAACGAGGGTTTCACCCGCTTCTTCAAGACGTGGCTGGACCGGCCCCTCTACCTGGTCCTCACGATCGTCCTCACGCTGGCGGTGGCACTGCTGCTGCGCTCGATGGCGCACCGCATGATCACCCGCATCACGCTGCGGATGGCCGAGAGCACCATGTCGGAGAAGGTGCGCGAGCGGACCCGCACGGTGTTCGACGGGTCGCCGGTGCTGCTCAACCAGCGGCGGGCCCAGCGCGCCAAGACCGTCGGGTCGGTGCTGCGCAGCATCGCCTCGATCGTGATCCTGGGCACCGCACTGTTCAGCATCCTGGGGCAGATCGGCCTGAACCTTACTCCGGTGCTGGCCAGCGCCACCGTGATCGGCGCCGCGGTCGGCTTCGGCGCGCAGAACATCGTCAAGGACGTGCTGGCCGGGCTGTTCATGCTGCTGGAGGACCAGTTCGGCGTCGGCGACGTGATCGACGTGGGCAGCGCCAAGGGCACCGTCGAGGCCGTCACCCTGCGGGTCACCCGGATGCGGGACGTCAACGGGGTGGTGTGGTACGTCCCCAACGGCGAGATCAAGAAGGTCGGCAACGAGTCCCAGAACTGGGGCCGCGCCGTACTGGACATCCCGGTCGACATCCACGAGAACACCGAGAAGGTCAGCGAGATCCTCAAGAACACCGCCGACGCGCTGGCCACCGACCCGGCCTGGGAGGACCTCGTCCTGGAGGAGCCGTCGGTGTGGGGCGTGCAGGCGCTCGCGGGCGACGCCATGGTCATCCGCGTGGTGCTCAAGACCGCCCCGGGGCGGCAGGGCGACGTCGCCCGTGAGCTGCGCGAACGTGTCAAGAAGGCGTTCGACGAGGCGGGCGTGTCCGTCGCCACCCCCGCCGCCCCCGCCTGATCGGGCGGCCGGTCCGGCTGCTGATCGGGCGGCCGGAGGGTGCCGCGTGAAATAGGCTGGACGCGCTATGGCTGCTCAACAGGTGACCTTTTACGAAGCGGTCGGCGGCGAGGAGACTTTCCGGCGCCTGGTCCACCGCTTCTACCAGGGCGTCGCGGAGGACCCCCTGCTCCGTCCCCTCTACCCGGAGGAGGACCTCGGCCCGGCCGAGGAGAGGCTGCGGCTGTTCCTCATCCAGTACTGGGGCGGCCCGAACACCTACAGCCAGCGGCGCGGGCATCCGCGGCTGCGCATGCGGCACGTCCCGTTCGTGATCGGCGAGGCCGAGCGCGACGCGTGGCTGAAGCACATGCGCGACGCCGTCGACGAACTCGACCTGCCCGAGCACCTCGACGAGACCCTGTGGAAGTACCTGACCATGGCCGCGCACAGCCTGGTCAACGCGCCCATCACCGGCCAGTAGGACGACGGCGTCCCTCCCTGGGCGGCGTCCGTCCCGGAAAAGCCAGCGGGACCGCCCCGGGGTGGGGACGGTCCCGCGTCTTGGGCCGGGGCCGGGAGTTACAGCGGCGGGCGCCGGTCCAGCATCGGGTCGGTGGCGTCCGACGGCGTGCTCACCGCGATCTTGGCCTGGGGTGCGGTGACGTCCGCCCAGCGCAGCAGGTCGGCGACGGCCTTGGCGCGCTGCTCGGCGGGCAGCCGGTCGATGAGGCGGCCGCTGTGGTTCATGCCGGGCGCCACGTACACCGCCGAGTCACGGCTGCCGCGGCCCAGGCGGAACGGCTTGGAACCCCACGGGTCGTTCTCCCCGTAGACGAACATCATGTGCTCGGCGTTGCCGCGCACCCAGCGGTCGATGTCCCGCATGGCCCGGCCGCCGTCGTAACGCATGCGGATGTCACGCGGCACGTACGTGCGCGGCTGGTAGCTGTCCTCGTACCGCAGCAGGGGGCGCAGGTGCCGGAACTGCGGCGTGGGCCAGCCGAGCTGGGTGCCCGCCTGGTAGTAGTACGGGACGTACGGGGCGAGGCCCTGGTCGGTGTAGAACGAGATGCCCGCGATGGCGTCCAGGCTCTGGTAGAGGGCGTCGTCGGAGGCGTCCAGCGCGGGCAGGCTCGCGCAGTCGGACTGCAGGTGGTACTGCCAGAATCCCCACTCGTAGTCCATGACGGAGTTCTCGAACGCCCGGTCCGGGCTCCGGAGGATGTCGAACGTCCAGCCGTTCTTCGCCGCGTCGGCCTTGAAGCGCTCGAGCATCGCCGGGCGGCGCTTGAGGATCTCCCGGGCCAGGTTCTTCACGTGCGTCCGGCACTGGGCGTCGGTGCCGACCGTGGCGAAGAAGCGGTCGTAGGCCGAGTCGTCGTCGTTGTCGTGGTCGTTGGGCGCCACGTAGACGACGCTGCCGTCGACGTCCTTGGGGTAGAAGCGCTTGTGGTAGACGGCGGTCATGCCGCCCTTGCTGCCGCCGGTGGAGATCCACCGTCCCGTGTAGATCTTCTTGAGGGCGGTGATCAGGCGGTGCTCGTCGGTGGCGGCCTGCCAGATGGTGTCCTTGCTCCAGTCGGCGGGCTCGGGCCGGGACGGGGTGAAGTAGCGGTGCTCCAGCGAGATCTGGTTGCCGTCCACCAGCGCGGTCGGCTCGGACCGGAACATCGTCTCGGGCGTGTTGTAGCCGCTGGTGTAGAGCACCATCGGCCGGTCCTCGGACTTGTGCTGCAGCAGGACGCGCTGCTCGAACCACTGGCCGTGCGGACGCCGGTGGTCGACGGGCTGCCGGTAGGTCAGCCAGAACCAGCGGTAGCCGGGGAGGGTCGAGGCCCTCTCCTCCACCTTCATCCCGGGGATGGCGCGCAGCCGCTCCCCGATGTCGGCCGTCGCCGTGCGGGCCTGGGCCGCCAGAGCCGTCGCCCCGCCGGTCGTCGCCGCCGTCGCCGTGCCGGCCGCGGCGGTGAGGCCGCCCGCGGCCAGCAGCAGGGCCACCGCCCCGCGTGAGAAGCGCCGCATCTCTCCCCTTCCCGTCGATCACCACAATTCGCGGGGCGACAGTAGACGGAAAAGGCAGGCGAAAAGCGACTCCTGCGCCGCTTGTTACACATCCGTGACGGGCGCATTGTTGGCGCCCTCAACGGGCATACCGTCGGACATCGGACCGGCCCGCCGTGACCGGCGCCGGGCCCGGCCGGTCGTCGCCGACGGGGGTGCGCGATGTTCGTACAGGTCGTCCAGGGCAGCGGCGTCACCGAACCCGCCCGGCTGAGGGAGAGCCTGGAGCGCTGGGTGCGCGACCTCGCCCCGGGCGCGCCGGGCTGGCTGGGCGGCACCGCGGGGGTCACCGACGACGGGACGTTCGTCAACCTGGTGCGGTTCGCGTCGCCGGACGCCGCCCGCCGCAGCGGCGACCGGCCCGAGCAGGGCCGGTGGTGGGCCGAGACGTCGGCGTGCTTCGGCGGCGAGGTCACCTTCCGGCACTGCGCCGAGAGCGAGACGTGGCTGGGCGGCGGATCGGACGACGCCGGATTCGTCCAGGTGATCCAGTCCATGGTCACCGACCTGCCGGATCTGCGCGCCCGGTTGCGGGCGATGGACGAGGACGCCCTGCGCGCCTTCCGTCCCGACGTGATCGGCGGCCTGCTGGCGGTGGACCCCGGCGGCGTGTCCACCGAGGCCGTCTACTTCACCTCCGAGGCCGCGGCCCGCGCGGGCGAACGCCGGCAGCCGCCGCCCGATCTGCTGGAGACGATGGACGGGCTGATGCGCTGCTACGAGGGCGACCTCGCCTATTACGACCTGCGGGATCCCTGGCTGTATTCGCCGTAGCCTCCGGCGCCGCTCAGACGCGGCCGCCGGTGAGGAAATGCGCGACCAGCCATCCGAGGCCCAGCACCAGCACCAGCCGGCGCAACTGCCATCCGACCGGCTTGCCGCGCACGGCGAACACGCCCCAGACCAGTTCGGAGAGGGTGTCACCGGACTGCCGGTTGAAA
The DNA here is from genome assembly GCF_039536785.1 of Actinomadura miaoliensis. Classification (NCBI taxonomy): domain Bacteria; kingdom Bacillati; phylum Actinomycetota; class Actinomycetes; order Streptosporangiales; family Thermomonosporaceae; genus Actinomadura; species Actinomadura miaoliensis. The sequence continues at coordinate 100,251 of NZ_BAAAZG010000039.1, forward strand.
ACCGCGGGCAGTTCGATGGCGAAGAACATCAGGATCCAGAAGATCCAGGCGGCGAGATAGGGGGACATGGACGACACCTTGGGGGGAGATTTTCTCTCCCTCTTTACTACCCGTAAAGGGAGATCGTTACCCCAGGTCGACGGGGCGATAGCGGGCGATGAACTCCCGCTCGCGGGGCGTGAAACGGCGCAGCCGTCCCGCCTCCACGTCGAACGCCACCATCACCGAGACGGCCCGCGCGTACACGTGCTCGTCGTCGCGCACCTCGTAGGCCAGCGTGAACGACGCGGCCCGCGCCTCGGTGACCCACGTCTCCACGCGCACCGGATACACCGACGGCAGCAGCGGCCGCACATAGTCGATCTCGTGCCGGGCGACGACCATTCCGCGCACCGGCTCCTCGCCCTTGCGCACCGGGTCGCCGTGGAACATCTCCAGCCGCGCGTCCTCCAGATACCCCAGGAATTTGACGTTGTTGACATGCCCCTGCGAGTCGATGTCGCCGAACCTGATGTGGAATTCGTAGACATGCCGGAAGCCGGCTTCGGCGGAATTCTCGCGCTGCATGTCCTCACCCGGGAGTCGCGAACAGACGGGGCCGATCGTATCCGCGCCCCGCGACGGCCGTGACGCCGCCCTCCGGCTACTCCGCCACGGCGAACGGATCGGCCACGTTGCCCACCGGGGTCGCCGCGGCCGCCGCCTTGACCAGCAGCACGAACTCCGCCAGGCACGGCAGGCACTGCGCGGCGTGGCTGCTCAGCTCCTGGATCTCCTCCTCCCGCAGCACGCCGGTGGCGGGCGTGAAGTCGCGGACGTACGTGCAGCCGTCGGCGGGCTCGGCCCCGTCCACCGGCCGCACCGGCACCCGCTGCCGCCGGGTGAACGCGGCCAGCATCTCGTCGATCAGGTCCGCCGCCTCGGCGTGCCCGGCCGCGTACGCCTCCGCGTACGCCTGCGCGGCCTCGGTGACCAGGTGGAACTCCTCGCGCTGGGCGCTGTAGGAGTCGCCGGGGGCGCGCTCGGCGCACCGGCCGGCGAGCAGGTCGAGCGCCCGGCCCAGCCGCAGCGCCGCGTCGGCGTGGTCGTTGCGCGCGGCGACCCGGTACCACCGGGCGGCCTCCTCCAGCCCGCCCTCCCGGTCGAGCCGCTCGGCCAGCTCGTACGCCGCCCGCTCCAGCTCCAGGGAGTCGAGGAACGCCGCGTACCGCGCCCTGGCCAGGTCGTCGCGGTGGCGCCTGCGGTAGGCCTCCTCCAGCTCCCGCAGGCCGACGGCGAACTCGGCCTCGGGCATCGCCGCGATCGCGGACGCCGCGTCGGCCAGCAGCCGGTCAAGATGCTCCTGCTCTCTCACGTCATCCCCTCCGCGTGCGGCGCCGCGGCGGGCCCGGCCGCCGGGCGCAGCAGTTCCGCGAGCCTCTGCCGGGCCCGGTGGACGTGGGTCTTGGCCGCCCCCTCGCTGATACCGAGGATCTGCGCCACCTCCGCCAGCGGAAACTCCAGCAGGCAGTGCAGGGCGACCGCCTCCCGCTGCCGCCGGGGCAGCGCCCGCACCGCGTTCATCAGGTCGACCCGTTCCTCAGTGCCCTCGCCCCCGTCCACGGCGACCGGCGCGACACCGCGCGTCACCATGTCGTCGAGCGAGGTGCACTGCTCCCGCGCCCGCGCCTGCCACCGCCGCAACATGATCGTCGCGACCCGGAACAGCCAGGCACCGGGCTTGTCGTAGGTCATCAGCTCCCCCCAGCGGGCGCGCGCGGCCAGCATGCTCTCCTGCGCCACGTCCTCCACCCACCGCGAGTCGGACGTCTGGGCCCGCAGATACCCGGTCAGCCTCGGCATCCAGTACCGGTAGAACTCCGCGTACGACCCCAGGGTCTCGCGCCCCGCTTGGTCGGGAGGCTCCTTCCCCTCCCGCGTCACCGCGCCGCCCCGACGACGACGCTTCCCTTCGGCTCCCTCCAGACGGCCACCCGGCCGCCCGTCCAGACGCACCGCGGACACCCGTCGAGGGGGACGGCGGGCGATGTCAGAAATCCATGCACGGGCTCTCCTCGGCTCCGGGGGGTGGCTTGAGACCGTGGACGGCCATTTCCACCTCATCAGTGTTACGCATATGACTGCCACCGGAGCCAGCAAAAGTTGACATCACCCCCAAATCATCCCCGCCACCTGCCACGTTCCTCAAAACGTGACCGAAATTCGCCGCCACCATCCCCTACAAACCCGACACTCCCCCAACAACCAGTCAGACCCCACAACCACTGACCACCAACCGCCAGTACCCACCAATACCCCCCGAATCAAATTCACTTTCTGACCACCCGGTCAATAAGAAAAATGATCACTAGGCCGATCCTCAAATGACCAAGCACCCCTGACCGCTATCCCGCTCCCCGAAAACAATAATCAGAACCAACGCACCCCCCCGTCAGCCCATGCCCACCGCCCCCAACACGGCTCCACCCCAACGTCCGGCCCTCCCGCCACCAGCCCCCCGCAGCCGCCCACCTCACCGCGTCCCAGCGATGACCTGCCTCGCCTCCACCACCAGACGCAAGCCCAACCACCTCCTCCACTCGGCAGCAGAGCCAGGCCCACCGGCGGCCACTCGGCCCGGCACCCCAACACGGATGTCAGCGATCTCGCCGCCGAGCGCCCGCCCCCAAACACACAGGCGCTGTTGAGCCACACCAGAACCCGCCCACACGGAGACCCCGGCGCTCTGCCCCCCAGCTCAGGCACCCAGCACGCAAGAACCCCAGCGCACCGCGACAAGCCATGCAGCAGCCGCCGCGCACAACGAGTGCCCGTGACCGACAGAGCACACAACCCCCACAGACTCCAGATCAGGTTGATGACGACGATGACGACGAGCGCGGTAGTCCCCTCGCCCCAGCTCCAGGGGCTCCCCCGGCGCAACCACCGTTCGACAACGTCCAACTCCAGCAACAGGGGCGCTGTTCAGCCACACCAGAGCCCGCCCCCACATGGAGACCCCGGCAATCTCCCCCCCAGCTCAGGCACTCGGCACGTCGGCACGCAGGAACCCCAGCGCACCGCGACGAGCCATGCCAGTAGCGGCCGCGTACCGCGAGTGCCCGGGGCTGGCAGAGCGCACAACCCTGGCAGACTCCAGATCAGGTTGATGACGACGATGACGACGAGCGCGGCAGTCCCCTCGCCCCAACTCCAGGGCTCTCCCCGGCGCAACCACCGTTCGAAAAACGGCGTAGCCGTCCAGTTCCAGCAGCACGCAGGAGTCGAGCACACGAGTGACGGCGATCGACGGCTTGATCACGCCGCCACCGTGCCGCTTAATGTACGGATGAAGTCGAGCGAGGAGCTGGCCATCGGGGAGCTGGCCGAACGCTTCGGTCTCCCGACGCACGTACTGCGGTACTGGGAGAGCAGGGGCCTGCTGGCACCCGCGCGGCGCGCGGGCGGTCAGCGCACCTACGAGCGGGCGGACCTGGAGCGCGTGGCGCTGATCCTGATGGGCAAGGAGGCCGGTTTCACGCTGGAAGAGCTCCGTACGCTGCTGTCCTCCCCCAGCCCGATGGACCATCGTGACCTGCTGCGCCGCCATGTCGAAGAGCTCGAACGGCGCATCTCCCGGGCACGTGCGGCCAAAGAGCTGGTCGAGCACGCGCTCGCCTGCCCGCACACCTTCGCCGAATGCGAGCACGCTCGCCAGCGGATAGCGGCCCGTATCCCCCCTGCGCCCGGACAGAGTTCGGACACCGGTGCGACAGACGGCGTGTGTCGCACCACGATCACCACCCACTGACGGTCGACCTGCAGAGCCGCGCTAAAGGACGCACGGACCCTTATGCCCCGACCTCCACGCCGAGCGATCCGCCAGCAGCGATCACCGCGTCCCTCTGCCCCGGGTGTGACTGTCCCGCCGCAGGTGAGCCACACCACCTGCGCGACCTCGGGCCCCTCTGTGGCGGTGTGCGTCGACGCCTGGCGTACCGCCCCGCACGCGGCGCCGGCGGTGGAGCGGCTGGACGAGGTCGCCCCCGGCGGCTCCTCGACAGCGCTGGTCTCGGCCCCACCGCCGATCAGCCGGCCGACCCGGCATGCCTGCGCACCGCCCTGGAACCGAGTCTGGGCGCCGTGCCGAGACTCGATCCCCGCGTGGAACACGTCCTCCGGAGCCTCACGCACGCCGGCGACTTCGACAACCTGGCAGCCGACCAGCCGATGCGCCCTTGCGCGCGGTGTGCTGCTGTGAGGTGCTGTTGCTGTCCCCGCGCCATGCAGCCCGAGGTGATGGGGCGGCAGGGCCGGGCAGGCGTACTGAGGTCGAGTCCGCCGCGTTTCCATGACCACCTGCGCGGCCAGCGGCGCCCACACCACCGTCCACGATGAACAAAGGCCAACGTTCATCCAGACCAGCGGCGCCCAGTCCTGTGCGCAGACGGCGGGTCAGGATTCGGCGCGGCGCGGTGGCAACGGTGATCACGTGTCGCAGAAATGGCCGCGCGCGACAGCTAAGCCACTTGGTCGTTAATACCGCCCAAACCGCGCCACGCCTGCTCCCACCGTCGAGCCGAGCCACATGAAACCTGCTCGCGCCGCGCCAGACCGCGCCGCGTCGTGGCGCCGAGGGGCCCGCGCCACCTTGAGTTATGTCGGGCCGGGACGCGTCGGCCGCATCCGGGGGCTCGGGCAGGTCGCGCCTTGTCGTATCGAGTCAGGCCGCGACGGGCCGCATCGGGCGTCAGGTCGGCCGCGCCGCACGGGCCACTTGGGTTTGAGTGGTGCTGCATCGGCCCGCGCGCGTCGCTCGGATCACGTCGCGTCAGGCCGGGCCGTGCCGTGGCAGCTCGTCTTGCGCCTGGCCCTGTCGAGGGTGGTCACGCCGTGGCGGAGCGGATCGCCCAGGGGCGCGTCGGTTCGCTCGTGTCAGGCCGGGCCTAGGAACTCACCCGCTGCCGCAACGTCCCGCAGACGGCCGCCGCCACCGTCCGCGGCACCCGGGACGGTTGGGCTGTCTGGGCGCGCCGTGCGGGGCCGTGTCGATCGGTTTCTCGGCGCGTCAGGCAACGCCGTGGCGTGCCGCATCGGGGCGTGCCGCATCGGGCGTCGGGTCGGCCGCGCCGCGCGGGGCTGCTTGGGTTTGAGCGGTGTTGCATCGGCCCGCGCGCGTCGCTCGGATTACATCGCGTCAGGCCGGGCCGTGCCGTGGCGGCTCGCCTTGCGCCTGGCCCCGTTGGGGGTGGTCACGCCGTGGCGGGGTGGATCGCCCAGGGGCGCGTCGGTTCGCTCGTGTCAGGCCGGGCCTAGGAACTCACCCGCTGCCGCAACGTCCCGCAGACGGCCGCCGCCACCGTCCGCCGCACCCGGGACGGGTGGGCTGTCTGGGCGCGCCGTGCGGGGCCGTGTCGATCGGTCCCTCGGCGCGTCAAGCGACGCCGTGGCATGCCGCATCGGAGCGTGGCGCATCGGGGCGCGGCGCATCGGGGCGTGGCGCGACGCGGTCTGTGGCGTCGGGGGGCGGGGGCTTTTCTGGTAGGGGTTGGGATGGGGTTGGAGTTGCCGTTTGGGGTTTTGGGGGTGGGGGGATCAGCGGGTTGTGGTTCTGCTGGTGGGGATGGGGGCTGGAAGCCTGCTGACGCTGCAACGAACGGTGTGCGGAACCCCCTAGGCTTGACGATATGGCCGAGTACATCTACACGATGCAGCGTGTGCGTAAGGCACATGGCGACAAGGTCGTCCTGGACGACGTCACCCTGCACTTCCTGCCCGGCGCCAAGATCGGCGTGCTGGGGCCGAACGGGACCGGCAAGTCCACGCTGCTGCGGATGATGGCCGGTCTGGAGCAGCCGTCCAACGGCGAGGCGCGGCTGATGCCCGGGTACACGGTCGGGATGCTGCAGCAGGAGCCGCCGCTGAACGAGGCGAAGACCGTCCTCGGCAACGTCGAGGAGGGCGTGGCCGAGACCAAGGCGATGCTCGACCGGTTCAACGAGATCGCCGAGAAGATGGCGACGGACTACTCCGACGAGCTGATGGAGGAGATGGGCAAGCTGCAGGAGCAGCTCGACCATCGCAACGCCTGGGACCTGGACAGCCAGCTCGAGCAGGCCATGGACGCGCTGCGCTGCCCGCCGCCGGACGCCGACGTGACCAAGCTGTCGGGTGGTGAGCGCCGCCGCGTCGCGCTGTGCAAGCTGCTGCTGGAGGCCCCCGACCTCCTGCTGCTGGACGAGCCCACCAACCACCTCGACGCCGAGAGCGTGCAGTGGCTGGAGGGGTACCTGGAGAAGTACGAGGGGACGGTCCTGGCCGTCACCCACGACCGGTACTTCCTCGACAACGTGGCCACCTGGATCCTCGAGCTCGACCGCGGCCGCTGCTACCCCTACGAGGGCAACTACTCGACCTACCTGGAGAAGAAGGCCGAGCGCCTCAAGGTCGAGGGCAACAAGGACGCCAAGCGCAAGAAGCGCCTGCAGGAAGAACTGGAGTGGGTCCGCTCCAACCCCAAGGCGCGCCAGGCCAAGAGCAAGGCCCGTCTGCAGCGGTACGAGGAGATGGCCGCCGAGGCGTCCAAGACCCGCAAGCTGGACTTCGAGGAGATCCAGATCCCGCCGGGCCCGCGCCTGGGCAACACCGTGATCGTCGCGGACGGCCTGACCAAGGGGTTCGGCGACCGGCTGCTCATGGAGAACCTGTCGTTCAACCTGCCGCCCAACGGCATCGTCGGTGTGATCGGCCCGAACGGCGTCGGCAAGACCACGCTGTTCCGGATGATCGTCGGCGAGGAGCAGCCCGACTCCGGCGCCCTGCGGGTCGGCGAGACGGTCGAGGTGTCGTACGTGGACCAGAGCCGCGGCGGCATCGACCCGAACAAGACCGTCTGGCAGGTGGTCTCCGACGGCCTCGACCACATCAAGGTCGGCCAGGTGGAGATGCCCTCGCGGGCGTACGTGGCGGCGTTCGGCTTCAAGGGCCCGGACCAGCAGAAGCCCGCGGGCGTGCTGTCGGGCGGTGAGCGCAACCGGCTGAACCTGGCGCTCACGCTCAAGATCGGCGGCAACGTGCTGCTGCTGGACGAGCCGACCAACGACCTGGACACCGAGACGCTCAGCTCGCTGGAGAACGCGCTGCTGGAGTTCCCCGGCTGCGCCGTGATCACCTCGCACGACCGGTGGTTCCTGGACCGGATCGCGACCCACATCCTGGCCTGGGAAGAGGGTTCGAGCTGGTTCTGGTTCGAGGGCAACTTCGCCGACTACGAGAAGAACAAGATCGAGCGCCTGGGCGCCGAGGCGGCCCGCCCGCACCGCGTCACCCACCGCAAGCTCACCCGCGACTGATCGGCCGGATGTGCCCCGTCCGCCAGGCGGCGGACGGGGCACATTTGTGCCACCCCCGTCATCGCCCTGAGCCGCGCCCCACGCGGGTTACGGCCATGACGACATGTGGCCGTGGTGACGCCGGGGGCATGGCGGAGCCGTGCGCCGGCACGCGTCTGCCCGGGGGCGCGGCGCCTGAGTGGTTCCTGGGGCACCGACGGAGGCGTGTCCGCCCGCCGGGGTCAGGCTTCGGGGGCCTTGGGGCCGTCCACGGCTGGGAGGCACACGCGGTCGCGGCCGGACTGCTTGGCGCGGTACAGGGCGAGGTCCGCCGCCGCCAGGAGTTCGATCAGGTCCTCGCCGTGCATGCGGAACAGCGCCACCCCCACCGAGATCGTCACGCCGACCGTGCCCTCCTCGGCGGGGACGGCCAGCCGGCGCACCCGTCCGCGCAGGCGTTCGGCGACCCGGCACGCCTCCACGGTGTCGGCGCCCGGCAACAGCACGACGAACTCCTCGCCGCCGAACCTGCCGACCACGTCGTAGTCGCGCAGCTGGTTGCACAGCGTGCTGGCGACGCCGATCAGTACCTGGTCGCCGACCAGATGACCATGGGTGTCGTTCACCCGCTTGAAGTAGTCGATGTCGATCAGCAGCAGCGCCAGCGGCTCGTGGGTGCGCTGGGCCCGGGACAGTTCGGTGTCGGCCTCACGCTGCCACGCCGCCGCGTTCAGCAGGCCCGTCTTGGCGTCGGTGCGGGCCGCGGCCTGCAACTGCTGGTGCATCAGGCTGCGCTGCAGGAGGACGACGGGCGGCAGGGCCAGCAACAGCAGCGACAGCGACAGGGCGCTGTTGATCGCCACGATCACGCCGACGCACAGTTCCACCACGTCCAGCAGCAGGTTCTCGCGGTTCCACAGCACCTCCCGCCAACGGCTCTCGGGGTTGGCCGTGTACGCCGCGATCGCCACCAACGCGATGTTGATCACTGTGAACAGCGCGGCGCACCCGATCGCCAGGGGGATGCCGGGATACCCGTCGATCACCCACGCGGCGCCGTGGACCAGCGGTTCGGGCACGGCGAGGTGGAACAGCACCGACGCGCACGCCCCCGCCAGCGCGAGCGCGGAGGTCACCATGACCCTGCGGTAGAGCAGGGTGCGCCGGACGCGGAAGTGCAACAGCAACTGCAACGGGATCGGGATCAGCAGCACGTACACCGGCGGCAGCAGCAGCGCGACCGGCAGCCACCACGCCGACAGCAGGTCCCGCCCCACCCCGGCGGGCATGCCCAGGCGGCGGGACGCCTCGATGCAGACCGCGCCGCAGACCAGCAGCGCCGTGAAGGTGACCAGATCGTAGAGGCGGAGGGGGGTGCTCAGCACTCCCGCCACGGCCAGCGCCAGGTGAAGGGTGACGACCCCCGACACGTAGACCGCCAGCAGGGACGGACGCCCCGACAGCGCTGCTCGTCGCGGCGTGGGCGCCAGTTCCCCACCACGATCCTCGGCGGACGACTGCACTGCCGTCATCCTTCCCCCCAATGCATCACGTTGTGTAACACGATAATTGCAACGTGTGCGGTGCGGGTTGGAAACCGGTACCTTCGGTTACGCGGAAGCGGCGAGACGATACGGCACCCGCGGTCGGAGCAGCGAACTCGCTCTCCCCGGCATCCTCAGGAGGGGGAAGGAATCATGCGCGGCGTTTCCTGGATCTGAGCCCGCCGCCCACACCGGCGGCATGGCACTGCCCGGCGCCCACGAGGCAGATCGACACCCCGCCAGCCCCGCGATCTGGCCCAAGACCCGCACCACTCCCCTGTCCCCGGCCCTCGGCGGTACCTTCCGCCGCTCGCGTTTCCCCAGCCGTCACGCCACCCAAGAACGGCATCGATGAAGGCGCCACAGAAACCCGGAACTCGTTACGGCCCAAGAATCTCGACCGCGAGTTCGCGGGTACATATTTGCCACTGCTCCCGAAGCCGCCACCTAGATCACACAATGAGCCGTCATCGCCGGGCTACGGCAGGTGGAGAGCGGAATTCCTTCAAGCCCCGCCTTGATGCACGTCAAGGGGATCGAGCGGGCAGGGGCCCGGCTGTACCAGGAACGACAGGCTCCGCCGCCCTTGCTGGGAGAGCCGCGCCCGCGTCTCGGTCACTGCGGCGGGCATCGCTGCGCTGCTGTGCGCCAACGCCGGGAGGTGTCCTGCTGCGGAGGGTGGGCGGGTCAGGTGGTGGCGGTGGGGAGGACTGCTACGGCCTCCACCTCCACCAGTTGGTTGTCGTAGCCGAGGACGGCGACGCCTAGGAGGGTGCTGGGGGCGTCGTGGGAGCCCATGTAGTCGCGGTGGTCGCCGCGGCGGTGGCGGGCGCCCCGATCGTCGCGCCGCTGGAGTCGCTTCAGATGGTCGGAAAGGCCCATGGGTGCCTTTCGACTCGAAGAAACGGCACCTGTCCTATCGGCCGTCCCGGACTTCCCGCGGCGACTTCCGGCCATGCATGTCCGGGATATGCCGACGGCCCCGGCGGGGACGTGACCGGGACCGTCGGAAAGCCGTCGGGAATCCGTCCCGCCGGGTCAGGCGGCTTCGGCGGTGGGCTCGTCGGCGCCGCCCAGGGCCCACTGGTCGGCGACCTCCTGGGCCTCGCGGCGGTCGTCGTCGGTGAGGGCGCCGCCGCGGTGGACGGGGCGGAACTCGGCGGTGCCTCGGTTGAGGTCGTGGCCGAGCGTGCTGGCCTCGATCTCGGCGGAGAACCGCCACTGGCCGTCCCTCTCGTACTGGCGTATGCGCAGGCGGCCGGTGACCACGATGGGCTGGCCGCGTCGCAGGTCCGAGCCGTTGACGTTGTCGGCGAGGTGCCGCCAGCAGTTCACCGTCAGGAACATGGTGTCAAGATCCTGCCACTGGCTGGTCTCGCGGTCGTAGCGGCGCGGCGTGCAGGCGACCCGTAACGACAGGAACGGGGTGCCGTTGGCGGTGACGGTGTAGTACGGGTCGGCGGCGACCCAGCCGATCACGGTGATGTGCGCCTCGTTCAACGTGGCCTCCTCTCGGGCTGTCACTCCAGCGTCGCGGAGCGCAGCCGGCGGGAGAAGGGCGCCGAGCGATTGTGGATAACTCAGCTCTGGACCGCGTCGACGTGGGCGCGGAACTCGGTGCACAGCTCCAGTTCGGCGGCCACCGGGGCCAGGACCTTGGACTCGGCGACCTTGGTGATGCGTTCGCGCATGTGCTCTTCCATGCGGTCGCCGTGCCGGGCGGACGACAGCGCCACCAGGTTCCGGCAGGCCGACGAGGTGAGCGCTCCCATGCCGAGGGTGCACACCACCAGGACCGCCACGTACGGGATCAGACCCGCCTCGCCGACGAGCGGGTTGGACGACTCGCCCCCGGCCGCGCCGTACACCACCAGCAGGACGATCCAGGCCACCCCGAGCACGCTCACCAGCACCAGGAAGTACTGCCAGGTCTTGACCAGCCACCACCAGCGCGGCACCTGGTTGAAGGTGGGCAGCGCCTCGCGGACCGCGACGCCGAGCGCCTCGGGCAGCTCGCCGGCCTGGGAGCGGGCGGCGGCGCGCACGGAGCGGGCGAAGGGGTCGGGCAGGTCGGCGGTGACGCCGTCGGTGACGCCCTGCAGGGCGGTGTCGACGTCGCCCTGCTGGGCGCCGATCGGGCCGGTGAAGGCGCCGCGCAGTTCCTCGCGCAGCTCGGTGAGGCGCATGCGGCGCAGCGGGTCGCTGCGCAGCCGCGTCACCAGGGCCTGGACCGGCCAGCCCACGAAGTCGGCGGCGCGCAGCTCGTAGGCGCTCTCCATGGCCTCGGCGACGGCGGGCGCCCCGGCGGCGTCGGTGAGGGCCTGGACGAGCTCGTCGCGGCGGGCCGGGTCGACGCCGGACGGGATGTCGGCGGGCGGACGGTGGGCGGCGAACCGCTCGGCGAGCCGGTCGATGTCGGCGGCGAGGCGTTCGGTGCGGGCGCGGCGGGCGGCGACGGTGTCGACCAGGACGTCCCGGAAATCGCGCACGCCCTCCTCGCGCACCGCGGAGGTGGTGATGATGCGCGGGTCGGCCAGGCCCTCGGCCTCCAGTAGGCGGCGCAGGTCGGCCACGCAGTCGTCGACCTCGCCGGGCTGCAGCCGGTCGACCTGGTTGAGCACGATCAGGGTGACGCCCGCGTGCCGGGCGAACGGGACGATGTAGTCGCGGTGCAGGGCGGCGTCGGCGTACTTCTGCGGGTCGACGACCCACACCAGCAGGTCGGCGATGGTGACGAACCGGTCGACCTCGGCGCGGTGCACGGCCTGGATGGAGTCGTGGTCGGGCAGGTCGAGCAGCACCAGGCCCTGCAGGGAGCTGTCGGCGCGTTCCAGGTCGAGGGCGCTGGCGCGGGCGTAGCGGTGCCGCTTGTCGACGTCGAGCCAGTCGAGCAGCGGGCCGGCGCCGTCCAGGCCCCACACGCAGGCGTGCGCGCGCGACGTCATGGGGCGGCGCATGCCGGTGGGCGACAACTCCAGCCCGCAGATGGCGTTGAACAGCGACGACTTGCCGCTGCCGGTGCCGCCGGCGAGGGTGACGACGGTGTGCTCGCCGGACAGCCGCAGCCGCTGGCCGGCGCGGTCGAGCAGGACCCGCGCCTCGTCCAGCAGCGGCTGGTCGAGCCGGCCGGTGCCGAGACGCACGAGCGCGTCGAGGTGGTCGAGCCGTTCGGTCAGCGCGGGGGCCGCGGCCTGCTCCGGTTCGGCGGCGGAACCGGAGGCGGGCGGCGTCGCGCCGGAGCCCGGCGACGGGTTCACGGGGATCGCCGAGGTGGTCATCGGGCAACCTCAAGGTCGTAGGTGGCCTGGTAGAGCTGGACGGGGACGGTCTCGTCGGGGATGCCGGCCGCGTCGAGCGCCTGCCCGAAGCGGATGGCCTCCTCGTCGAACAGCATCCCGATGCGGCTGCGCAGGTCGGCGCGGGCCTTGGCGCCCATGCCGCGCAGCGACTCGGCCCCGAACAGCGCCTTGAGCAGCCGCTGCGGCACGGCGCTGGTGCCGCCCTCGACGGCGACGTCGGACGTGCCGTAGCCGAGCAGCCCGATCGTCAGCACCAGCGACAGGGCCTCGGTGTCGAACGAGACGAGCTTGGCGACCGAGCGTTTGGTGACGCCCTCGGTGCGGACCAGCTCGTGTACGTGGTCCTGCCAGGCGCTGACGGCGCGGGTGATGCGGCGCGACAGCTCGGGCGAGGCGTGCCCCATGTCGGCGGCGGGGCCGGCCAGCACGTGGCCGCCCGCGGGGTGTTCGCGCCAGCGGGCGATGACCTGCTCGGCGGCGTGCTCGGCCGACGACTGGATCAGCGACTCCAGCCCGGCGCGCAGGGCGCTCTTGAGGGCGCGCACCCGGGTGGGGTTGCCCTTGCGCCGCCGGTTGGAGCGCCGCGCGCCGCGGCCGCGCACGTGCAGGGAGCGCAGCAGGTCGCCGGTGCCCGCGAAGTCCTGCCAGCGGGCCAGCACCTCGCCGCGCAGCAGCGAGCCGTTGCGGGTGGCCTCGTCCAGTTCGGCGAGGGCGGTGGAGTACGCCGTCTCGACCAGCCGCGCCAGCTCGGCGCGCTGCTCGACCTGCGTCTCGACGTGCTTGGCCAGCTCGGGGACGCGGGTGCGGAAGCTGTCGAGGACGCCGGCGAGGGTGTCCTCGATGACGATGTGGCGGCCCTCGGCGTCCTCGGCCACGCCGACCAGCCATTCGCGCAGGTCCTCGATGGTCTCCTCGGGCAGCCGGGACTCCTCGACGCGGGTCTCGGGGATGGTGAAGCGGCGCGCGTCGCCGACGCCCTGCTCGGCGAGCATCTCGGCGAAGTGGTCGACGACCTCGGCGCCGGCGCCCTGCGGCACCCGCGACAGCACGACGCCGACGGTGGCGCCGTTGTCGCGGGCGCGCTGCAGCATCTGCCACACCATGGCGTCGGCGTAGCGGGCGGCGGTGGTGACGCACAGCCACACGTCGGCGGCCGCCATCAGCTTGGTGGCGAACTCGTAGTGGTCCTCGAAGACCGAGTCGAAGTCGGGGCTGTCGAGCAGGGCCAGGCCGGGCGGCAGCGCGTCGCTGGAGATGATGACGAGCTGGTCGCCGGCGATGGCGTCGGGCGCGGGTCCGGGGACGCGGCCCATGCCGGGCAGCAGCGGCCCCTCCAGGAACCACTGGGCGTGGTCGGGGTGGCACACCAGGATGGGGCTGCTGGTGGTGGGGCGCAGCACTCCGGTGGCGCTGACGCGGGACCCGACGAGCGTGTTGACGAGGGTGGACTTGCCCGCGCCGGTGGAGCCGCCGAGGACGACCAGCATGGGGGTGCCGGCGGCCTGGACGCGGGGCAGCACGTAGTCGTCGAGCTGGTTGCGGATGTCGAGCCGGGCCTCGCGGGCCTCCTCGACGCCGGGCACGTCCAGGACCAGTTCGAAGGCGCCGAGCTGGTCGCGCAGGGCGCGCAGGGCGCGTGTCAGCTCGCCCTGGCGCACCGTCCCGCGGCGCCGGGCGGGAGACGACGCCCCGCGGCCGGACAGCGCCTCGGTCTGGGAGAGGTCCACGGCACCGGGCGGGAGGGGCTGCTCCTGCTCGGCGGAGGCGTCCTGGGGCTGCGGCGTGTCGCCGGTGGCGGGGGCGTCCTCCTTGTCATCGGACGTCGCGTCGCCCGGCTCCTTCGCGCCCGGTTCGGTGTCCGCGGGGGCGGCGGGCTCGGCCGAGGATGCGGTCTCCTCGGCGGCGACGTCCTCCCCGGAGCGCCGGCCGGGGACTCCCACGGCGCCGCTCACGTGGCACCCCGGCGGGGCGCCACGGCCCAGAGGCGGCCGACCGAATCTCCCGTCAAGTACCTGGTCACGGATCCCGCCCCATGTCCGTTCGAATCATGTCGATCTCTCGTGCCACGTTCACCACGTCGCCCACGACCACGATCGCCGGCGGCCGGATCCCGGCCGCGGCCATCTCGCCGGCCACCGTGCCCAGCGTGGCCGTCAGCGCCTTCTGCCCCGGAAGGGTGCCTTCCTGGATCACGGCGACGGGCGTGCCGGACGACCGACCATAGCGTATGAGGGTCTCGGCGATGAGCGTCATCCGCTCCACCGCCATGAGCAGCACCAGGGTGCCCGTCGCGCGGCCCAGCGCGGACCAGTCGACGGTGGACGCCGGGTCGTCCGGGGCCACGTGCGCCGACACCACGTGGAACTCCTGGGTGACGCCGCGGTGGGTGACCGGGATGCCCGCGGCCGACGGCACCGCCACGGCGCTGGTGATGCCGGGCACGACCGTGACCGGGATGCCGTGCCGGGCGCAGTGCAGCACCTCCTCGAAGCCGCGGCCGAACACGAACGGGTCGCCGCCCTTGAGCCGCACCACGAAACGGCCCTGCCGGGCGTGCTCGACCAGGTAGTCGTTGATGCGCTCCTGGGTGACGGTCCGCCCGTAGGGGATCTTGGCGGCGTCGATCACCTCGGTGTCGGCGGGCAGCTCGTCCAGCAGCTCACGGGGGGCCAGCCGGTCGGTGACCACCACGTCGGCCTGGGCGAGCAGCTGCCGCCCCCGCACGGTGATCAGGCCGGGGTCGCCGGGGCCGCCGCCGACCAGCGCCACCCCGACCGGCTTGCGGCGGTGGTGCCGCGCTTCGAGGGTGGCGTCGCGCAGCCCGTCGACGATCGCGTCGCGCACGCCCGCCGCGTGCCTCGGGTCGCCGCCCGCCAGCACGCCCACGGTGGTGTCGCCGACCTGCCCGGACGCCGGGGTCCAGGCGGCGGACGACTCGGCGTCGTCGGCGCGCACGCACCAGACGCGGGTCCGCTCGGCCTCGGCGGCGACGGCCGCGTTGACCTTGGCGTCGTCGGTGAGGGCCTGCACCAGCCAGGCGCCGGCGCAGTCGCCGTCGCGGTAGGGGCGCCGGTGCCAGACGATCCGGCCGGCGCCGTCCCCGCCCCTGGCGTCGATCAGGTCTTCGAGGGACGGCGTGACCTCGGGGGCGACCAGCTCCACCGCGGCGCCCGCGGCCAGCAGCGCGGGGACGCGGCGCTGCGCCACCCGGCCCCCGCCGACGACGAGGACCTTCCGTCCGCTCAGTCGCAGTCCTAGCAGGTAGGGGGGCACGTCGCTCTCTCGATCGGGGCTTGGCAGGCGTTCCGGGACGCCGGTGACGGACACGGGTGTTTGTGGACCAAAGGTACTCGGGTTGAGGTGCTCATGGAGAGTGCTCCCACCCAGTCACTCCTCGTCGCCGTCGTCACCGTGCGGGGACCTCGCCGCGCGCGGTGCGGCGTCCTTGCCGCTCACCCCCGCCGCGTCGAAGGTGGCGACCCGGTGCAGCACCCGGACCGCGCCCTGCACCAGCGGCAGGGCCAGCAGGGCGCCGGTGCCCTCACCCAGCCGCAGCTCCAGGTCCACCAGCGGACGAAGCCCCAGGTGAGCAACGGTAGCCGAATGTCCCGGCTCGGCAGAACGATGCCCCGCCACACACGCCGAGAGAGCGTCGGGACACATCGCCCCGGCGACCAGCGCGGCGGCCCCGGCGATCACCCCGTCCAGCACGACCGGGACGCGCAGGGCGGCCGCGCCGAGCAGGAACCCGGCCAGGGCGGCGTGCTCCAGGCCGCCGACGGCCGCCAGCGCCGCGAGGGGGTCGCGCGCGGCCGCGCCGTCGCCGGAGTCCAGGCCGTGGCGGGCGAGGGCGGCGCGCACGACGTCGATCTTGCGGGCGTGGGTGGCGTCGTCGATGCCGGTGCCGCGGCCGGTGACCCGTTCGGGCGGCAGGCCGGTGAACGCGGCGACCAGGGCGGCCGACGCCGTGGTGTTGGCGATGCCCATGTCGCCGGTCAGCAGGCAGCGCGCCCCCGCCGAGACCAGGTCGCGGGCGACCTCGATGCCGGTCTCGACGGCGCGGCGGGCCTGCTCGGCGGTCATCGCGGGACCGGTGGTCATGTCGGCGGTGCCGTGGGCGACCTTGCGGGGCAGCAGCCCGGGGGCGGGGTCCAGGTCGCGGGCCACGCCGACGTCGACCACGCTGACCTCGGCGCCGACCTGGGCCGCGAACGTGTTGACGACCGCGCCGCCGGCCAGGAAGTTGGCCACCATCTGCGCGGTGACCTCCTGGGGCCAGGGGGTGACGCCCTGGGCGTGGACGCCGTGGTCGGCGGCGAAGATCGCCACGGCGGCGGGTTCGGGGACCGGCGGGGGGCACGTCCCGGCCAGCCCGGCCAGCCGCACCGACACCTCTTCGAGCACGCCGAGGGACCCCGGCGGCTTGGTGAGCCGGGCCTGGTGGTCGCGGGCGTCGCGCATGGCGGCCTGGTCCAGGGGCCGGATGGCGGCGATGGTCTGCTCGATCAGGTCCATGGTGTCCTCTCCTGGCAGGGCGCGCCGCCCGTACCGCTCGTCGTGCACGGCCCAGGCGAGGGGGCGGCGACGGGCCCAGCCGGTCAGGGCGAGCTGGGGCGCGGGCGGGAACTCGGCCACGTGGCCGACGCACAGGTAGGCGACGACGTCCACGTGACCGGGGAGGCCGAGTTCGTCGGCCAGTTCTCGTTCGTCGAAGAAGCTGACCCAGCCGACGCCGAGCCCTTCCGCGCGCGCGGCCAGCCACAGGTTCTGTACGGCGCAGGCGACCGAGTAGTGGGCGGTGCGGGGCTGGGCGTGGCGGCCGAGCGGGTTGCGGCCGCCCCGGGTGGGGTCGCACGTCACGGCGATGTTCACCGGCGCCTCGCGGATCGCCTCGACCTTGAGCCGGTCGAACGCGGCGGCGCGCGGGGCGGTCAGGGACTCGGCGTAGGCGGCGCGTTGCCGGTCGGCCAGGGCGCCGATGCGCGCGCGCCGCCGCGCGTCGCGGATGACGAGGAAGTCCCACGGCTGGGTGAGCCCGACGGACGGGGCGCGGTGCGCGGCCTCCAGCACCCTGGTGAGGACGGCGTCGTCCACGGGGTCGGGCAGGAAACCGCCGCGCATGTCGCGCCGTTCGGCGATCGCCCGGTAGACGGCCTCTCGCACCGGCTCCGGGTAGGGGGCGGCGGGCTCAGATGCCGAGTTCACCGAGCGCCTCCAGGAGGGCGTCGTTGGTGGCGCGGTCGCGGGCGGCGACGCGCAGCCAGTCGGGGCCGAGCCCGGGGAAGGTGTCGCCGCGTCGTACGGCGTATCCGCGTTCGCGGAGCAGGGCACGGACGCCCAGGGCGTCGGGCACGTTCAGGCACAGGAACGACGCCCGTGCCCGGGGCACCACGTACAGTCCGCGTGCGCTCAGCTCCCCGGCCAGGCGGTCGCGTTCGACGGCCAGGTGCGCGGCCCACTGCTCCGCCTCGGCCAACGCGGACGGTTCGCAGCACGCCTGCATCGCGACCAGGGCCGGGGTGGACACCGCCCACAGGGGTTGCGCCTCGGCCAGCCGTTCGATGAGCGCGGGTTCGGCGAGCACGTATCCGGCGCGCAGCCCCGCGAGCCCCCACGTCTTGGTGAGGCTGCGGATGACGACGACCCCCGGAGGAAGTGTTCCGGCCAGGGTTTCGGGTTCGCCGGGCACGCAGTCCATGAACGCCTCGTCCACCACCACGGTGCGGCCGGGGCGGGCCAGGGCGGTGATGGTCTCGGCGGGGTGCAGCACGGAGGTCGGGTTGGTGGGGTTGCCGACGACGACGAGATCCGCGTCGCGGGGCACGGCGGCGGGGTCGAGCGTGAAGTCCTTGCCGAGGATCACGCGTTCCACGGCGTGCCCGGCGGCGCGCAGGGCGGCCTCGGGCTCGGTGAACTGGGGGTGGACGATCGCGGCGCGCCGTGGCCGCAGCACCCGGGCCAGCAGCACGAACGCCTCGGCGGCGCCGGAGGTCAGCAGGACCTCTTCCACGGCACGGCCGTGCCTGCGGGCCACCGCGCGCCGGGCCGGGCGGGGGTCGGGGTAGGCGGCGAGGTCGGTCACGGACGCGCGCAGCCGTTCGGCCAGCCATTCCGGAGGGGTGCCGGGGCGGACGTTCACCGCGAAGTCGACGAGCCCGGATCCGACCTCGGCGTCCCCGTGGTGGCGCAGGTCGACGTCTTCAATGCGCGTGGAGCCGGTGCGCGTCGAGTCAGTGCGCATGGGCGTGCCCGTGCCCGTGTCCGTGCCCGTGGGCGGAGGGGTCGTCGGGGTGGTGGTGCGGGGTCTGGGGGGCGCCCACGCGGTCCTCGAAACCAGGCAGGGCGACGCGGTAGACGCAGGTGTCGCAGTTCATGCGCAGGTCTCCGGAGAGGGCCTCCTCGTAGCGTTCGGCCACCACGTCCGCCAGCCCGTCGCAGTCGCCGATGACGTCGGCGACGCGCACGTCCACATCCGTGTGCGCGGCGCCATAGGCGTGGGCCTCGTCGGCCACGCGGTCGGGAAGCACGCCCGGGAACAGGAAGTAGGGCAGCACGACGACGCGGCGTGCGCCCAGCCTCCGGCATCGCTCCAGCCCCTCGGTGACGCTGGGGCGTGCCAGGGAGATGAACGCCGGTTCCACGCACAGCAGCCCGTGCCCCTGGTCGGGGCCGGAGGCGCCGCGTCCCTCCCAGAACAACCGGGCGACCTTGTGCACCTCGGCGTTGGCGTCGGGGTCGGTCGATCCTCGGCCGACCAGCAGCACCGCCGTGTCGGGTGTACGGTCCGCGTTGGGCAGCGCCGCGTCCAGGCGTTCCTGCAGAAGGGCGAGCAGGGTCGGGTGCGGCCCCAGGGGGCGGCCGTAGCGGTACGACAGGCCGGGGTGACGCACCAGCTCGCGTGCCATGGCGCCTGGGATGTCGCCCTTACCGTGCCCGGCCGCCACCAGCACCAGCGGCACGGCGGCCAGGGAACGGTGGCCGTTGCCGTAGAGGTCGGCGACCGCCTCCGTAAGCGGCGGCGGTGACAGTTCAATGAACCCGCCCGCCACGTCCACCGTCATCCGGCGGCGCAGCCGTTCGACGAACCTGCCGAACTCCGCGACGCCCGCCTCGTCCCGCGTACCGTGCCCGACCAGCAGCATGGGCGGTTTCACTGCGTTCCCCGATCTGCTCCGGCGCGCCCCGGGCGCGCTGCGGTCCTGTTCCTGCGCTGTCATGAGGTTTCCTGCGTTGTCACGGGGGTGTCCTCCTCGTAGTAGAGGAGCGCGTTGGTGGCCGCCGCCGCGACCGCGGAGCCGCCCTTCTCCGAGACGTTGCTGAGCTGGGGCAGGCCGCTGGCGCGCAGCGCCTCCTTGGACTCGGCGGCGCCGACGAAACCGACCGGCAGCCCGACGACCAGCGCGGGCGCGACCTTGCGCTCGATGATCTCGAACAGGGCGGTGGGGGCGCACCCGACGACCCACACCGCGCCCGGGCCGACCTCGGCGTAGGCGAGACGGACGGCGGCGGCCGAGCGGGTGATGCCGGCCGCGCGCGCCATCCGGGCGGCGGCCGGGTCGCCGATGTGGCACAGCGTCTCGCGTTCGGTGATGCCGGCGGCGACCATGCCCACGTCGGTGACGATCGGCGCGCCCGAGCGCAGCGCCGCCAGGCCGCGTTCCAGGTGCTCCTCCGTGGTGACCAGGTCGACCGCGTACTCCAGGTCGGCGCTGGCGTGGATGACCCGCTCGGCCACGGCGCGCCACAGCGGCGGCATCGGCGACAGGTCGACGCGGGACCGCAGGATCTCGTAGGACCGCACCTCGATGGGGTGGGGCTGGCGCGCGCTCATGGGGACTCCTCGATGGCGTCGGCGGGGCAGACCTCGATGCACTCGCCACAGCCGGTGCACAGCGCGTCCAGCACCAGCAGCGGTTGCCCGTGCGGACGGATCGCGCGTTCGGGACAGGTGAGCAGGCACGCACCGCACCCCTGGCACCGGTCCGTGACGATCACGCCAAGCCTGTCACGGCGCGCGTCTTGGTGGCGTGCGCCTTCTAGGCCCATCGGTAGCCCCGGGGGGTGACGAACCGGCCCGCCATGTCCTGGCTCCGGCTGGAGCCGACCAGGACCACGGTGAACATGTCGGCCTGCGCGGGGTCCACGTCCGCGAGCGTGGTGAGGGTGACCGACTCGTCCGGCCGGGAGGCGTTGCGCACCAGCCCCACCGGGGTCTGCGGCGGGCGGTGTTCGGCCAGGATGCCCAGGGCCTTGGCCAGCTGCCAGTCGCGGGCGCGGCTGCGCGGGTTGTAGAAGCAGACGGTGAAGTCGCCCTCGGCGGCGGCGCGGACGCGGCGTTCGATGACCTCCCAGGGCGTGTGCAGGTCCGACAGCGACACGTAGGCGTGGTCGTGTCCCAGCGGCGCGCCGAGCAGGGCGGACGCGGCCACGGCGGCGGTGATGCCGGGGACGCCGTCGACGTCCACGGCGTGCGCGGCCCCTTCCGCGGCGAGCATCTCCAGCGCCGGGCTGGCCATCGCGTACACGCCCGCGTCGCCGGAGCCGATGAGCGCGACGGCGCGTCCGGCCGCGGCCTCCCGCACGGCGGTGCGCGCGCGTTCCTCCTCCTGGCCGAGCCCGCTGCCGAGCACGCGCGTGCCGGGACGCAGCAGGTCGCGGACCTGGTCGACGTACTGGTCCAGGCCCACCACGACCGACGAGCGCCGCAGCGTCCGGGCGGCGCGGGGAGTGAGCAGGTCGCGGGCGCCCGGCCCCAGCCCGACGACGCTCAGCCGCCCGCGCGGCCGCAGCCGCGCGACGGCGGCGGTGGCGTTCGCCGACTTGGTCTTCTCGGTGACCAGTTCGGCGCCGCGGCCGAACGAGCGGGCCGCGTGCAGGGCCGCCGCCTCGGCCACGCTCGGCGTGCCGACCTCGGCCGCCACGACCGGCGACGGGTTGGGCACCTCGACGCGGGCCAGCACCTCGGCCGGGTAGGTCACGACCTGCCAGCCGCGCCGCCGCGCCGCCTCCAGGATCCCCTCCTCGTCGGCCTTGAGGTCCACGGTCGCCACGCAGCGCACGGACTCCGGGGCCAGGCCCGCCGCGGCCAGCGCCCGGTCGATCAGCTCGCCGACCTCGACGGCGCCGACGCCCCGCGCCGACCCGACCCCGACGACCAGCGACGGCGGCCGGTACACGAGCCGGTTGCCGAACCAGCCCTCGTGGCACATGCACGAGATCTCGGCACCGTCGGTGACCAGGATCCCGGCGGACGGCTCCACGTCGTCGAACTCCGGGCGGACGTTGGGCGGCAGCGGAGGCAGCGGCCAGTCGCCGGCGCCTTCCAGCAGCACCGGCTCACCGGACAGGACGGCCGCGCCGACGTGCGCGAGCATGTCGGGGTTGTGCACGGTGAAACCGAGGTCGGCGCCGTAGGAGTCCAGGGGGGTGACGTTGGCCTGGTCGCTGGCGGTGGTGACGACGGGGGTGCAGCCGAGCACGCCGGTCAGCCGGTGGGCGAGCTCGTTGGCGCCGTGGTGGCCGCCGAGCACCGCGACGGCGAACTGCATGCTCTCGTCCACGCACACCACGGCCGGGTCGGTGGCCTTGCGTTCCAGCAGCGGCGCCAGCACGCGCACGGTCGCGCCCACGGCCAGGAAGCTGACGATGGCGTCGCACGTCCGCCACGCCTGGCGCAGCCCGTCGGCGGCCTTGACGTCGGTGAACAGGCGCACCTGGCCGGGCCAGGCGGCGGCGAGCGCGTCGGCGGCGGTGCGGCCGCCCGCGGTGGCCGCGACTATGCCGATCGTCACTGTGCGCTCCTCGTGTCGCTGTCGTCCGGCAGTTCGGCGATGGTCTGGGGGCGGCGCCCCGTTCGGTCGTCCCGGGCAGGGGGCACGGGGGGCGGCTCACGGTCGCCCCACACCACGAACACTGGGTTGGTCGCGGCCAGGCGGTGCACGTCCCCGGGCAGGGGGGAGAACCGGTTGGCCTGGAGCTGGACGGCCTGGGCGGAGAGGCCCTCCGCGGTGAGCGCGTCCAGGGTCGGCCGTACGCGTTCCACGGCCGCCAGCGCGACGACGACGCTGCGCAACGCCCGTGACGCGCACGCGCGCACCACCTCCGGCCCGCCGCCCCCGACGAACACCGCGTCAGGGTCGGGGAGATGCTCAAGCACGTGCGGGGCCTCGCCCCTGGACACCGCGACCTTCACTGCGTGCGCGCGCACGTTGGCGCGGATGCGTTCGCACGACGCCGCGTCGCGTTCGACGGCCACCACGGCCGCCCCGAAACGGGCGCATTCGATCGCCACGGAACCGCTGCCGGCGCCCACGTCCCACACCATGTCGCCCACGCGCGGCCCTAGCTTGGCCAGTGCGAACGCCCGCACCTCCGCCTTGGTCACCATCGAGTCGCGGTGGTCGAAGGCCTCCTCTGGGAGCGCCCAGGTCGCCGGGCCCGGGGGCGTCCCGGCGATCCATCCCTTGGGGCCGACCGAACGGAACGGGTCCAGCACCAGCACCACGTTGGGGTCGCGCCAGGGCCGCGTGGTGGCCTCGGCCGGACGCACGTGCACCACGCGTTCGTCGGGCTCGCCCAGGTTCTCGCACACCACGAACGTCCGGGGCGTCTGCGGGAACAGCTCACGCGCCAGTTCCGCGGGCCCGAAGCCCGGCGCGGTCAACACGGCGACCTTGGGATGGGCACGGCACGCGTTCACGGCACGGCGCGACTCACGGCCGTGCGCGGACACCACCAGCGCGTCGTCCCAGGGCAGCCCGGCCCGCCCGAACGCCCGCGCCACCGACGACAACGCCGGAAGCACACGGGGCCGATGCCCCCGCTCCCGCAGCGCGCGCACGATGCCGAAGAACCCCGGGTCGCCGCTGGCCACCACCACGACGTTCGTCTCCGCCCCGGCGGCGTCGATCTCGTCCAGGGCGGCGGTGACGTCGCCCAGGACGACGCGGCGGGCCGCGTCGGGCACGGGCACGGCCGCCAGGTGCCGAGCGCCGCCCACGACGAGCGCGGCCTCCTCCAGGAGGGCACGGGCCTCGGCGGGCAGCGGCGACCCGTCGTACCCGATCACCGTGATCATGGCGCTCACCGCGGCCGCCGCGCCATCCGCCCGAACATGCCGACCATGCGCTCGCCGGTGAAGTCGACCAGCACCACCTGGGCGGCGATCGGGCTGCGGCCGTCGCCCGCGGCCTCGGCGGCGAAGCGTTCCAGCACCCCGGCGACGCGACGGCACAACTCCCGCCCGCACGGTCCCAGCAGCCCGGCCGCCTCCCACAGCTCGTAGGCGTGCCGCGCGGTGTTGGCGGCGGCGACCTGCTCGGCCAGCTCCGGCGGACCGCCCATCGCGGTGGTGATCTCGCCGAGCAGCCCGGTGTCGACGCGCGAGCGCGTGTAGTGCGTCATCAGCACCCCGGAGGCGAGCTTGGTGAGCTTGCCCGCCATGCCGACGAACACCACCTGCGTCAGCCCGTGCTCGACCGCGCGCCGCAGCGCCGCCCCGGTGAAGTCGCCCACCTCCACGAAGCACACCTCCGGCAGGCGCGGCAGCAGCTTCATCGCGCCCTTCTCGGTGCGGCCGCCCGTGCACAGCACCAGCGTCGTCTCGCCCTGCGCCGCCATGACCGACACCGCCTGCTCGACGCTGGCCCGCCACGACGCGGTGGAGAACGGCCGGACGATCCCGGTCGTGCCCAGGATGGAGATGCCGCCGAGGATGCCCAGGCGCTTGTTGGTGGTCTTGCGCGCCATCCGCTCCCCGTCGGGCACCGAGATCACCACGCGGACGCCCCGCCCGGTGGCGGGGTCGGCGACCGCCCGCGGGTCGGGCGGGCCGTCCAGCGGCGCGTCGGCCAGCGCCTCCGCCACCGCCTGAGTGATCATCTTGCGCGGGACGGGATTGATCGCCGGACCGCCGAGCTCCAGTCCCAGGCCCGGCTTGGTGACCACGCCGACGCCCTCGCCGCCGTCCAGGTCGAGGCCCGGCTCGTCCCGCCACGACACGTCCGCGGTGATGTGCGCGCCGTGCGTGACGTCGGGGTCGTCGCCCGCGTCCTTGACCACCACCGCCCGCGCCCGGTCGCGCCCGGTGTCCACGCCGGTCTCCTCCACCCGGAACGTGACCCGGTTGCCGGACGGCAACGCGACCTCCACGTACCCGGGCAGTTCCTCGCCGCGCAGCAGCAGCGTCGCCGCCTTGGCCGCCGCCGACGCGCACGTGCCGGTCGTCCACCCCGTCCGCAACGCCTTCTGCCGCACCTTCATCGTGCGCGGCAGGTCCGGTTCCCTCAGCTCCCTGCTGTCGTCGCTCATGGCCGCCCTCCGCGAGTCATGGGCGTCGAGCCTCCCTGAGCCGGCGGCGGGCCGCGGGCTCGGCGCGCCGGAAACCGTGGAAATGACCGGGGTGGTACAGGTGCGAGCGGGTGCCCTCGGCGGCCAGGGCGGGGCCGACCAGCACCAGCGTGTGCTTCCACAGTCTGTGCGCCTTGATGGTGGCGGCCAGCTCGCCCAGCGCGCAGCGGACGATCAGCTCGTCCGGCCAGGTGCACTGGTAGGCCACCACGCAGGGGGTGTCCTCGGGGTAGCCGCCCTCCAGCAGCTCGTCCTGCAGCTGCCCGGACCGGGCCGCCGACAGGAACAACGCCATGGTCGCGCCGTGCCGGGCGAACTCGCGGACCTCCTCCCCCGGCGGCATCGGCGTCTTGCCGCCGCCCAGCCGGGTCAGGATCACCGACTGCGCCACCTCGGGGATGGTCAGCTCGCGCTCCACGGCCGCCGCGACCGCGCTGAAGCTGGAGACGCCCGGGACCACCTCGGTCTCCAGGCCCAGCTCGCGGCAGCGGTCGAGCTGCTCCTGCAGCGCGCCCCACAGCGCCGGGTCGCCGGAGTGGACGCGGGCGACGGTGAGCCCCTCGGCGGCGGCGCGCTCGTAGTACGGCAGGACGCCCTCCATCGGCAGCGTCGCCGAGTCGACGATCTCCGCGTCCGGGCGGGCGTGCTCCAGCACGTCCGGATGCACCAGGCTGGCCGCCCAGATCACCACGTCGGCGGCGGCGATGGCGCGGGCCGCGCGGAACGTCAGCAGGTCGGCGGCGCCCGGCCCGGCGCCCACGAACAGCACCCGTCCGGTCACCCGTGGGCCCGTCATACGATCTTTCCTCCTCGGGTGGTGCGGCGGCCGGGCACGATCAGCGTGGACAGGTACGGGACGGGCCCGCCGATGTCGCGGGCGGGCCGCACGTCCTCGCCGGGCAGGCCGAGCCGCGCGCCGTAGACCGCGTCGTCCAGCCGTCCCGCGTCCTTGAGCGTGCCGATCACCTCGTCGGCGACCGAGCCGAACTTGTAGGCCACGACCGTGTCGCAGGCGTCCAGGGCGTCGCGGAACGCGGCCACGCCGCCGGTCAGCGGCACCAGCCCCACCGACTCGGCGCCCTCGGCGAGCACGGTGCCCGAACGCGCCGCCAGGTCCTGCATGGCGGTGATGCCGGGGACGGTCTCCACGACCGTGTCCGGGCGCCGCTCGCGCACGGTCTGGGCGAGGTAGGTGAAGGTGGAGTACACGTTGGGGTCGCCGATGGTGGCGAACGCGACCGTCCGCGCGCCGTCGGCGAAGGCGCGCAGGACGCGGTCGGCCGCCCCGTCCCAGGCCGCCGCCCGCCGCCCGGTGACGCCGCCACGGTCGTTCAACGCGAACACGACCCGTTCGGCCTTGCCGGTGTAGGTGCGGACGACCGATTCGGCCCGGCCCTCCTCGTCCAGCGCCATCACCGGAACCAGCACCACGTCGGCCTCGCCCAGGATCCGCACCGCCTTGGCGGTGACCAGCTCCGGGTCGCCCGGCCCGACTCCCAGACCGACCAGACGCGGCGGGTCCGCACGCGGCGTGTCGTCCAGGTCGGTGCGGAGGAGGCCGAAGACGACCTGGTCGTGCGGCCGGCCGTCGGGTCCGCGTCCGGCGCCGCGCGCGACGCCCTCGCGCCGGAAGCCCGCCTTCTCGGCCACCCGCTGGCAGGCGTGGTCGGTGCCGGGGGCGCGCAGTTCGACCCGGTGCAGGCCGCACGCGCGCAGCGCCCACTGCGAGACCAAGGTCAACGCCTCGGTGGCGAAGCCGCGTCCGCGCCAGGACGGACGTATGGCGAAGCCGACCTCGCAGGTCTGCCGCGACGCGTCCACGCGCGACAGGTCGATCGTCCCGGCGGGCGTCCCGCTGTCGCGGTCGGTCACGGCGAAGTGCGCGCCGGTGCCGTCCCGCTGAGGCAGGTGCCCCTCGGCCGGCGCGGCGGTGTCGTCCGCCGTCAAGGGGCGCAGCACCACCCGCTCCCCTTCGAGCGGGACGGGCTCGCTGAAGGCGCTCACGTGCCGCCTCCCACGGGTCGGGTCATCGGCCGGGTCATCGGCGGCGTCATCGGCAGGAGTCCACCATTCTCTGTGCGAAGTGCGGCATACCGGCCCAGTGCAGGTGAAGATAGGACGCGACGCACGCGCCCTGCACGAACCCCGCCGGCCCGGACGGCGACCACTGCCACGCCGCCGTGGAGCCGTGGCCGGGGTCGGTGACGGTGCGGTGGAACTCGTGCCCGCGCACCCGTTCGCCTGTGCGCGCCACCACCGAATCCGACACCGCGACCGCCGACCGGTAGCCCAGCGTCAGCCGCGGGGCCATCGTCGCGGTCACGTCGCCCAGCACCCCGCACATCGGCGCGCCGTCCAGCTCGCGCGCCAGATACAGCAGGCCCGCGCACTCGGCGTAGACGGGGCCGGTGAACGACGCCAGCTCGCGACGCAGCGGCTCGTTGGCCGACAGCTCCGCCGCGTACATCTCGGGGAACCCGCCGCCGATCACCACGCCCCGCGTGCCGGACGGCAGGTGCTCGTCGCGCAGCGGGTCGAACCGGACGACCTCGGCGCCCGCCGCCTCCAGCAACTCCTCGTTCTCGGCGTAGCCGAACGTGAACGCCGGGCCGCCGGCGACCGCGATCCTTGGCCGCCGCCCCTGGACCTGCTCTGCGGCAGGGGGCTCCCAGGGGGCGGCTTGCAGAGGCGGGGCGGAACGTGCCACTGCCAGGACGGCGTCAAGGTCGCAGGATTCGGCGACCAGCTCCCCCATGCGCCGCACCGTGGCGACCGCGTCGGCGTCGCGTTCCGCCGCCGGGATGAGCCCCAGGTGCCGGGACGGGGTGGCGATGTCATCGTGACGCCGTAGCGCGCCCAGCACGGGCAGGCCGACTTCCGCCAGGGCGTCACGGCACATCCGCTCGTGCGCGTCCGACCCGATCCGGTTCAGGACGACCCCGCCGAACCGCACGTTCCCGAACGTACGGAAGCCGTGCACGGTGGCCGCCACGGAACGGCCCGACGCCGCCGCCGCGTCCACCACCAGGACGACGGGCGCGTCCAGCAGCGCGGCGACGTGGGCGGTGGACGCGAAGTCTCCCCCGGAGTCGTCCACACCGGCGCCGGTGAAACCGTCGTACAGGCCCATGACGCCCTCGATGACCGCCACGTCCGCCCCTGCCGCGCCGTGCAGCAGCAGCGGCGCGACGAGCTCCTCGGACGTCAGCCAGGGGTCGAGGTTACGGCCGGGACGTCCGGTCGCCAACGCGTGGTACCCCGGGTCGATGTAGTCCGGCCCCACCTTGTGGGGGGACACCGCGAGGCCCCGTGCCGCGAACGCCGCCATCAGCCCCGTGGCAACGGTCGTCTTGCCGCTCCCAGAGGCGGGTGCCGCGACGACCAGACGAGGAACGCTCATGCCGGGCCCCCCGCGGGCACGCTCACCATTCGATGCCCTTCTGGCCCTTCTGGCCGCGGTCCATCGGGTGCTTGATCTTGCCCATCTCGGTGACCAGGTCGGCGAACTCCACCAGCCGCGGATCGGCGTCCCGCCCGGTGATGACCACGTGCTGCCGCCCCGGCCGCTCCCGGAGCGCGGTGATGACGTCGTCCACGTCCACCCATCCCCACTTCATCGGGTAGGTGAACTCGTCCAGCACGTACAGCCGGTACGTCTCGGCGGCCAGGTCACGCTTGATCTGCTCCCAGCCCTCGCGCGCGTCGGCCTCGTGGTCGGCCTCGGTGCCGGGGCGGCGGATCCACGACCAGCCCTCGCCCATCTTGTGCCACGTGACCGGGCCGCCCTCGCCGCTGTCGCCGAGCACGCGCAGCGCCCGCTCCTCGCCGATGCGCCACTTGGCGGACTTGACGAACTGGAACACCCCGATCGGCCAGCCCTGGTTCCAGGCCCGCAGCGCCAGCCCGAACGCGGCGGTCGACTTGCCCTTGCCGGGCCCGGTGTGCACGATCACCAGCGGCCGGTTGCGGCGCTGCCGCGTCGTCAGCCCGTCGTCGGGCACCTGCTCCGGCTTCCCCTGCGGCATGCCTAGGCTCCCCTTCTCCAGGCGCTGCGGTCGGGCGCCGTCCTGGCGCCCCGGACGACTCCGGCCAGGGACCCGGCGGCCAGGTGCTCCAGCCGGACGACCTCCGCGCCCAGCCGCCCGCCCAGCTCGGCCGCCAGCCCCAGGCGCACCGGCCCCGACTCGCAGTCGACCACGACGGAGGCCACGTCGCCGAGCCGGGCCGCGGCGGCGGCCGGATCGGGGCCGTGGGTGGCGCGGCCGTCGGTCACCACGACCAGCAGCGGACGCCGGGACGGATCGCGCAGCCGCTCGACGCGCAGCACCTCGGCGGCGCGCAGCAGCCCGGCGGTCAGCGGTGTGCGGCCGCCGGTGGGCAGCCGCTCCAGGCGGCGCGCCCCCGCCTCGACCGACGAGGTGGGCGGCAGCACCAGCGTGGCGTCCCGTCCCCGGAAGGTGATCAGGCCCACCTTGTCGCGGCGCTGGTAGGCGTCCAGCAGCAGGCTGAGCACCGCGCCCTTCACCGCGCGCATCCGCTGCCGCGCGGCCATCGACCCGCTGGCGTCGACGACGAACAGCACGAGGTTGCCCTCGCGTCCGTCCCGCACCGCCTCGCGCAGATCCTCGGCCGCGACGACCAGGCCGGGCCCGGTACGGCCGCGGGCGCGCTGGTACGGGGCGGCGGCGCGCAGCGTGGCGGTCAGATGCAGGCCGCGCGAGCCGGGACGGGCGCCGGAGACGCGGCCGTGCGGGCTGCGCGCCTTCGAGCGGCGGCCGGGCGCGCCGGTGCCGGTGCCCGGGACGGTGAACAGGCGCGGCCTGTAGGCGGCGTCGGCGGGCGCGGGCTCGTCCTCGCGCCGCGGACCGGCGCCACCCGAACCGCCCGCACCCGAACCGCCGTCGGCGCCGCCCGCCTCCGGGGTCTCCGGCGACGGTGCATCGGGGGACGTGTCGGGGGACGTGTCGGGCAGCCCGCCACCGCCGGGGCCTCCGGGCGGGGGCGGGCCGTCGCCGTCGGGGGGCTCGGGGGGCCGGTCGTCGTGCTCGTCGAGCACCTCGTCCAGCTTGCGCGTGTCGAGGCCGGGGGCGTCGAACGGGTCGCGGCGGCGCCGGTGCGGCAGGGCCAGCCGCGCCGCCGTGCGCACGTCCTCGGTGCTCACCGCGGTACGGCCGTGCCAGGCGGCCAGCGCGATCGCGGCCCGCGCGGTCACCAGGTCGGCGCGCAGCCCGTCCACCTCGAACGCGGCGCACACGGCCGTGATCTGGCGCAGCGCCGCGTCGGTCAGCTCCACCCCGGGCAGCCGGTCGCGCGCGGCGGCGATCCGGGCGGCCAGCGCGGCCTCCTCGTCGGCCCACGCGGCGGCGAAGGCGGCCGGGGACTCCTCGAAGCGCAGCCGGCGCCGCACCACCTCGGCGCGCTCGTCCGGGTCGCGGGTGGCGGCGACCTCGACGGTGAGCCCGAAGCGGTCCAGCAGCTGCGGGCGCAGCTCGCCCTCTTCCGGGTTCATGGTGCCGACCAGCAGGAACCGCGCCGCGTGCCGCACCGACACGCCCTCGCGCTCGACGTACGACTCGCCCATCGCGGCGGCGTCCAGCAACAGGTCGACCAGGTGGTCGTGCAGCAGGTTCACCTCGTCGACGTACAGCACCCCGCGGTGCGCGGCGGCGAGCAGGCCCGGCTCGAACGCCTTCACGCCCTCGGTGAGCGCCCGTTCGATGTCGAGCGAGCCGGTGAGCCGGTCCTCGGACGCGCCGACGGGCAGCTCCACCAGGCGGGCGGGCCGTCGCCGCGCGTCGTGCCCGGTGTGCGGGCCGTCGGGGCAGCCGGGGTCGGGGGCGTCGGGGTCGCAGGAGAACCGGCAGCCGTCCACCACCCGCACCGGCGGCAGCAACCCGGCGAGCGCCCGCACGATCGTCGACTTGGCGGTGCCCTTCTCGCCGCGCACCAGCACCCCGCCCACACCCGGCGACACCGCGTTGACCAGCAGCGCGAGCTTGAGATCGGTCATCCCGACGACGGCGGAGAAGGGGTAGCGGTGAGTGTGGGGGGTGCGGGGGGTCGTCCCCCCATCGGCGGCCGGGCGGCTCATCGGCCCATCAGACGGGGCATGCCTCATCATCCTTCCCCTCGGGTGTCCACGCCCGTGGCGGTCAGCTGCGACGGCCGGAGTCTCCTGGCTCCCGGATCGACGTTCCGGCACCGGTCCCGGTCAGGGACGGCACCGCTCCCCCGGCCTTCCAGCGTCGCCGCCGTGGCCTTGCGCGGGGGGAGAACTCCCCGGTCACAGTTGCGGGCACAGCCCCGGATTCACACCGGGTTCCTCCGCGTCCGTCGACTGCACAGCATGACATACCACCCGGAACCACCCAAGCGGCGACCACGTGAAATGCCCAACGTCCGGTCGCGGGACGGCCGGGGCGTCAGGGGGCCGGGGCGTCAGGCGACACGGGTGGGCACGACGAACCACACCGCCTTGCCCGGCACGGGCGTCCCCAGACGCGACAGCGTGTGCAGCAGCCCCCAGCGGCCCTGCGACATCTCGGCGACGATGCTCAGGCCCCGGCCGCAGTCACCGGACGTCCACGAATAGCCGGGCAGCCGGGCGTCGACGAAGGCGTCGAACACCGCGCAGCGGACCTCCGCGGGGGGCCGCGCGTCGTCATCGACCGCCAGCCACAATTCATGCGGGCCGTAATCGGCGGCGTGCTGGTAGGCGTTGGTGGCCAGCTCGCTCACCATCAGCTTGGCGTCGGCGATCGGGTCGCGGGGCACCCCCAGCTCGGCGAGCGCGTCGGCCAGCAGCGTCCTGGCATGGCGGGCGCACGCCGGGCCGCGCGGCAGGGACCAGGCCCAGCCCGCGCGGATGCCGGGCTCCTCGGTCGGCACCGCGCGCGGCGGCGAGGTGTCATGGATGAGTTCTGACGAGCTGTGCACGGGCCCTCCCCGCGATCGAAAGGTCTCGGCCGACTACGCGGTCATCAATCGTCCCGTTACTGTGGGTCCCCCTGTGGTTACACTTCCATGAGCCTCGCGTGAGAATCTCATTTGCGCAACACCGTTGGCGAGATTGCCCTTACCGGCTTCGGCAATCGCGTTGAGAGGTGCCGACCGAAACGACAGACTCTGCCCTCATGACATATCGGCCGACCGTACGAGGTCGTCGCCTGGCCCGGGAACTGCGCCGGCTGCGCGAGGAACTGGGCCTGACGTTGCAGGACGTGGCGGACCGGCTCGACTGGTCCCGGGCCACGGTGTCGCGGGTGGAGACGGGGCAGACCCGGCCGAAGGTCGGCGACGTCGCCCGGATGCTGGAGTTGTACGGGGTGCCCAGCCCCGACCGGGACGCCCTGATGACGCTGGCGCGCGAGGCGGGCCAGCGCGGCTGGTGGACCGCTTACGCCGACGTTTTCGCCGGAAGTTACGTCGCGCTCGAGGACGAGGCGTCCGACATCCGCACCTGGGACCCGCAGCTGGTGCACGGGCTGCTGCAGACCGAGGAGTACGCCCGCGCGGTGATCACCGCCGGGCGGATGCTGCCCGGGTCCACGGAGATCGAACGCCGCATCGTCGCGCGCAAGGTACGGCAAAAGTTGCTCGAACGGCCGAACGCGCCGCTGCTGCACGTGGTGCTGGACGAGGCGGTGCTGCACCGGCCGATCGGCGGGGCTCCGGTGATGAACGCCCAGCTCAGGGCACTGGCCGTGATGGCGGAACGACCCCGCGTGACGGTGCAGGTGCTGCCGTACGGCGCGGGCGAGCACGCGGGGCTCGACGGGCGGTTCACGATCCTTTCCTTTCCGGACCCGGCAGACCCCGATATCGCCTACGTCGAAGGCACCATGGGTGACGTTTACGTCGAAAGCGCAGAGGAAACAGGCGTACACAGGCGTCGCTTCGATCGCATCGTCGAGGCGGCGTTGTCCCCCGAGGATTCCGCGCACCTCATCGTCGAGGCAGCAGGGAGCAGCCCGTGAACAACCTGCAACGCGATCTCGCCCGCGCCCAGTGGCGCACGTCCTCATACAGCGGTAGCGGAGACCAGTGCGTCGAAGTGGCGGCGCTGCCGGACGGTCTGTGTGCGGTCCGCGACTCCAAGGACCCGTCCGGCCCAGCGCTGATCCTGTCCGCGGAGGGCTGGCGGGCCCTGCTCGGCACCGCACGCACCGCATAGTCCGCCCGGCGCGTCCGCCCGCCCTCCCTGCCCGGGTTCGCTGACGCGCCGCCGACCGGGGCCGTGGCCGCGAGGCCGCGGCCCCGATCCGTCTCCGCAGCCGCCTTCCCCACCAACTAGAACGTGTTCTAGTATCGCGGTGCGCAACGACCCCGGAGGGTGCCACAGTGACCGCGGACCTCAAGCTCGGCATCAACGTCGGCTACTGGCAGCGCGACCCCGACGACCAGACCGAGACGGTGCTGGCCGCCGAACGGCTCGGCTACCACGCGGTGTTCACCGCCGAGGCGTACGGCTCGGACGCCTTCACCCCGCTGACCTGGTACGCCGCCCGCACCAAGCGGATCCGACTGGGCACCGCCGTGGCCCAGCTGTCGGCCCGCACCCCCGTCGCGACCGCCATGCAGGCCCTCACCCTCGACGCCCTGTCGGGCGGACGGCTGATCCTGGGCGTGGGCGCCTCCGGGCCGCAGGTCGTGGAGGGCTGGTACGGGGTCCCGTTCCCCAAGCCGCTCGCGCGCACCCGCGAGTACATCGACATCATGCGCCAGGTCTGGCGCCGCGAGGCCCCCGTGACCAGCGCGGGCCCCCACTACCCGCTGCCCTACCCGGGCGGCACCGGGCTGGGCAAGCCGCTGAAGTCGATCGTGCACCCGGTGCGTCCCGAGATCCCCATCTACCTCGGCGCCGAAGGCCCGAAGAACATCGCGCTCGCCGCCGAGCTCACCCAGGGCTGGCTGCCGCTGTTCGTCGACCCGTCCAAGATCGAGCCGCTGTTCGGCGCGTCGCTGGCGGGCCGCCCGCCGGGCTTCGAGATCGCCGCCACCGTCACCACGATCGTCACCGACGACCTGGCCGCCGCGCTCGAGTTCGCCAAGATCCCGCTGGCGTTCTACATCGGCGGCATGGGCGCCCGCGACCGCAACTTCCACCTCGACCTGATCGGCCGGCTCGGCTACGCCGACCAGGCCGCCCGCGTCCAGGAGCTGTTCCTGGACGGCCGCCGCGACGAGGCGATCAAGGCCGTCCCCGACGAACTGGCCGACGCCATCTCCCTGCTCGGCCCCATCGGCCGCATCAAGGAACGCCTCCAGCTGTGGCGCGACAGCCCCGTCACCACCCTCCTGATCGCCGGCGTCCGCGACGAACCCACCCTCCGCACCCTCCGCGACCTCGTCGACTAGGGCGTGCTGTCGTCGAGGTCATAGGTGGGGGCGGAATGCGTGGGTCCGCCGGGGTGCTGCAGCGGGTGAGTGACGCAGCCCCACCGGGAAGGGTTTCACCATGTCCGCGCAGGCCGAG
This sequence comes from Actinomadura miaoliensis, assembly GCF_039536785.1. Classification (NCBI taxonomy): domain Bacteria; kingdom Bacillati; phylum Actinomycetota; class Actinomycetes; order Streptosporangiales; family Thermomonosporaceae; genus Actinomadura; species Actinomadura miaoliensis. The sequence continues at coordinate 134,227 of NZ_BAAAZG010000039.1, forward strand.
GCCGACGCAGCCCGATTGCTGGTCCGCACCCTGGAGGCCGAGGGCGTCGAGTACGTCTTCGGGATCCCGGGCGAGGAGAACATCCACTTCATCGACGCCCTGAGGGATTCCCCGATCCGCTACGTGCTGGTGCGCCACGAGCAGGGCGCGGCGTTCATGGCGGAGATCTACGGGCGGCTGACCGGACGCGCGGGCGTCGCCTCGGCCACCCTCGGCCCCGGCGCCATCAACCTGCAGCTCGGCGTGGCCGACGCGACCACCAACAGCACGCCCCTGGTGGCGATCTCCGCGCAGGTCGGCCTGGATCGCATCTACAAGGAGTCGCACCAGATCGTCGACCTGGTGTCGCTGTTCCGTCCCATCACCAAGTGGGCCGAGCTGGCGCCGACCGCGCAGGCCCTGCCGGAGATGGTGCGCAAGGCGTTCAAGACCGCGCAGACCGAGCGGCCCGGCGCCGTCTACCTGGCGATCCCCGAGGACGTGGAGGCCGCCAAGGTGCCCTCCGACCTGGGTCCGCTGCCGGTGAACGTGGTGCGCCCCCAGGACGCGTCACCGGCGCAGATCGCCCGCGCCGCCGACGTGCTGGCGATGGCGCGGCGGCCGATCGTCCTGGCCGGGCACGGCGCCACCCGCTACCGGGCGAGCCAGGCCCTCGTGCACTTCGCCGAGACGCTCGGCCTGCCGGTGGCCACCACGTTCAACGGCAAGGGCGTCTTCCCCGACGACCACCCCAACGCTCTGGGCGCCTTCGGGTTCATGCGCCACGACTACGTGAACCATGGATTCGACGAGGCGGACGTGATCATCGCCGTGGGATACGAACTGCAGGAGTTCGACCCGGTGAAGATCAATCCGAACGGCGACAAGAAGATCATCCACATTCACGGGTTCCCCGCCGAGGTGGACGACCACTACGCCGTCGAGGTCGGCATCCAGGGCGACATCTCGCGCTCGCTGCGCGCCCTCGCCGACGCGGTGCACCGGCGGTTCGACGTCAACGGCACCGGCCGCAAGATCCGCGAGCTGCTGCACGCCGAACTGGAGCAGGGCCGCGCCGAGGACGGCTTCCCGCTGTCGCCGCGCCGCGTCGTCGCCGACATCCGCGCGGCCATGGGCCGCCACGACATCGTGCTGGCCGACACCGGCGCCGTGAAGATGTGGATGGCGCGCCTCTACCCCACCTACGAGCCGAACACCCTGCTGGTCTCCAACGGCCTGTCGTCCATGGGCTTCTCCGTGCCGGGCGCGATCGCCGCCAAGCTGGCCCACCCCGACCGCCGGGTGCTGGCCGCCACAGGCGACGGCGCGTTCCTGATGAACTCCCAGGAGCTGGAGACCGCCGTCCGCGAGAACGTCCCGATCACCGTGCTGATCTGGGAGGACGAGGCGTACGGGCTGATCGAGTGGAAGATGGACCTGGAGCTGGGGGCCAGCTCCCACATCCGGTTCCGCAATCCCGACTTCGTCGCCTACGCCGAGAGCTTCGGCGCCCGGGGCTACCGCGTCGGGTCGGCGGACGAGCTGCTGCCGACACTGCGCAAGGCCCTGAGCGACGACGGGGTCTCGGTCGTCACCGTCCCGGTCGACTACTCCCACAACCTGCAGCTCACCGACAAGCTGGGCGACCTCACCGGCCCGTTCTGACCTCGCCCCGCACCGGGTGGGTGCGATTCACGCGGTTTGGCCGCGCGAGACCCCGTCGCGGCGTAGCGTCGATGCGGAGAGCATCTCTCTGGTTACAGTCCGTTCTCCGAGGAGCTGCCATGGGAACCGGCGGGGACATGTGGAGCGATCCGCTCCAGCAGTACGAGGACGAGCTCGAACTGGCGGGCAGGCTCAGGCGGCGGCTCGACGCGGCCCTCACCGAGTGCCCCGCCTGCTACGCCACGGTGATGGCGATGTTCGACTGGTGGCAGGCGGCGGGCACGTCGGTTCCGGCCGACCGGCTCTATCCGCAGGCCGCGCGCCGCATGTCCGCGCTGCGGCCGCATCCGGCGCTGACGCGCGAGGAGTTCGCCGAGGCGCTGGACGAGGCGTGCGCCGAACCGGCGTTGCTGCTCCCCGACGGCCCGGGCCGGTACGCGCTCGCCGACCAGGTCGGCCGGGTGCTGCTGCCCGCGCTGCCGACGGTGGACGAGGGCGCCGAGCGGCTGGCGCAGGTGACGCCGCTGGAGGCGGTGGCGATCGGCAAGGCGGCGTGGTTCGCCCGGCACGGCGACCCGGAGCTGGCGCGGCGGGCCTGGCGGCAGGCCGCCCGCGGCGACGACGCCGACGCGGCGGCCGTGGCCCGCTGGTACCTGGCCGAGGCGATCCTGGAGGACGGCGACGTGCCGGCGGGGCGCGCCGCGCTGGAGCGGATCCTGCGCGAGGACCACTTCGCGACCGCGCCGCGCGCGATGCTGGCGCTGGCCGACCTGTGCCGCGACAACGCCCCCGACCAGGCCCGCGCCCTGCTGGAGAAGGCGGTCGCCGCGGGTCACCGCGAGGTGACGGCGCGGGCCGCGCACAAGCTGGCGGGGCTGCGTGAACGTCTCGGCGACGAGCCCGGCGTCATCGAGGCCATGCGGATCGCCTTCGAGTGGGGGGACGCGCTGAGCGCGCCCTACGACGGGCTGGCGCTGGTCGCGCTGCTCAGGCGCGCCGGTGAGACCGGCGAGGCGGAACGCGTGCTCAGACGGATCATCGCCTGGGACTCCCCGTTCCACACGGCGGACGCCGTGGTGGAGCTGTCGGTGCTGCTCGTGATGAAGGGCGAGCTGGACGAGTCCGAGCGGCTGCTGACCGAGGCGATCGAGCGCGAGTACCTGTTCGCGCCCCGGCTGAAGCTGCAGCTGGCCCGGGTGCGGCTGGCGCGGGGCGACGAGGAGACGGCCGTCGCGCTGCTGGCCGAGGCCAGGCGGCATCCGGTCGGGCTGCAGCCCCAGGACGTGGCGCAGGCGCACGTCCTGGAGGCGCAGTTCGCGATCGCCCGCCGGGACGACGACCATGCCGCCCGCCTGTTCGCTGAGGTGCTGAACAGCGCCGACCCGGTGACCCGCCAGGCCGCCCACCTGATCGCCGTGGCGATCGGGGACGGGATGCGGCCGGGCGGGCCGTGGGCGATACCGGGCGTCGAGCCGCTGATGCGGCATCTGATGGCCGAGGCCGCCAGCCCGACGCGCGAGTGGGCGGCCTACTGCGCCGGGCTGATCGCCGAGCACGCCGGCGAGCCGGAGGCGGCGGTGCCGGCCTACCTGGCCGCGCTCGCCGGGCGCGCGCCCCGCTACGCCGTGCTGGCGGCGACCAAGCTGGCGGCGCTCGCCGAGGACGCCGCCGAACGGCACCGGTTCGTGGACTCCTGCGTCGGGGTCTTCGAGGCCGAGTCCGCCGCCGAGGTCACCGAGGAAGGGGTGGCCGAGGCCGTCGTCCCCGCGGCCCGGTTCCTGTGCCGGGCCGGACGGGACGATCTCGTCGAGCGGGTCCGCGACGCGTGCCTCGGCCACGTCCAGCGCGGCGGCGCCGAGGCGGCGCGGATCGCCTTCAACCTCGGCGTGCTCGACAGCGAGATCTGCGGCGACGGGCTGTCGGCCCTGGCGCTGTGGGAGCTGGCGGCCGAGCTCGGTGACGCGGACGTGGCGTCGCGGGCCTGGTACGAGGTCGGCGTCGTCCATTCGCAACGGTTCTCGGCGGTGTCGGCGGCGCGGGCCTTCCAGCGCGTCATCGATATCGGCCATCCCGAGCACGCGCCGCGCGCGGCGCTGGTGCTCGGCGGGCTGGCCGGGCGGTTCCTCGACATGCGCGCCGCCGTCGACGCCTACGAGGTGGCGCTCGGGTCGGACGATCCGGCGGTGGCGGTGGAGGCGGCGTTCCATCTCGGGTGCCTGGTCCAGCCGCCGGAGGACGCCGAGGACGCCCTGCACCGGGTCATCGCCTCCGACGCCGCGTCACCCGAGATGGTCGGGTCCGCGTACGCGCATCTCGGCCGCGTCTACGCCTCGACCGGCAACCGCAGGCTCGCCCAGCGGTACTGGCGCAAGGGCAGGAACCATCCCGATCCGGCGGTGTCGGCGGCGTTCGCCGTGGCCCGCAAGGCGATCGGGCGGGTCATGACGCCGCGCCGCCGCCCGGCATGACCCGGTCAGCCGGCGCGGCAGACGATCTCGCCGTGGGTGACGGCGAACCAGCCGTCCTCGGCGGCGGCCCACTCCTGCCAGCCCTCGTGGACGCGTCGCAGGTCGTCGCGGGTGGCGTGGCCGTGTGAGACGGCGGTGTCGGCGACCGACGAGCGGACCATGCGCCCGCCCCACGACTCGCTCCACCACCGGCGTTCCTCGGGGGTCGCGAAGCACCAGCTGGACGCGGTGGCGGTGATGTCGGTGAGGCCCGCCTGCCGGGCCCAGGTCACCAGGCGCCGCCCGGCGTCCGGCTCGCCGCCGTTGCCGCGCGCCACCCTGTAGTAGACGGGCAGCCAGGCGTCCATGCCGGGCGGCTCGGGGTACCAGGCCATGGTGCCGAAGTCGGCGTCGCGGGCGGCCACGACGCCGCCGGGCCGGCACACCCGCCGCATCTCGCGCAGCGCGCGCACCGGGTCGTCGAGGTGCTGCAGCACCTGGTGGGCGTGGACGACGTCGAACGTGTCGTCGGGGAAGTCGAGCGCGTAGACGTCGCCGGTCACGAAGGTCACGTTGCCGGCCCGGCGTTCCTCGGCGAACCGGGCGGCGTCCCGCAGTACCTGCTCGGCGGCGTCCAGCCCGGTGACGTGGCCGGGCGCCACCAGCTCGGCCATGCCGACGGTGATGGTGCCGGGGCCGCAGCCCACGTCCAGCACGCGGGATCCGGGACGAAGGTGCTCCACCAGGTAGGCGGCCGAGTTCTCGACCGTGCGCCACCGGTGGGAGCTCAGCACGGTCTGGTGGTGTCCATGCGTGTAGGTGCCTCGTGCGGACATGGAGCCTCCTGCGTCGTCGGAGGCCCCACCCTAGACCGCTTGCTCACATTATGAGAAATGTGTCTTGGTATTTGAGATGTCGTCAGGCGGCCACGGGCTCCACCAGTGCGTACTCCTCGGGACGGAGCAGGCGCGTCGGGACGAGCACCCGCACGGTCTCGGGCTCGCTCGGCACCGGGACGACGACGGGCTCCTCCACCTCGTCGTAGGCGTTGAGCACCAGGCCGGACAGCGAGGTCAGCCAGGGCTCGATCAGGGTTCGTTCGGCGGGGCCGTACAGCCACGGGTGGGTGAGATGGAACGTGCGGGCCGGTTCGCTCACTGCCACTTCCCCTTCCTGCTGCCCGGAGGGTCGAGCAAGCCACGCGCCAATGGGCGTCACAGGTGCATACGTACGTCGCAAGCCCAGAGGTTCGACGTGTATTCCCTGCTCACCCGGCTGACACACCTGAACCTACCGACCGCCGCCGACATTTCCCGAACGCACGTTCGAGCCGTGGACGCCCCGTCAGCGGATGATGGACAGGATGCGGCAGGCGGCGGCGCCGAGCCGCGTGTCGCCCTCCATCCGGGCACGCGCCACGGCCACGTCGGGCTGGACCATCCGCACGCACAGCCGCCACGCGGTGACCGGGTCCAGATGGACGACGGCGGCGGGCGCGGCCGACGGCGGCGGGGCCAGCGACCAGCCCCCGGCGGTGGCGGTCGCCGTCCACGCGCCCAGGCCGTCGACGCGCACCTGGACCTGCGTGCCCTCGTCCGCCGCGACGTCCCGCAGCGTGTGCGGCAGCGCCCGCATGAAGGTGTCGAGCAGCGGCTCGGGCGGACGCTCGTCCTCCAGGCCCACCGCCAGCCGGATCTGCTGCCGGTGCGTCCAGTACTCGGTGTAGTCGCGGGCGCAGTCCAGCCACAGCGGGGCCGGGTCGGCTCCGGCCCAGCTCACCGCCCGGCTCGATCCGTGGGGGTCAGACCGCTGCCACAGGTCGGCGATCTGCCGTCCGGTCATCTCCAGCGTCTCGACGAGGGAGCGGGTGCTGAGCCGGCCGGCGGCGTCCACCCACTGCTGGTTGATCCGGTGGATGAACGCCTCGAACCGCTCGCCGGGCTGCGGCGCGGTGCCGGGATCCGCGTGGCCGTCGCGGTCGTGCGCCAGGCGGCCGTAGTCGTCGCCGAGCAGGTGCGCGGCGACGTCCTTGACCGTCCAGCCGGGCACGGCCTCGCGTGCCCAGCCGGCCGGGTCCAGATCCCGCAGCAGGGTCAGGAGGGCACGCCGTTCGGGCGCGAACAGGTGCCGTGCGTCGATGGGCCGTCCCAGCCAGGAGAAGTCGGTCACGCGTCCGAGTCTTTCGGGTGCGGCACCGGCGACGCACGCGCATTTCCGGCCGTGTCAGTCGGGGCGAGGTGCCGGGTCGGTGGTGACCGAGCGCAGCAGGGGACGGCTCAGCGCGCTCGCGCCGAAGATCCCGGCGAAGCCGAGCGCCACGAACGCCAGCAGCGTCAGCGCACCGGCGGTCCCGACGCCCGCCGCGAACGGCAGCGCGAAGAACATGCCGGTCAGCAGGGAGCCGCCGCCCATGACGACGAGCGGGATGAGCGTCTCCTGGCGGCGCGCCCGGTCCAGCACCGGCAGGGGCGTGCCCGCCAGGCGCAGCATGGCGTAGGTCTGGCGGCGGTCCAGCACGGCGGACGCCCCGGTGATCCCGGCGCTGGTCATCGCGATGAGGAACGACACCGTCAGCACGACCAGCGCTCCGGTGCGCAGGTCGGCCAGCAGGTGGCGGGCGGGCGCGTCGTCGGCCGGAGTGGTGGCGGGCCTTCCGGGCACCACGCCGGTCAGCGCGGTGCGGGCGCGGTCGACGGCGGCCGCGCCGCCGGGCACCGTGGCGGCCACGACGTCGATGCGGGACGGCGCGGCGCTCCCCGCCGGCCCGTCGTTCCCGGACGGCCCGTCGTTCCCGGGCAGCTCGGCGCTCCGCATGGTGACCTGCGCGGACGTCCCGGCGAGCCGGTCGCGCACCTGCGCGGCCACGGCCGCCGACCGTGCCTGCGGGACGACCAGTTCCAGCCGGTTCGGCGGTCCTTCGGCCAGGTCGGCCTGCGACGGGTTGAGCAGGCACAGGAAGCCCGCGATGAAGCCGGTCAGCGCGACCCCGGCGACGGTGCGCCAGGTGGCGCGGGGATCGTCGACCAGGCGCCGTCCCGCCAGCAGCCGGGCGGGGCGGCGGGCGGTCGCGACGGTGAGGCGGCCGATCAGCGCCACCACCCACGGCCCCACCAGGTTGATCGCGAGGAAGGCCAGCGTCACGAACACCAGCAGCACGACCAGCCCGACGCGGCCCATGCCGGTGAGGCTGCCGCTCACCGCGCCGAACCCGACGAGCACCACGACGAGCAGCAGGCCGCGCACCGCCCGCAGCGCCGGCGGGGTCTCGCGCCGGGCGACGCCGAGCGGGCTGACCACCACGCGGCGCAGTCCCACGACGGCGCTGATCCCGACGAGCACGGGCACCGCCGCCAGCACCGCGCCCAGCCACGCCGCGTCCGGCCACAGGTCACCGGCGAACCAGTCTCCGCCGCCGATCGTGAGCCGGGTCAGCGCGGGGACGGACGCGGCGTACAGCAGGGTCCCGGCGACGGCCCCGGCCAGCGCCGTCAGCACCGCCTCGGCGACGGTGACGGCGACGACCTGCCCGGGGGTGGCGCCGACCAGGCGCAGCGCGGCCAGCCGCTGGTCGCGGCGCGCGACGGTGAGGCGGGCGGCGGCGCCGCCGAACACCAGCAGCGGCACGACCATCAGCACCGACGCGATGGCGACGAGCACCTGGTACACCTGCGGCACCGTCGACACCGCCCCGGAGGCGTAACGGTCGACGCGCTTCGGCGACGCGACGGTCTCCCTGCCGAACCGGTCGCCGCGGTCGGCGGTCATCGCGGGGTCGCCGGGGGCGCGTCCGACCACGGCGACCAGTTCGTCCGGGTGGACGAGCGCGTCCCGGCCGAGGACGCCGGACGGCGTCCGTCCCGGGAACCGGGCGGCGAGCTGGTCGGGCGGCATCCGTCTCATCAGGTCGGCCAGCGCCGGGGACGCCCACACCTCGCCGGGACGCGGGAAGCGCCGCATGCCGGGCGGCACGGGCGCGCGGTCGTTCAGCGCGGCCAGGTCGACGATGGTGACGGGCCGGTCGCGGACATAGTCGGTGGACAGCGCCTGCACGGCCGTCGCCTTCTGCGCGGACGTCTCGGCGGGGTGCCGCCAGGCGTCGGCGTCGGCGCGTTGCGCGAAGGCGTGGTTGGCGCCGACGGCGAACAGCAGCAGCCCGGTCGACACGGCCACGGCGGCGAGGGTGAGCAGGGCGCCGAGCATGCCCCGGCGGCCGCCGCCGCGCAGCAGCCGCCAGGCGAGTCCCAAAGTCGCCGGCATCACACCGCTCCGGCGGTCAGCAGGCGGCCGTCGCGGACCTCCACGGTGCGGTCGCACCAGCGCGCCACGTTCGGGTCGTGGGTGACCAGGACGAGCGAGGCGTCGTTCTGCCGGGTGGCCTCCACCAGCAGCCGCATCGTCTCGTACCCGGTGCGCTGGTCGAGCGCCCCCGTCGGCTCGTCGGCGAACACGACGGCGGGGCGCGTCACCAGGGCGCGGGCGATCGCCACCCGCTGCGCCTGCCCGCCGGACAGCTCACCCGGGCGGCGGCCCTCCATCCCGGCCAGGCCGAGCGGGCCGAACCAGGCGCGGGACGCGGTCACCGCCTCCCGCCGGGGCGTGCCGCCGAGCATGAGCGGCAGCGCCACGTTCTCCACGGCGGGCAGCTCCGGCAGCAGCTGCCCGAACTGGAACACGAACCCGAACCGGGTGCGGCGCAGCTCGCTGCGGCGCCGCTCCCCGAGCGTGTCGACGCGCTGCCCGAGCAGCCGCACCTGCCCCGCGTCCGGCTTCATGATCCCGGCGAGGCAGTGCAGAAGGGTGGACTTGCCCGAGCCGCTCGGCCCCATGATCGCCACCGTCTCGGCCCGGCCGACCGCCAGGCCGACGCCGTCCAGCGCGACCGTGGGGCCGAAGCGTTTGACCAGGCCGTCCCCGACGAGGACCGGTTCGTTCACGCCACGGCCCTGCCGTCCCGGACGACGCCGGCGTCCTGCGGCCGGGTCTGGCGGCGGCGGTGGCGGACCGAGTCGGCGATCTCGCGGGCGGGCATGACGATGCCGCCGTAGACGACGAAGGCCCCGAACGACGCCGCCACCGGCAGGTAGATGAAGGTCATCGCGTTCATGCCTCCAGCGTGCGAGAAGGGAGCCGTTCGTCACATCGGACGCCGGTTCGGTCCTGTACGGGGCGGCATCGGCCGAATGGTCGATCCGTCCGTACCACCGAGGTCGTAACCTGCGTGCCCATGAGGGAAAGGTCGGTGCTGGAGCGCGTGCACTGGGTCGGCGGCTGCCTGGCCCGCGTCATGGCAGGGAGCATGGCCGGGTTCTTCCTGCTGCTCTGCCTGTTCTCCACCCACCCGTCCTATCCCCTGCTGGACCTGTGGACGATCGCCGTCGCCGCCGTCGTCATGTTCGCGACGCTGCCCACCCGGTTCACCGTCGGCTGGACGGTGATCGCGGTGAGCCTGTCGGCGGCGACCACCGCGCTGCTGGCCACCCATCCCGATGGCGTCCACCAGCCGAGCCTGCTCGTGGAGGCCTTCGCGCTGCTGGTGCTCACGGTCCGGGTGGTGTGGCGCACCCGGCGCGACCGGCTCGTCCTGGCGACCGCGCTGATGGCCGCGACGGTCATCGCCCGGGTGTCGGTGCTGAAGCTGGCGTCGCTGCCCACGCCGATCGCCCTGCTGGTGTCGACCGCGCCGATGGCCGTGCTGGTGTCCGTCGCCATCGGCGCCGGGCTGTACCTGCGGGCGCTGGACGCCCGGCGGGCCCGGGCGGTACTGGACGCGCGCCGTGACGAACGCCTCGAACTCGCCCGCGACCTGCACGACTTCGTCGCCCATCACATCACCGGGATCGTCGTGCAGGCGCAGGCCGCCCGGTTCGCGGCGCAGTCGGGGGCGGCGCAGACCCCCGGGCAGCTCGACGCCACCTTCGCCGGGATCGAGAAGGCCGGGACCGAGGCGCTGACGTCGATGCGCCGCATGGTGGGCCTGCTGCGGGACGCCCAGCACACCGGCCCCGCGGCGCCGGACGCGGACGGCGCGTCGGCGGCGGCGGGCGCGGGCGACTCGTTCACCCGCGACCACCCAGCCGCCGGACGGCCGGGCCGCGGCGGCTCGGCCACCCGCCCCATCGCCGACCTGACCCAGGTGGAGGAGCTGGTCGCGGGGTTCACCGACCTGCCCGCCGCGCTCAGCGTCGACCCCGGGCTGGGCGACCTGCCGCCCGAGATCGCCACGTCGGTGCACCGCATCGTCCAGGAGGCGCTGACCAACACCCGCAAGCACGCGGCGGACGCGACGGAGGTCAGCGTCGGGGTCGTCCGGGTGCCGGACGGCATCGAGGTCAGCGTGCGCGACAACGGTCAGGGGCGCGGACGGCGCCTGCCGTCCAGCGGGTTCGGGCTGGTCGGCCTGTCCGAACGCGTCGAGACGCTGGGCGGCCGGATGCGCGCCGGACGCCGCCCGGAGGGCGGCTGGGAACTGGTGGCGGTCCTTCCGGACGCCCGGGTGCTGCGAGAATCGAGCGCGTGACCATCCGTGTACTGATCGCCGACGACCAGGAGATGGTCCGGACCGGATTCCGGATGATCATCGATTCGCAGCCCGACATGCAGGTGGTGGGCGAGGCGGCCGACGGCGCGGCGGCCGTGGCGCAGGCCCGGCGGCTGCGGCCCGACGTGTGCCTGTTCGACATCCGGATGCCCAGGATGGACGGGCTGGCGGCGACCCGCCTGCTGGCCGGACCGGACGTCGCCGAACCGCTGCGCGTGGTGATCGTCACGACGTTCGACATGGACGAGTACGTCTACGGGGCGCTGCGCGGCGGCGCGGTCGGGTTCCTGCTGAAGGACAGCGGCCCCGCCCTGCTGGTGGAGGCCGTCCGGGCCGCCGCCAACGGGGAGGCGCTGGTGTCGCCGTCGGTCACCGTCCGGCTGCTGGAGCACCTGGCCGTCCCGCCCGCCGAGCCGCGTCCCGTCCGCGACGGCCTCACCGAACGCGAACTGGACGTCGTCCGCCTGGTGGCGCGCGGCCGCACCAACGACGAGATCGCCCGGGAGCTGTTCGTGTCGCTGTCGACGGTGAAGACCCACCTGAGCAGCGTCCAGCGCAAGCTGGACGCCCGCAACCGCACCGAGATCGCCGTCTGGGCCTGGGAGTCCGGCCTGATGCGCTGAGGGTCGCACGACGGCACGGCACACGACGGCACGGCACACGACGAGACGGCAGAGGAAGGAAACGACGCTGGGACCGGAGTCGCTGAACGGCGTACCGGACGTCGTCCTGGCGCTGTGGCTGGCCACCGCCGCCGGGTGGGCCGTGATCGCCGTGGGCCTGCGCCGCGGCCTGTCGGGCACGGCCCGCCGCGCCGCGCTGCTGGCGCACGGCCTGACCCTGCCGGGCCTGGTGCTGGGCGCTTCGATGGCCGGCTTCGGCGCCCTGCACGTCACCGTGGCGGCCGCCGCGCAGTGGTGGGCCCTGGCCGCGGTCACCGGGCTGCGGCCCGAACGGCTCACCCACCAGGGCGCCCTGCCCCGCCTGGCCGCCTGGCTCGCCCTCACCCTGGTCACCGCGCTCGCCGGGACCGCACTGGTCCTGCCGCCGTGACCGGCCGGGCACGGATGCGGTGAACCTTCACCGGGCGGCGTTTGTCAAACCTTCGTAGTATCCGTCCAGGAGAGCGCAAAGTCCACGGAGGTGGATCATGCCGTGTGCGCTGTGCGGCGACATCATCCCGACGGAGGTCCCCCGGTGCCCGGCCTGCGGCGCCTGGGCCCGGCGCCGCGACTTCCGCGCGATCGGCATGGCCGTGTTCATGCTGCTCGGCTTCAACGCGTTCGTCGCTCTCGGCTGCGGGCTGAGCCTGGTGCGGCTGGAGGATCCGCTGCGGATCGCCACGCACGACACCTACGACCCCGCCGCCACCGGACGGGCGCTGGCGCCCTACACCGACGTGTTCGTCGTCTGCGCGGTCCTGGCCGGGATCACCGGCCTGCTGTACCTGGCCTGGCTGTGGCGGGCGCACCGGCAGTCGGCGGGCCCGCACCGGTACCGCCGCGCCTGGGTGCTGTTCGGCTGGGTCACCCCCGTGGTCAACCTGTGGCTGCCGCCCCGGGTCGTGTACGACGTGTGGACGGGCAGCCGCCGCATGCGGCCCGCCGAACGGCACTCCGTCGCCCTGGTGGTGACGGCCTGGTGGGCGTTGGTGCTGTTCGGCGTCGGGCTGGCCCGCGTCTTCTCCGGCGGCAGCGTCCACACGCTGGCCGAGGCGCGCTTCTACGTGCACGTCGGCGTCGCCGCGGCCGCCTGCCAGGCCCTCGCCGCCGCCCTCTGCATGGCCACCGTCTTCCACATCACCCGGCTGCAGTTGGAAGCCAGCTGACCGGCACCCGTAACGGAGCGCAGCGGAGTGAAGGGATGCCGGTCAGCCGCGGGGGGTTGAAGGGGGGTCGACCCCCCCGGGAAAGACGCCGTCCCCCTGGTCAGAGCGTGGGGCCGGAGCTGCCGCCGCTGGCGTGCCAGAGGCGGGCGGGGGGACGTTTGACGTCGCCGCCCGCGTGGCCGATGTCGGCGTACGGGGACAGGGCGAAGCCGTTGGCGTAGACGATGCGGCGGCCGACCGAGCGCGAGGAGGCGACGTCCCGTCCCTCGCGGGCCATGGCCTCGTGGACGGCGGCGGGGCCGCCGCGCTGCCACGCCTCGAACAGGCCGACCAGGTCCCAGCAGGCGTAGGCGGTCAGCGACGCCGGTTGCCGGCCGCCGGGGGCCCGGCGGACGCGGCCGCGCACCACCAGCAGCCACGAGCTGAACACGATCGCGGCGCAGCGGTCCTGCACGGACTCGAAGAAGGTGAGGTCGACGGGGCCGGTGGCGTCGTCGAGCGTGGCGAAGATGATCCGCTGGCCGGACCGCACGGCGGGCGTCTGCGTGGCCACCTTGACGCCGGCGACCAGCACGTCGTCGCCGTGCGGGCGGGCGGCCAGCTCGCGGGAGCGGACGACGCCCAGCCCGTGCAGCATCTCGTCGTAGAAGCTCAGCACGTGCCGGCTCACGTCCATGCCGAGGATGTCCAGCTCGGCCTCGACCACCTCGGCGGGCGTCATGTCCGGCAGCTGCCCCACCGGGATGTGCTCGACGACGCCGAGCCCGCCCTCGGTCCGGTCGTGGCCGAGCGGCAGCTGCCCCTCGATCAGCCCGTCGGGGGGACGCGACGTCGCCCGGTCCAGCGCCCCGACGCGGCACAGCAGGTCCCGCCGGTTCAACGCGGCGGGGCGCCGCCCGGCCGGGGCGGGCCCGCCCAGCGCGCGGTCACCGGCCGGCATGAACACGGCCGCGCCGGCGACGGCCGACGCCCTCCCGCCGCCGCTTCCGTTGACGGCGGCCGCGGGCGCGGGCGCGGGCGCGGCGACGGGCGGGCGCAGGTCGTAGAGGGCGTCGAAGGCCCCGGCGAGGACGAGCCGTTCGGCGGTGGGCCGGGACACCTTGGCGCGGCGCCAGAAGTCTGCGAGGGAGTCGTAGGGGCGGCGTTCGACGATGCGCGACACCTCGGCCGCGCTGATCCCCCTGACCTCGCTCAACGCGACGCGGATTCCGTAGCCGTCGTGCCGGCCGCCCTGGGAGACCGGTTCGACGTGCCAGTCGGCGGCCGAGCGGTTGACGTCCAGCGGCAGGATCGGGACGCCGAAGTGGCGGGCGTCGTCGAGGATGGCGCGCTTGGGATACATGCCGGGGTCGTGGGTGAGCACCCCGGCGTAGAACGCGGCCGTGTGGTGGCGTTTCAGCCAGGCCGACTGGTAGGTGGGCAGGGCGAACGAGGCGGCGTGCGCCTTGCAGAAGCCGAACGCGCCGAACGCGGTGAGCGTCCGCCAGACCCGTTCGACGGTCGTCTCGTCGTAGCCGCGGGCCAGGGCGGCCGCGCGGAACCACACCGCCGCCTCGCGCTGCCCCTCCTCGTCGCCGAGCGCGCGCCGTACCGCCTCGGCCTCCGACAGGCCGCACCCGGTCATGACGTCCAGCACGCGCAGCACCTGCTCGTGGAACACCACCACGCCCTGGCTCTCGCGCAGCGCGCCGGCCAGGTCGGGGTGCGGGTAGGACGGGGCGCGGCGGCCGTGCCGGGCCTCCAGGAACGGCGTGACCATGTCGGAGTTGACCGGGCCGGGCCGGAACAGCGAGATGTCGATGACCAGGTCGTCCAGGTCCCGCGGCTGCAGCTTGCCGAGCAGCTCGCGCTGGCCCGGCGACTCGATCTGGAAGCAGCCGAGCGTGCGGGAGGTGCGGATCAGCTCGTAGGTGGCGGGGTCGTCGCGCGGCACGGCCTCCAGGTCGATCTCGGCGCCCTCCACGCGGGCGATCTCGGCGACCGCGTGGGCCATCGCCGACTGCATGCGCACCCCGATGACGTCGAGCTTGAGCATCCCCATCTCCTCGACGTCCTCCTTGTCGAACTGGCTCATGGGGAAGCCGAGCATGCTGGTCTCGATGGGGCTGCGGTCGCGCAGCGTGCCGTTCGACAGCAGGACGCCGCAGGGGTGCATGGCGATGTGCCGGGGCAGCCCGTCGAGCCGTTCGGCGATCCGGAACAGCACCTCCAGGCGCCCCTGGGACAGGTTGCTCTGGCGCAGTTCGGGCAGGTCGTTCAGGGCGGCGCGGATCTGGCGGGCGCGGATGTGCGGGAACGCCTTGGCGATGGCGTCGATCTCCTGCGGGGGCAGGCCGACCGCGTTGCCCACGTCGCGGATGGCGCTGCGGGCCCGGTAGGTCTCCATCATCGACACGCACGCCACGTTGTCGCGGCCGAACCGGTCGAACAGCGCCTCGTAGGCCTCCAGGCGCCGCGCCGACTCCACGTCCAGGTCGATGTCGGGCAGGCCGGGGCGGCTGTCGGCCAGGAACCGCTCCATCAGCAGGTCGTGCCGCAGCGGGTCCAGGTCGCCGATGCCCAGCAGGTAGTTGACCAGGCTGCCGGCGCCCGAGCCGCGGATGGCGCAGCGGATGCCGCGGCCGCGGATGAGGGCGGCGGCGTCGGCGACGGTGAGGAAGTAGGCGGCCAGGCCCTTGCGGGCGATGACCCCGAGCTCGTCGGCCAGCCGGGCGGCGGCCCGCGCGGAGTGCTCCAGGCCGCGGCGGGCCAGGCCGTCATGGCACCGGGCGACCAGCATCGCGTGGGCGTCGCCGTCGACGTCGGGCAGGTGCAGGGCGCCCATGCCGAGGTCGGCGGGCGAGTCCAGGGCGCAGCGTTCGCCGAGCCGCAGCGTGGCGGCCATCAGCTCGTCGGCGGCGCCCGCGCCGCAGGCCAGCTCGGCGACGCGCCGCATCTCCGGGATAGGCTTGAGGTAGGACTGGCCGGTGGTGTCGTCGAGGTGGCGGCGGTGCAGCGGGACGAGCCGCCGCGCCGCGTCCAGCACCTGCGCGACGGGATGGTCGGCCTTGTCCAGGTAGCGGACGGCGTTGCCGAGCACCGCCGGGACCCCGGCCTCCCGGGCCAGGGCGAGCATCCGCGCGGCGCGGAACCCGTCGCCGGGCCCCTGGTGGTCGACGATCTCGATGACCGTCTCGGCCGTGGCGCGCCAGGCCGCCAGCCGGGCCGCGGCCAGGTCGTGGTCGCGTTCGGCGACGGCCTGTCCCACGTCGGAGGCGGGGCCGAGCAGCACGACCAGCCCGTCGGCGTGCTCGCCGACCATCTCCCGGGTGGCGACCGGTCTGGTGCGCTCGCCGCGGGCGTGGGCGGCGCTGACCAGGCGGCACAGCGACGCCCAGCCGCGACGCCCGTCGGCCAGCACGACGACCCGGTGCGCGGGCTCGGCGGGACGGCGCGGGCGCCGGGTGTCCGGCGCGGGCCGCGCGCCGGACGCCCGGCCCTCCGGGGCGGTGACGGCGAGGTCGACGCCGAGCACCGGCCTGACGCCCGCGTCCCGGCAGGCCAGCACGTGCTTGACCGCGCCGTACAGGCCGTCGCGGTCGGTCAGGGCCAGGGTGCGCATGCCCAGACCGGCCGCGCGCGCGGCCAGCGCCCGCGGCGGGGCCGTCCCGTACCGGAGGGAGTAGGCGGAGGCGACATGCAGGTGCACGGCGCGCCGCCTTCAGTCCCACACCCGGGACAGCATCCAGTCGCCGGCGGCCGCGTCGTAGCGCAGCTCGTACACGCCGATCTCCCGGTCCGGGGTCGCCTCGACCCGCCAGAACTCCCGTTCGCCGGTCACCTCCGCCTCCGGCTGCTGCTCGCGCCACCAGTCCCGCGTCGTGACCCAGTGCTCCAGGATCCGCCGTACGGTGTAGAGCCGTCCCCGCCAGACGAACCGGACCGGGCGCCCGTCGGACACCCAGACCTCGACCGGGTCGCCGAATACCCGCGTCATTCCCCTCCCCCGCCTGTAGAAAAGCGATGACCGCACGGGGGAAGGCATGCGGCTTGTTCGAACACTTGTTCGTGACAAGTCTAGGGAAGCCGGGGACCGTCCGGCAAGGCGAAAGCGGGCGGCCGCCACCCGGCCGCCCGCATGAAAGCGCAGGTCAGAACGTCAGACCAGCAGGCGCACCAGCTGGTCGGCGACCTCGGCGACCTGGCTCACGGGGGCGATGCCGCCGCCCGTCCACAGATAGGACCAGCCGTCTCCGACGGGCGTGGCCACGACCATGGCGCGCTGCCGGGACACCGGGTTCAGCACGCACAGCACCGACTCCTCGGGCGCGGCCAGCCGCCAGCGCAGCCCGCGCGCCTCGACCTCGTACGCCAGTGCCGCGAGGTGATGCCGCCGCACCTCGGCGATCTTCTGCGCGTCGACAACGGACACCGCGATCAGCCGCCTCACCGTAAGAGTGACCGCCGTACGGCGACGCTGAGCGCCCGGACGGCGACCTTCGGTAACTACTCCCAGGATGTCCGGCGACGGAGATCAGCACCGGAGAACCGGGAAGTTCGGTCAACTTTTTCCTCCCCCGCCTCAGCGCCGACGGTACGGAACAGAAAGCCACCTCATCCTTACGGCGGGTGACCGCCCGCCCGGAGGACCCCGCCCGGCGGATCCCGGTGGACGCGGCCCGTGATAGACCGCTGACAACACGACAGATCGGTCCGAAGGAGCCCGCCGATGGCCGCAGCCGACCCCGCCGGCGGCGACGTCACAGGCAGCAGCACGCAGCGTCCCGGCACCCCGCCGCCGGAGACGGCGGCGCCGCACAGCGCCCCGGCGCACGCGGGCCTGCGCGAGCGCAAGAAGCAGCGCACGCGCATGGCCCTGATCGACGCCGCGCTCGACCTGTTCCTCGCCCAGGGGTACGAGGAGACGACCATCGACGAGATCGCGGCGGCGGTGCAGGTGTCGCAGCGCACGTTCTTCCGCTACTTCGCCGCCAAGGAGGACGTGATCTTCGGCTACGTGACCGAGTACGACCGCCTCCTGGTGGAGGAGCTGGCGGCCCGTCCCGCCCGTGAGCGGCCGTTCACCGCGCTGTTCGAGGCGCTGCGCGGCCTGCTGCGCGCCATCGCCGAAGGCGATCCCGCCGACGCGGCGCGGTTCCGCCGGGTCCTGCGGGTCGTGGAGGCGACCCCCGCCCTCGCCGCGGCGCAGATGGCGCGGTTCACCGCCACCGAGGAGACCCTCGCCGCCGCGATCGCCCGCCGCCAGGGCGTGGATCCGGCCCGCGACATCCGTCCCCGCCTGCTGGTCGCCTTCTTCACCGGGGCGACGCGCGTGGCGTTCGACCAGTGCGCCCGGCAGGAGCTGTGGGACCCGGCCGCCGTCGCGGCGCGCGTGGACGAGATCGTCGCGGTCGCCCACGACGACCTGCGCGGCTGGATCTGACGCACCGCACCGGGCGGGGATGATCCCCAAGTCCCGCCGTGTTGGGGACACACACAGGTGACTGGAGAGGACAACGACATGCGCGCGATCGTCGTCAACCGCAACGGCGGCCCGGAGGTGCTGGAGCCCGCCGAACGGGAGGACCCCGTGCCGGGCCCCGGCGAGGTGCTGATCGACCTGGCGGCCAGCGGCGTCAACTACATCGACGTGTACTTCCGGACGGGCGCCTACAAGCAGGCGACCCCGTTCGTCCCGGGTCAGGAGGGCGCGGGCACGGTCGCCGCGGTCGGTGAGGGCGTGACCGGCGTCGCCCCCGGCGACCGCGTGGCCTGGCAGGGCGTCCTCGGCTCCTACGCCCAGCGCGCCGTGGTCCCCGCCGACCAGACCGTCCCGGTGCCCGACGACCTGAGCCTGGAGGACGCGGCGGCGTCCCTGCTGCAGGGCATGACGGCGCACTACCTGACGCACTCCACCTACGCGGTGCGGCCGGGCGACACGGTGCTGGTGCACGCGGCCGCGGGCGGCATGGGGCTGCTGCTCACGCAGATCGCCAAGCTGCGCGGCGCCCGCGTGATCGGCACGGTGTCCACGCCGGAGAAGGAGCGGCTGGCGCGCGAGGCCGGCGCCGACGAGATCGTGGGCTACGACGGTTTCGCGTCCGAGGTGCGGCGCCTGACCGGCGGCGAGGGCGTCGCCGTGGTGTACGACGGTGTGGGCGCCGCCACGTTCGACGGCAGCCTGGAGAGCCTGCGCCCGCGCGGGACGCTGGCGCTGTACGGGGCGGCCAGCGGCAAGGTCCCGCCGTTCGACCCGCAGCGCCTCAACCCCGCCGGCTCGCTGTTCCTGACCCGGCCGACCCTGGCGCACTACACCCTCACCCGGGAGGAGCTGCTGGAACGCGCCTCGGCCGTCTACGGCTGGATCGCCAAGGGCGAGCTGCGCCTGCACGTCGGGCAGCGCTACGACCTGGCCGACGCCCGCCGCGCCCACGAGGATCTGGAGGGACGCCGCACCACGGGCAAGCTCCTCCTGCTGCCCTGAGCGAGGCGTCCGTGTGCCCGCATCGCGGGGGCGGGTCCCACTAGGGTGGGATTCCGCCAGTTCACCTCGACCCCCCAGGACCACGATGACCACGCACGCGGGAGAGAACGCCGATTCCCTGCAGCCCGACGACCCCCGGGAGCTCGGCCCGTACCGGCTGCTCGCCCGGCTCGGCCGGGGCGGTATGGGAACCGTCTTCCTCGGCGAGGACTCCTCGGCGTCCGGCCCCGGCCGCCATGTCGCCGTCAAGGTGATCAACCGCGAGCTCGCCAGCGAGACGGCGTTCCGCGAGCGGTTCCGGCGCGAGGTGACCGCCGCCCGCCAGGTGCGCCGCTTCTGCACCGCGCCGGTGCTGGACGCCGAGCTGGACCGCGACCCGCTGTACGTCGTCACCGAGTACATCGACGGTCCCAGCCTGGAGCGGGCGGTGGCCGAGCGCGGGCCGCTGCCCGGCTCCGACCTGGAGGGCCTGGCGGTCGGGGTGGCGACCGCGCTGGCCGCCATCCACGGCGCGGGCATCGTGCACCGCGACCTCAAGCCCGCGAACGTGCTGCTGTCGGCGACCGGCCCGCGTGTGATCGACTTCGGCATCGCCCGCGCGCTGGACGCGGCCGAGGGCCCGACCCGCACCGGGCAGTTCGTCGGCACGCCCAACTACCTGGCGCCCGAGCTGCTGCGCGGCGAGCCGGTCACGGCCGCCTCGGACGTGTTCTCCTGGGGCTGCGTGGTGGCGTTCGCGGGCACCGGACGCGCCCCGTTCGCGGGCAACACCGTCCCGGAGATCTTCTACCGGGTCGCGCACGAGGCGCCGCGGCTGGACGGGCTCGACCCCGCGCTGCGCGAGCTGGTGACCGCCACCCTCGACAAGGACCCGAACAACCGCCCGTCGGTCGGGGAGCTGCTCGGCCGCCTGGTCGGCCACGCCCAGCCCGACCCGGCGCGGCTGGCCGAGACCGTCCAGGCGAGCTGGCACGCCGGGCCCGGCCCGGATCCCGCGACGGCGTCGCCGGCCCGGCCCGGCGGCGAGGACACCCGCGAGGACGCCCCGTCCCAGCCGCACGCGTCCCCGCAGCGCCCGCCGCCGCCCGCGCCGCCCGCCGCCGCGCCGCGCACCGGCCTGCTCGACCGC
>NZ_BAAAZG010000040.1:0-151442 GCF_039536785.1 Actinomadura miaoliensis
CCGCCGGGCACGACACGGCGGCGGGCGGCGCGTCCGTCAGGCATGGCGCGGCGGCGGGCGACGTGTTCGCCTGGCGCGACGCGGCGGCGGGCGGCGCGGGCGCGGCGGGGCGGGTCGCGCAGGCGTGCCGGTCGGCCGAGAATCCGGGCACGGCGCGGACGCTCGGTCGTGCCATCCAGGACGCGCTCAGGGGACGCACCGGCATCGAGTCCGTGGCCGTGTACGACCGCAGGCGCAAGATCACCTGCGCGGTGGACGCCGGACGCCACTACGACTCCGCCAGCGTCGTCAAGGTGACTATTCTGGCCGCCCTGCTGCGCAAGGCCCAGGAGCAGGGCAGACGCCTGACCTCGCGCGAGCGCGGCCTCGCCGACAAGATGATCGTCAGGTCGGACAACGCCGCGGCGTCCACGCTGTGGAACTCGGTCGGCCGGACGCGCCTGAACCGCTTCCTCAAGCTGGCCGGGATGCGCAACACTACGCTCGGCGCGAACGGCCACTGGGGCCTGACGCAGATCACCGCGTCCGACGAACTGCGCCTGCTGAAGCTGCTGACCAGCCGCAACAGCGTGCTCACCCCGGCCTCTCGGCGGTACGTGCTCGATCTGATGGGACGGGTCATCCCCGAGCAGCGCTGGGGCACCCCGGCCGGGCGGCCCGCCGGGATCCGCTGGCACGTCAAGAACGGCTGGCTGCCCCGCCTCGGCAGGTACTGGCGCGTGCACAGCGTCGGCACCTTCGACGGACGCGGCCAGGACTACATGATCGTCGTGCTGACCCAGGACTCTCCGACCATGGAGTACGGCGTCGAGACGATCGAACGGGTCGCCCGCGTCGTGCACCGCAACCTCAACCCGGGCAGCGGCTCCGTCATGGGTGATCCCGACGTGCCGTGGGAGGCGTCCGACGGGTCCGTCCCGTCCGATCTCTGAACCTTCACCTGGCGCGGGGGCCCGTGCCTGGCAACCGTCCGGGCACGGGCCTCAAGCCGGTTACTCCAGGGCTCGCCATGCGGGAGTGGTGCAGCCTTCCTCGTAGTCCCACCAGCCCTGACTTTCGCCGCGTTGTAGCAGGTCACGCACCGCTGGGAGGTCCACGGTGGGCGGGACGTTCAGCGCGACGAGCGCGGCCTGCGCGATGCCTTCGCCCTCCACCCCGAGCGGGGCGAACATGTCGAGGACCGCCCGGCGATCACCGGCCAGGGCGCCGTCCCGGAACACCGCCACGCGGATCGTGCAGTTGTTGGAGCCCTCCACCGCCTCCCTGGCCCAGAGCACGCCCTCGTCGTCCACCTCGGTGCGCACCACGTCGCCGAGGGCGATCCCGCGGACGAAGAACGGGATGTTGGCCACCTCGACGCGGTTCTCGGCGACCGGGAAGGCCCAGACCCGTTCGGAGGTGGCGGGCGGCCAGTCTTCGTCCTCCCTGGGGAGTTCGAACACCACCCGCACCACGTCCGGCTCCGAACGGCGGTCCTGGGACGTCCTCATGCCGACAGCATTCCCATTCCAGGCGATCGCCACCATTCGGACGTTCCGGCCCCCAGTGCACGCCCCCTACCGAACCAGCGGCGGACACCACCTCCCAAACCGACGACGGGCACCCCTGCCAGGCTGGACGCAGCACACCCCACATGCCGGCCACAGCCCAGGCGACGCATGCCGAGCCAGGCGCACCCCGCCCGCCGAGCCGGGCGCAACACACCTCCCAGTCCCGAGCACGGCGCACCCGCATGCCGGGCCGGACGCAGCCCACACCGCATCGCGGGCCGAGCCAGGCGGGCAACACATGGCGGACTGGCGCGGCGCCCGTCGCACGCCGGACCCGGCACACACCGCACGCCGAGCCGGGCGCAGCACACCTCGCAAACCGGGTGCGACGCCCCTGCATGGAGGGCCGGGCGAGGCGCGCGCCGCCTGGGGGCCAAGCCAAGTGACAGCGGCGTGCCCCTGGAGAGCATCGCCGACCTCTGTGGGCACTCGTCCACGGCCGTCACGGAAGAGGTCTACCGGCACCAACTCAAGCCCGTGATCACCAAGGGTGCCGAGACGATCAACGCCGTATTCGGCACCCCACGGCCGAAGCCCACCAAGCGCAGGAAGAGCAAGGTCGCGTAAGTCGAAGCACGTTGGCTCCCCGCGGCCTCAGGGAACGAAGAAGGGTCCCGGAGGGATCTCCGAGACCCTGTCTCAGCTGGTACTTCTTCTGTGTCGGGGTGGCGGGATTTGAACCCACGACCTCTTCGTCCCGAACGAAGCGCGCTGCCAAGCTGCGCTACACCCCGGTGGTGGCTGCCCGGGAGTCGTACGTGCTCCCGGCGCCTTGACCACTTTAGCGGATGCCGCGGAGTGGTGCGTCCCTATTCTTCGGCCGGACGGCGCGGGACGAGGGTGAGCAGGGACGCCTCGGGCGGGCAGCAGAAGCGCATCGGGGCCATCGGGGAGGTGCCGAGGCCGGCGGAGACGTGCAGCCAGGCGCCGTTGTGGCGGTGCAGGCCCTTGACGCGGGGGCGGTCGATGCCGCAGTTGGTGGCCAGGGCGCCGTAGAAGGGGACGCAGACCTGGCCGCCGTGGGTGTGGCCCGCGAGGAGCAGGTCGTAGCCGTCGGCGACGAAGCGGTCCATGTTGCGGGGTTCGGGGGAGTGCATGACGGCCAGGTGGACGTCGGCCTGCGGGTCGACGGGGCCGGCGATCTTGTCGTAGCGGTCGCGGTTGATGTGGGAGTCGTCGATGCCGCCGAACTCGATGTCCAGTTCGCCGACCTTGAGGCGGCCGATGCGGTTGTTGAGGTCGAGCCAGCCCGCGGCCTGGAGGGAGGAGCCCAGCTCGCGGTAGGGGAGGTCGGGTTCGCGGCGGCGGCGGGCGTAGTCGCGGCGGCTGGTGCGCCAGATGTAGCGCAGGGGGTTCTTGAAGACCGGGGAGTACAGGTCGTTGGACCCGTAGACGAAGACGCCGGGACGGTCGAGCAGGGGGCCGAGCGCGTCCAGGAACGGGCCGATGGAGTCGCGGTGGGAGATGGAGTCGCCGGTGTTGACCACCAGGTCGGGGTCGAGGGCGTCCAGGGAGCGCACCCAGTGGATGAGGCGGTGGCGGCCGGGCGTCAGGTGCGCGTCGGAGATGTGCAGGATCTTGACGGAGGGACGGCCGGGCGGCAGCACGGGCACCTCGAAGCGGCGCAGCCGGAACCAGTTGCGCTCGATCAGCGAGGCATAGCCGAACGTGGCGGCGCCGGCGCCCACCAGCCCCATGGGGACGGCATACAGCTTTCGCACGGTTCTCCCTCCGGGCCCGCGGCGGGCCCCTTCGTACGCCTCCCATCGTTCCAGACAAGTGCGTCCCGGCTGAACCGTCGCGGATTATTCCTGATGAGACGGCGGGTGCCCGGCGGGCATGATGTGACCATGAAGCTCAAGGAGAAGCTGGAGAGCGACCTCTCCACCGCGATCAAGGCGCGGGACGAGGTGCGGACCCGCACGCTGCGCATGGCCCTGACCGCGGTGCGGAACGAGGAGGTCGCCGGCAAGAAGGCCCGCGAGCTGTCCGACGAGGACGTGGTCAAGGTGCTGAGCCGGGAGGCCAAGAA
Organism: Actinomadura miaoliensis; assembly: GCF_039536785.1. NCBI lineage: Bacteria > Bacillati > Actinomycetota > Actinomycetes > Streptosporangiales > Thermomonosporaceae > Actinomadura > Actinomadura miaoliensis. The sequence goes on from NZ_BAAAZG010000040.1 coordinate 3,583, forward strand.
GCGCCGGGAGGCCGCCACCGCGTTCGCCGACGCCGGACGCGAGGAGCAGGCGCAGGCCGAGCGGGACGAGGGTGCGGTGCTGGAGGAGTACCTGCCCGCCCAGCTCACCGACGAGGAGCTGTCCGCCCTGGTCGCCGGCGTGATCGCCGAGACGGGCGCGGCGGGGCCCAAGGCGATGGGGCAGGTCATGAAGGTCGTGAACCCCAAGGTCGCGGGACGGGCCGAGGGCGGACGCGTCGCGGCGGAGGTCAAGCGGCAGCTCGCCGGCAGCTGAGGCGCTCGGCGAGCCGAGCAGCGGCCGCGAGCACTGGAACGCCCCCCGGTCGCGTGTGCGGCCGGGGGGCGTTCGTTCAGCGGTCAGTTCCGGTCTCGACCCGGAGGCCAGGGGAAGGGCCATTCGCCTTGCCCGGGGCCCTGGCCGGGCCGATCGGGGCGATTGGGACCGCCGGGGCGATCCTTGCCCTCGCTCTGGTAGACGGTGACGGTGGTGCCGGGGTCGACCTCGGTGCCCGCGTCCGGGGAGGACGCGGCGATCGAGCCGCGGGGCTGGTCGGACGCGACGCCGCGGGGGGCCAGCCGCATCTTCAGGTCGGCCCCCTCCAGGGTGCGCCGGGCCTGGTCGACCGACATGCCCTTGAGGTCGGGGACCTTGGTGGTGTCGCCGAAGTCACGGACGGGGCGGGAGAAGCCCGGGGCGGGCTTGCCCGCAAGGGCGTTGCGCATGCTCTGCGCCCAGATGGGGGCGGGGATGTCGGCGCCGTAGACGCCGTACACCTTGTACTGCCACGGGCCGCGGAAGTCGTAGTAGGCGACGGCGGCGGCCATGTTGGGGGTGTGGCCGGCGAAGACCGCGCAGGTGAACTCCTCACACGTGCCGGTCTTGCCGGCGGCGGGACGGCCGATGCCCTGCCCCGCGGCGGTGCCCTTGGTCAGCACGCCCTGCAGGATCTCGTTGACCTTGTCGGCCACGGCCTCGTCGACGGCCTGGCGGCAGTCGGCCTTGGGCAGCTTGAGCTTCTTGCCCTCGTTGTCGACGACCTCGGTGATCGAGACCGGCGCGCAGTACTTGCCGCGGGCGGCGAACCCGGCGTACGCGGCGGCCAGGTGCACCATGTCGATGTCGTTGGTGCCCAGCACCTGGGCGGGGTACGGGTCGAGCGGGGCGCCGGTGGCCTTCTTCATCCCGAACTTCTCGGCCATCTTCACCGCGTCGCAGACGCCGACGCGCTTCTCCAGCGCGGCGTAGAAGGTGTTGACCGAGTGCCAGGTGCCGGTCTTGAGGTTGAAGTTGCCCGCCTCGCTGTCGCCGGCGTTGCTCATCGTCCAGGTGCCGCCGCCGAGCATCTTGCCGTTCGGCATCCGGCACGGCTGGAAGCCGCTGATCGTGGTGGTCTGCGGCGAGTTGATGGTGGTGCTGACCGGGATGCCCTCTTCGAGCGCGGCGGCCAGGGTGAACACCTTGAACGTCGATCCGGCGGACACGCCGCTGCCGCCGCCGTGGTAGCGGTCGGCGGCCAGGTTGATGGCGGTGCGGCCCTTGCCCGCGCCGAACCGCTTGCTCTGCCCGATCGCCTTGACGTGCCCGGTGCCCGGTTCGACCATCGCCTCGACCGCGACCCGGTTGCCGGTGGGGGACACGCGCGAGCGCACCGCGCTGTCGAGGGCGCGCTGGGACTTCATGTCCAGGGTGGTGCGGATCGTGTAGCCGCCGCGGTTGAGCTTGTTGACGACGTCCTGCTGCTCCTTCGGGTCCATCTTCCAGTACTTGCCGTCGGACAGGATGTTGAGCATGTCGTACTTGACGTACTCGCAGAAGAACGGCGCCTTGCTGGTCTCGCAGCCGCCGACCGGCTCGGTGCGGTTCAGCTCGATGGGCTTGGCCGCGGCGGCGTCGGCCTGCGCCTTGGTGATGTGCCCGAGCTGCTGCATGCGGTAGAGGACGGTGTCGCGGCGCTTGCGCGCGTCCTTGGGGTTGCGGATCGGGTCGTAGGCGGTCGGGTTCTGGGTGATGCCCGCCAGCAGCGCCGCCTGTTCGAGGGTGAGCTCGGCGGCGGGCTTGCTGAAGTACCGCTTGGACGCGGCCTGCACGCCGTACGCGCCGGCGCCGAAGTAGGCGATGTTGAGGTAGCCCTCGAGAATCTGGTTCTTCGTCATGCGCTTTTCGAGGTCGAGCGCATAACGCAGCTCGCGCAGCTTGCGGCCGACCGTCGGGGCGGTGGCCTCCAGGTACTCCTCCTGCGTCTTGGCGCTGTCGACCAGCAGGTTCTTGACGTACTGCTGGGTCAGCGTGGACCCGCCCTGCGTCTGGTCGGACTCGACGTTGGAGGCGAGCGCGCGGATGGTGCCCTTCATGTCGAGCGCGCCGTGCTGGTAGAAGCGCGAGTCCTCGATGTCGATGATCGCCTGCTTCATGATGGGGGCGACCTGGTCGAGCCGTACCGACTCGCGGTACTTGTCGAAGAACGTGGCGATCGGCTGCCCGGTGGCGTCGTACACCACCGTCTTCTCCGACGGCGGCGTCGTCTTCAGGCTGCTGTCCATGTCCTGGAAGTTGTTGGCGGCGTCGCGGGCGGTGAGCCCGGCGCTGCCGACACCGGGCAGCGCGATGAACGCCACCAGCACACCCGCGACGACACCGGTCCCGATCAGCCGCAGGAGCGTGGAGACGGCGCGCGCTCGACCTTCTTTCTGCACGAGCCCTAGCGTACGCGGGACGAGCAGTGCATACGGGACAGCTCACTCGTCCCGTACATGACCGCTGCGTATCGCGACGGACCCGGCTCTGTCCGATCGTCCGGGTCCTGATCACTCGTGCGCTGTCAACCGACGCGCTACCTCGCGCGTCAAGGAGAGGTAACTAGTCCGTTCCGGCGGTATGGCCCTGCCGGGCTATATCGAGAATGGGCCCATCGGGGGCTGTTGATTCCCCCCTCGCTTCCGTAAGTTCTTCCCCACGGCTTTCGTTTGGCGGCCTGACGTCCGCGCCCGTCTGGCCAAGGAGCGCAAATCGACACAGACCCTAGGGGAGTGGGGCCAAGATGTGGATCACGGATTGGACCGCCCGCGCCGCCTGCCGTAACGCGGATCCAGACGCCCTGTTCGTGCAGGGAGCAGCGCAGAACCGAGCCAAGCTCATCTGCCGCGGCTGCCCGGTGCGCACCGAGTGTCTCGCCGACGCTCTTGACAACCGGATCGAGTTCGGTGTCTGGGGTGGGATGACCGAGCGTGAGCGGCGAGCCTTGTTGCGTCGGCGTCCGGACGTGAAATCGTGGCGCGAACTGCTGGAGACCGCCAAGGAGGCGTACGAGCGGCGGGTCGAGTCGTCCAACGAGAACGAACTCGTCGCCAGCTGACCGTCGTCGTGCCGCACCGGCGGCGGCAGGCGGGACGGGGCCCGGTTCTCCGGGTACCCGATCGGCAGGGTCCAACCAACTAACAACGGTCGTGGGCACGCACCATCACTGGTGCGTGCCCACGACCGTGTGCGCTTTTCGCGCGTACGTGTGGACGAGGCGGCAGGTCAGGCGGCCTCGGCGGGCTTGGCGCGGGCCAGGTCCTCGCCGATGAGGCGCAGGCCGTCCAGGTCGCAGACGTCCTCGGCGTGTGCGGGGACGGTCGTCACCGGGACGGTCGGGTGCGTGGACGCGAAGTGCTCGCGCAGCCGTCCCTCGCGCGCGGCGAGCTGCATGCGGTCGGCGTGCAGGCGCAGCAGCGCGGCGGTGAGCGGATGGTCGCCGCGTTCCTGCAGCGTCTCGGCGGCGGCCAGGCTGCGCGCGGCCGACAGCCCGTCGGCCGCGGACTCGTGCACGCGGTTGACGACCAGTCCGGCGAGCGGCATGCGCTCCTCGGCCAGGCGTTCGACGAAGTAGGACGCCTCGCGCAGCGCGTCCGGCTCGGGCGCGGCCACCACCAGGAACGCGGTGCCGGGCGTCTGCAGCAGCCGGAACGTCTTCTCGGCGCGTTCGCGGAACCCGCCGAACATCGTGTCGAACGCGGCCACGAACGTCTGCACGTCGCGCAGCAGCTGCATGCCGAGCACCTTGTTGAGCACGCCGGTGAACATGCCGAACCCGGCGCTGAGCACCTTGACGCCGAACCGGCCGCCGGTCTTGGCGGGCGCGGCCAGGATCTTCATGAACCGGCCGTCCAGCAGCCGCCCCATGCGGGCGGGGGCGTCGAGGAAGTCCAGCGCGTTGCGCGACGGCGGGGTGTCGACGACGATGAGGTCCCAGGCGCCCGAGCGGTGCAGCTGCCCGAGCTTCTCCATCGCCATGTACTCCTGCGTGCCCGACAGGCTGGACGACAGCGACTGGTAGAAGGGGTTGGCCAGGATCTGCCTGGCCCGGTCGGGGTCGGCGTGCGCCTCGACGATCTCGTCGAAGGTGCGCTTCATGTCGAGCATCATGGCGTGCAGCTCGCCGTCGCCCTCGATGTCGATGCGGCGCGGGTTGTTGTCCAGCTCGGACAGGCCCATGGACTGGGCCAGCCGCCGCGCGGGATCGACGGTCAGCACGACGACGTCGCGGCCGCGTTCGGCGGCGCGCAGGCCGAGCGCCGCAGCGGTGGTGGTCTTGCCGACGCCGCCCGACCCGCAGCACACGATGATCTTCGTGCGCGGGTCGTCGAGCAGCGCGTCCACGTCCAGGACCGGCGGCGTCTTGCCGGTGGGGCTCATCTCAGGCCGTCCCTTCCGCTGGTCATGCCGCACCCTGGTCGCGCAGTGCCTGCGCCAGGTCGTACAGGCCCGCCAGGTCCATGCCGTCGGACAGCAGCGGCAGGACGTAGCGCGGGCGGTCCAGGGTCTGCAGGCGCTCCTTCTCGCGGCGCTGGAGCGCGGTGCGGCGGGCGTGCTCGCCGGCCTCGGCGGCCAGGACGGCGGCGATCGCCTCGGCGTCGTGCTCCAGCCCGGCGGCCTTGAGGCCGCGGACGACCGCGTCGGTTTCCAGCTCGCCCTTCCCGGCGGCGGCCAGCGCCTCCTCGTCCAGCATCGGCGGGTGCTCCATGTTGACGATCACGCCGCCGACCGGCAGCCCGACGCGGCGCAGCTCGGCGACGCCGTCCATGGCCTCCTGGACGGGCATCTCCTCCAGCAGCGTGACGAAGTGCACGACCGTCTCGGGGCTGCGCACCACCCGCATGACCGTGTCGGCGTGGTTGCGGATCGGGCCCACCTTGGCCAGGCCGGACACCTCCTCGTTGACGTTGAGGAACTTGGTGATGCGGCCGGTGGGCGGGGCGTCCATGACCACCGCGTCGTAGACGAACGCGCCGGAGGAGTCGCGGCGGCGGACGGCCTCGCTGGTCTTCCCGGTGAGGATCACGTCGCGCAGGCCGGGGGCGATCGCGGTGACGAAGTCGACCACGCCGAGCCGGGTCATGGCCTTGCCGGCCCGCTTGAGGTTGTAGAACATCTCGAGGTACTCGATGAGCGCCTCTTCGGTGTCGATGGCGAGCGCGTAGACGTCGCCGCCGTCCGGCGCGACGGCGACCCGGCGCTCCTCGTACGGCAGCGGCGCGCAGTCGAAGAGCTGGGCGATGCCCTGCCGTCCCTCGACCTCGACCAGCAGGACCTTCCGGCCGCCCGCGGCCAGCGCCAGCGCCAGGGCGCCGGCGACCGTGGTCTTGCCGGTGCCGCCCTTGCCCGTGACCACGTGCAGGCGCACGCCGTCCCAGTCGGTGTCTCTCGCGCTCACCCGATCGACCATATCGTTCGCTCGGCAAGGACTTGAGAGGGTGCCCGGTCCCCATGCAAGTGATTCCTGACACGATGCCGTGCCCCGCCGAGGTCCCCCTTTCCGACCATCGTGTGGGCCGTGCCCCCGAGGGTGGGTAGGAAACGTGAGACCGATCCCTCGGATTCCGCCTGCCTGACAGGCCGAGCCGCCCGGGGGACGTCCAGACCGTTTCGGCCTGGCCGAGCTCCCCGAATCGGCCCGCCGTTCCGGGTGGCGCGCTCCAGGCGCCCGGTGCGGCGCCTCGTCCGTCGCCGCCCAGGGGGCCGGCGGGACCCGCGGGTACGGGCCTTCTCTATCGAAAGGTGCCCGTGATGGCGGTAATCCTCACCATCATCATCCTCATCGTCGCCTTCGTGGCCCTGCTGACCGCGGCGTCGGCCGTCCGGGTGGTCCAGCAGTACGAGCACGGCATCGTGTTCCGGTTCGGGCAGGTGCGGCGCGGCGACCGGCTGCGTCCCGGCGCGGTCCGGCCGCCCGGCCTCACCGTGATCATCCCGATCGTGGAGCGGATGCAGAAGGTCAACCGGCAGACGGTCACGATGAACGTGCCCGCGCAGGAGGGCATCACCCAGGACAACGTGTCCGTACGGGTCGACGCGGTGGTCTACTTCCGGGTGATCGACCCGGTGAAGGCCATCGTCAACGTGCAGAACTACGGGTACGCGGTGTCCCAGATCGGGCAGACCTCGCTGCGTTCGGTGATCGGCCAGACCGACATGCAGGAGCTGCTGGGCGAGCGCGAGAAGATCAACACGCGGCTGCGCGCGATCATGGACGAGATCACCGACGGTCCCTGGGGCATTCGGATCGAACGCGTCGAGATCAAGGACGTGTCGCTACCGGAGGGCATGAAGCGCTCCATGGCCCGCCAGGCCGAGGCCGAACGCGAACGCCGCGCGCGGATCATCGCGGCGGACGGCGAGTTCCAGGCGTCCAAGCGGCTGGCCGCCGCCGCCGAGATCATGTCGCAGGACCCGGCCGCCCTCCAGCTGCGGCTGCTGCAGACGGTGGTGGACGTGTCGGCGGAGAAGAACAGCACGCTGATCATGCCGTTCCCGGTGGAGCTGCTGCGCTTCTTCGACCGGATGGCCCCGGGCCCCGCGTCCCAGCCCGGCGGCGCGGGCAAGCCCGACCTCAGTGAACGCCTCGCCAAGGCCGAGGAGGAACTCGCCAAGGCGGCCGAGAGCGGCCCGGCGCTGGAGTCGACCAAGGACGTCCCTCCCGTCCTCGGCTTGGACGAGCCCGCGCACAAGCCCTCCGAGCTGTCCGGTTCCGGCTCCGACACCCGGCCGGGCCTCACCGACGGCGGCCCGCCCGCCGGGGAGTCCGCCGGGGAGTCCGCTGGGGAGTCCTCGGCGGGGTCCGCGGGGGAGTGATCCGCGGAGACCTCCGGAACCCGCAGGGTCCCGGCGGCCGGTGACGGCTACGGCCTCAGGACCAGCCGTCCCCGCAGGCCGCCCCTCTCCAGGAGGCGGTGCGCCTCGGCGGCCTCCGACAGCGGCAGCGTCCGCGCCACCCGCGGCGTCAGCCGCCCGGCGTCGACCAGCGCCGCCAGGTGGCCCAGCTGCGTGGCGTCCGCGCGGATCCACACGTTCTCCACGCGGATGCCGCGCAGCGGGGTCGGCACCGCGTCACCGCCGAGGACCGCGACGAAGGCGCCGCCGCCGCGCACCGCCTCCAGGGCCGCCAGGCCGGTCGCGGCGGCGTCCAGCGCGCCGTCCACCCCGCCCGGGACGACCTGGCGGACGGCGTCGCCGAGATGAGCTCCGCGCGGTATGAAGTGCTCGGCGCCGAAGCCACGCACCAGGGCTTCGTCGTCCGCAGCCGCGGTCGCGACCACGCGCAGGCCGCGATGCGTCGCCAGTTCCACCGCGTATCCGCCGACCGCGCCGGCCGCCCCGGTGACGAGCACCGTGGCCCCCGGCGGGAGGTCGAGCAGGTCCAGCGCCTGCAACGCGGTCAACCCGTTCAGCGGCACCGTGGCGGCGTGGACGGCGTCAACGGAACGCGGTGCCCGCGCCACGGCGTCCACGTCCACGACGACGGCCTCCGCATGGGTGCCCAGGGGGACGTCCAAGCGGTCCTTGAGGGCGAACACCTCGTCGCCCACGGCCAGGTGCTCGACGTCCGGTCCCACGGCGTCGACGGTGCCGGCGACGTCCCAGCCCAGGCCGAACGCCTCCCGTGCTCCCGGTTCACCCGGCCGGGGCATCAGGCCGATCTCTCCCAGGGCCCCGGCCCGGACGGCCACGTCCACCGGATTGACCGCGGCCGCGGCCACCCTGATCCGCACCTGGCCGCGACCCGGCACGGGCTCGGGTACGTCGGCCTCCTGCAGCGCCTCCGGCCCACCGGGCGCCTTGACGATGATCGCGCGCATGACGAACTCCAGGTCGAGAAGTGGTGCCGCGGGGGAATCCCCGCACCGATCACCTTCGCCGGAAGAGCGGATGCGCCGGAAGGAGTTACCTGAAAGTGCGTTCGACACCCGGAGGTGAACCCGCAGATGGCGACGATGACGGTCGCGCAGCGCCGCGAGGCCGCCAAGGCCGCGTTCGACGAGTATCTGAAGATGTGCCCCGCCCACCAGGTGCTGGACATCATCGGGTCCAAGTGGGTGTCGCTGGTGCTGACCCGGCTGGCCGAGGGACCGCGCCGCTACGCCGAACTCGGCCGGGCCCTTCCCGGCGCCAGCGCCAAGATGCTCACCCAGACGCTCCGTTCGCTGGAACGCGACGGTTTCGTGGCCCGCGACGTCACCCCGGCGGTGCCGGTGCAGGTCAGCTACACGCTCACGCCGCTCGGCGAACGCATCGTCCCGCTGCTGGCCGCGATCAAGACGTGGGCCGACGACCACATCGACGAGATCCACGCCGCCCGCGACCGCTATGACGCCTCCCGCGTCTGACGCCGCCCGAGGACCGGGCGGGACGCGAGGGGGTGGTCGCTAGGCTGAGTGGCCATGAAGAAGTGGGAGTACGCGACCGTTCCGCTGCTGGTGCACGCGACCAAGCAGATTCTTGACAACTGGGGCCAGGACGGGTGGGAGCTCGTCACCGTCCTGCCGGGGCCCAACCCCGAGAGCCTGGTGGCCTACTTCAAGCGCGAGGTGGAGCCGAAGTGACGCCCGAGGAGCGGCTGCGCGAGCTCGGGCTGGAGCTGCCCGAGGTCGTCGCGCCGGCGGGTTCGTACGTGCCGGCGGTCCGCACCGGCTCCCTGGTCTACACGGCCGGGCAGGTGCCGATGGTCAAGGGCGAGCTGCCGGTGACCGGCAGGGTCGGCGCCGAGGTGAGCCTTGAGGAGGCCGCCGAGCAGGCCAGGATCTGCGCGCTCAACGCGATCGCCGCGCTGCGGGCCGAGGTGGGGGAGCTGGCGCGGGTCCGGCGCATCGTCAAGGTCGTCGGCTTCGTGGCCAGCGCGCCGGACTTCTACGGCCAGCCGAAGGTCGTCAACGGGGCCAGCGACCTGCTGGGCGCGGTGTTCGGGGACGCGGGCAGGCACGCGCGCAGCGCGGTCGGCGTGGCGGCGCTGCCGCTGAACGCGCCCGTCGAGGTGGAGCTCATCGCCGAGGTCGACTGACGTTCGCAGACGGCCGCGGGCGCGCCCGTGCGCGGTACCGCGGCCGTCGAAGCGGCGGCGCGCCCGCCGGCGGCGGCAAGGGCGGGATCGGCCGGGACTTGACGGAACGGCATTCGGTATGTCCGAATTAGCCGCCATGGGGATCAGTCGAATTGTCCGCGAGGGGGCGTCCCCCCACATGCCCCGGAACGGCCGATGGTGAACGGGCTGAAGCTCCCGGAGCAGTTCGTGGAGCGGATCGAGGGCATGCGCGCCGGACGGATCGAGCCGGTGGCGCCGCGGGACGCCGCGACCGTGGTCGTCCTGCGGGATCATCCTGAGCACGGGCTGCAGGTGTTCATGCTGCGGCGGGTGTCGTCGATGGCGTTCGCGCCGGGGGCGTACGTGTTCCCCGGCGGGTCGGTCGACCCGCGCGACGGCGACACGGACATCGCCTGGGCCGGGCCCTCCCCGGCGGAGTGGGGCGCCGCGTTCCGGGCCGGGGACAAGCTGGCACGCGAGCTGGTCTGCGCGGCCGTGCGCGAGACGTTCGAGGAGAGCCTGATCCTGCTCGCCGGGCCCGCCGGGACGGCGGTGGTGGACGACACCCGCGGCGACACGTGGGAGGCCGACCGGCAGGCGCTGCTCGCCCGCACCGTGTCGCTGGCCGAGATGCTGAACCGGCGCGGGCTGGTGCTGCGCTCCGACCTGCTGCGGCCGTGGGCGCACTGGATCACGCCCGCGATCGAGCCGAAGCGGTACGACACGCGGTTCTTCGTCGCCGCGATCCCGCCGGGGCAGCGCGCCGGCGACGTCAGCACCGAGGCGGACCGGGTGACGTGGGTGCGGCCCGAGGACGCGGTGCGGCGGGCGCAGGCGGGCGAGTGGTTCCTGATGCCGCCGACCCTGGCCACCCTGTCGGAACTGGCCGGCTACCGGACGGTCGCGGACGTGCTGGCGGCCCGGCGCGAGATCGTCACCTACGAGCCGACGGCGGAGATCATCGACGGGGAGCCGTACCTGGTGCTGCCGCCCGAGACGGCCCGCCACTACCCGCGGGGGTGAGCGGTCGTGCGCCGTCGGCCCGCCCGGGAGCTGACCCGGGAGCTGGCATGGCGGCTGGCGGGCACGTCGGCGCCGCGTCACCTGGCGCGGCTGGACCGCCTGGGCCGGCGGCTGGGCCTGCGCCCGGCGACCGGCAGGATGGATGAGATGAGCGAGATCGATGGGATGGGCACGGAACGGGCGACCTGCGTGCTCGCGCCGAACCCGTCGCCGATGACCCTGGACGGCACCAACACCTGGATCGTCGCCGAGCCCGGCTCGGAGGAGACGGTCGTCATCGACCCCGGCCCCAAGGACGGCAAGCACCTGGAGCGCGTGGTGCGCACCGTCGCGTCGCAGGGACGCCGGGTCGGGCTGGTCCTGCTCACGCACGGGCATCCCGACCACGCGGCGGGCGCGAAGCGGTTCGCCGAACTCGCCGCGGAGGCGGCCGGACGACGCGGCGGCGCCGTCCCGGTGCGGGCGCTGGACCTCCGACACCGGCTCGGCGACGAGGGGCTGGCCGAGGGCGACGTCGTCACCACCGGAGGGCTGGAGCTGCGCGTCCTGGAGACGCCCGGCCATTCCAACGACTCGCTGACGTTCTGGCTGCCCGCCGACCGCGCCGTCCTCACCGGGGACACCGTGCTCGGGTACGGCAGCACGGTCGTCGAGGGCAGGCTGGGGGACTACCTGGCGTCCCTGGACCGGCTGCGGGCGTTCGCCGAGGCCCGGGAGGCGGCGACCATCCTGCCCGGCCACGGCCCGCGCCTGGACGACCCCATCGCCGCCCTGGACCACTACATCTCCCACCGGCGGGAGCGTCTGGCCCAGGTGGAGGCCGCCGTGGCCGCCGGTGCCCGGACGGCGCGGGAGGTGGTCGAACGCGTCTACGCCGACGTCGACCGGTCACTGTGGCCGGCCGCCGAGTGGTCCGTGCAGGCCCAGCTCGACTACCTCAACGAGCGTTCCGCCAGTACGTGAACCGCAGGGGGGAACGGGGGGACGGCCGGTGCTTCCGCAAGATCACCGGGGCGCTGCGACCCTGCGGAAGACCGTCCTCACTTGGAGCGCTTGCGCAGACGTTCGATGTCGAGGATGACGACGGCGCGCGCCTCGATCCGCAGCCAGTTGCGCTGGGCGAAGTCGGCCAGGGCCTTGTTGACCGTCTCCCGGGACGCGCCGACGAGCTGGGCCAGCTCCTCCTGGGTGAGGTCGTGGTGGACGTGCAGCCCGGCCTCCGAGGGCTGGCCGAACCGCTCGGCCAGGTCCAGCAGCGCCTTGGCGACGCGTCCGGGCACGTCGGTGAACACCAGGTCGGCCATCACGTCGTTGGTCTTGCGCAGCCGCTGGGCCAGCGCGCGCAGCAGCTGCACCGCCACCTCGGGGTGGCCGGTCAGCCAGGGCCGCAGGTCGTCGTGACCGAGCCCGGCGAGGCGGCACTCGGTCACCGCGACGGCGCTGGCGGTGCGCGGCCGCGGGTCGAACAGCGACAGCTCGCCGAACATCTCGCTGGGGCCGAGCACGCTCAGCAGGTTCTCCCGCCCGTCGGGGGCGGTACGGGTCAGCTTGATCTTGCCTTCCAGGACGACGTACAGGCGGTCGCCCGTCTCGCCCTCGTTGAAGAGCGTCTGGCCGCGTGCCAGCCGCACTTCGGTCACGTTGGCGCGAAGCGCCTTGGCGCCCTGCTCGTCGAGTGCCTCGAACAGCGGGGCTCTGCTCAGAACGTCCACGTCGCGGTCGGTCACGCTTTCTCCTCCTACAAACACCTACACGCATAGTGTGACGTACGTCCCACCGCGCACGTGAAGGCAGGGCCACGGCGTGCCGGTTCCACCCCGGCACCCGCGATGAGCTGGACCGCTCTGGTCCGCTCAGACGCCAGATCCTTCCGGCATCAAGTGTACGGACCGCCCGGTGAGGGCAGTCACAAGGCCGCGAAGCAGGTCATCACGGGGTGACCGGGGCGAGGATTTCGATTGTGGACGGATCGGCTGTCCGCCGGTGTGCCGGGGGCGCCGGGGCCGTCAGCGGATGCGCTGGAAACCGCGGATCGCGAGCAGGACGCAGACGGCGGCCACGGTGAGGCTGATGGCGACCGAGGCTAGGGCGGCGGCGCCGGCGGGGCGGCCCAGCGTGAGGTCGCGGGCCGCCTCGATGCCGTAGGTGACGGGGTTGGCGTGGGCGACGGCCCGCAGCCATCCGGGCAGGGCCGCCGCCGGGACGAACGCGGTCGAGGCGAAGATCAGCGGGAAGGTCGCCAGCCCGGCGACGCTCTGCATGAGCTCGGGGCCGCGCAGCCAGCAGGCCAGCGCGATGAAGATCCAGCCGAGGCCCCCGCCGACCGTGAGCGCCAGTGCCCACGCGGCCGCGACCCCGGTGATCCCGCCGTCCGGGCGGAAACCGAGCAGCAGCGTCGCGACCAGCAGGACGAGCAGCAACTGGACGGCGGTGCGGGTCATGTCGGCCAGGCTGCGGGCCAGCAGCACCGAGCCCGGCCAGATCGGCAGCGTGCGGAAGCGCGTGACGATGCCGTTCGTCATCTCGTGCACCAGCCCGAGCCCGGTGGTGAAGGCCGCCTGCACGGCCGTGGTGACCAGGATCGCCGGGACGAGGAAGTCGACGTAGCGCACGCCCGGGGCCCCAGCGGCCGTCCCGGCGGCGCCGCCGAACAGTCCGCCGAACAGCTGGCTGAACAGCAGCAGCATCAGCAGCGGGCTCAGCAGGCTCGCCATGATCAGGCGGGGGTCGAGGACGAGGGCGCGCAGCGACCTGAGGGTGAGGACGAGGATCTGCGTCGCCGTGCCGCTGCCCCGCCACAAGGCCGCGGAGGTCGCCGGTGCGGTCGTCATCGTCGTGCTCCCATCAGGGACAGGTACACGTCGTCCAGCGTGGGTTCGGTCAGCGCCAGCTCGTAGGGGCCGATGGGGGCCTCGTCCAGCGCCCGCACGATCAGGCCCAGATCGCCGGACGCGGCGGGCACGGGCACCGACACGGCCGCGGCGTCGCGGTGCGTACGCAGGCCCCGGCGGCGCAGCGCGGCTTCGGCGAGCGGGACGTCGCCCGCGTCGGCCGGGCGGACGGCGGCGGTGCGGCCGCCGGCCTTGGCCTTCAGGTCGGCCGGGGCGCCCGAGGCGATCACGCGGCCGTCGGCGAGCACCGTGACGGTGTCGGCCAGCCGGTCGGCCTCGTCCAGGTACTGGGTGGTCAGCACCACGGTGGTGCCGTCGCGGACGAGGTCGCGGACGACGTCCCAGGTGGTCAGGCGGCTCTCGGGGTCCAGGCCGGTGGTGGGCTCGTCCAGGAACAGCACCTCGGGACGTCCGGTGAGGCTGGCGGCCAGGTCCAGCCTGCGGCGCATGCCGCCGGAGTAGCCGCGGACGGCGCGGCCGGCCGCGGCGGTCAGGCCGAAGCGCTCCAGCAGCTCGTCGGCGCGCCGCCGGGCCTCCGCGCGGCCCGCGCCGAGCAGCCGGGCGATCAGCACCAGGTTGTCGCGGCCGCAGATCTGCTCGTCGACGGCGGCGAACTGCCCCGTCACCCCGATCCTGCGGCGCACCTGGCGGGCCTGGCCGACCACGTCGAAACCCGCCACCCGCGCCGTCCCGGCCGACGGGCGGCACAGCGTGGCCAGGATGTTGACCAGCGTCGTCTTCCCGGCGCCGTTGTGGCCGAGCAGGCCGAGCACCGAGCCGCGCGGCGCGCTGAGAGTCACGTCCTCCAGCGCCCGCACGGCGCCGAACCGTCGGCACAGCCCGGTCGTCTCGATCACCGCGGGGCCTCCGCGCGCTCCGCCGCCACCAGCCGCCTCATGAGCGCCGCCACCCCCCGGTCGTAGTAGCGGGTGAACAGGGCCGCGGCCAGCACACCGGCCAGTACCGCCGCGACGGCGGCGACCGGCCGGCCCGTGGGGACGGGCGCGGCGGCCACGCCCGGCGCGGCGATCGCCATGAGCAGCAGGTTTCGGACGATCATCGCGTGGCTCATCACCGCGCCCCGGGAGCCGAAGCAGCGGCACTCGGCGAAGACGCCGCCGCGCACGGACCGGACCACCGCCGCGATGAACACCGCCAGCAGCGCGACGGCCAGCGCCGACCCGAGGCGCGGCGCGAACGGCAGGACCAGCAGCAGCACGGCCGCCCCCTCGCCGATCACGATCGCCAGGGCCACCGGGGTCGCGGCCCGCCGCGGGATGAGCGCGAGCTGGTGGATCGAGGTGACGAACCCGCCGAACCGCTCGGCTCCGCGCGCCTTGCCCACGAACGCCAGCGCGAACACCGTGGCCGTCAGCGCCCGCGCGGCCAGGAGCAGGTAGTCCGTCATCGCCCGGCTCCCGCCTCGGAGCGCGGCCGTTCCCCGGCGGGCAGGGCCGGCACCACCATGACCTTGCGGAAGGCGTGGATCTCCTCCAGCTCGCCGACGGGCCGTCCCTCCGCCTCCACCCAGGCGTGGGCGCGGAACGGCTCGGTGCGCACGCCCGTGCACCAGTCCGGCCAGGTGCCGCCGAGCCTGCACAGCAGCGCCGTCGCCAGCGAGCGCTGCAGGCACCCCTGGCCCGCGCACTGCACGCTGACCGACACGACCGCCTGGCGCGCCGCCAGCGCCCGCGCCGCCGTGGCCGGGCGGGCGCCGCGCCGCAGCACGCCCAGCACCTGCCGGATCCGCAGCGGGGACATCCGCATCAGCAGCCATGCCAGCCCCACCGCGACCCGGGCGGCGGCCCGGCGGTGCCGCGGGACGCGGGCCGAGGACTCGAGTGCGACCGGCATCGTCATGGCAGCAGCACCTCGGCCTCGTACAGCGCCTTGACGAACGCGTCGACGTCCGCCTCCAGCCGGTCGGCCGCGTCGGGATGGCGGCCGCGCAGCGTCGTCAGCGCGTCGTCCACGGTGTGCCCGTCCAGCAGCAGCCGCACGACGGTCGCGCCGGTGACGTTGAGCGTCCAGTAGCGGCCGCTCCGCTCGTTCAGCAGCACCATGCCGTGCTCGGTCTCGGTCAGCGTCACGTGGGGGGAGATGGTCATCGGGCTCCTCCGGAGGGCAGGTTCCGCAGCCACGTCTCACAGGCGAACGTGCTGATCAGCGGAACGAGGGTGAGGGACGTCGGGGGGAGGGCGAGCAGCAGCGAACGCAGCGCGTCGGCGTTCACCAGCCCGAGCCGCGCCAGCCGCATGTCCTCGCACAGCCCCAGCAACTCGGCGCGGTGGCGTCGCAGGCTGTCGTAGGCCTCCGCGCTGTACTCCGACTTGGTGGAACGGCCGAGGACGGTGTCGGGGACGACGCCCCGCATGGCCGCGGTGAGCGCCGGCTTGTACCGGTCGGGCATGGCCACGTCCTCGAACCGGATGGCCAGCGCCGCCTCGACGACCCGGTCGTCCACGTACGGGGCGTGCCACGACACGCCGGAGCGGGACGTCAGCCGGTCGACGCGCCGCAGCGTGTCGCCGCACAGCCGCACGTCCGCCAGCGCGGCGTGCTGGCCGCGCAGCGGCGCCAGCGGCTCGGGTTCGGACCGGCCAGTGTCCCGCAGGAGGCGGCGGACCGTGTCGACGGCCTCGCCGGTGGCCCACGCGGGCATGCGGTAGGCGACGCCCCAGCCGAACGACGGCCGGCCCTGCACCTCCCGGACGGGGTCGGTGAGCTCGTCGGCGGTCCTGGACAGCCACTGGCCGAACGAGTCGTTCGCCAGCAGCGCCTGCGCGGTGTGCGCGGCCCGCCACCGGTGCAGGGCGCGGTACGCGCGCAGGTAGGGGATCGACCGCACGTGCCTGGTGCGCACCAGGGTGTGCAGGTAGAGCGGGTTGCTCAGGAACAGCTCGTCGCCGCCGTGCCCGGTGAGATGCGCGGACGAGCCGCGTGCGGCTACCTGCTCGGCCATGTGGGTGAGGCGGGCCCGCGTGCGGATCCAGGCGAACGGCGCCTCGATGTCGGGATCGGGCTGCGACAGGTCGGCGAACCAGGTGGGAGCGACGTCGCGCGACAGCACCAGGTGCTCGCCGCCGGGCAGCGACGCCGCCGCCCGCGCCGCCCAAACCTGGTCCTCGTCGGCCGGGTCTGCGGCCTCCCACCGGGTCGTCACGAGCCTGTCCACGTCACCGGCGGCCAGGAAGCACAGGCTCGTGGAGTCCATGCCGCCCGACAGGTCGGCGCTGAGGGTGTCGTGGCCCCGCGTCCGGACGGCCACGGCGTCGCGCAGGGCCTCGCGTACGCGTCCGGCGCCGTCCGCCAGCGGAAGGTCCGGCTCGGGCGGACTCCACCACCGCACGGCGCGGCTGCCGCCGTCGGCGGACAGTTCCAGGTAGCAGCCCGCGGGCAGGGCGTCGACGCCCTTCCACAGGCAGCGTTCGTTCAGCGGCCACGGCAGCCAGGGCGCCACCAGCCACGCGGCGAGCGTCTCCTCCCGGGGCGCGGCGCCGACCAGGGCCGCCAGGGTCTGCGGCCGGTCGGCGGCCACCGGGGTGCCCGCGACGTCGGCGTGGAAGACCTGGCGGGCGGTCGACAGGCTGCCCTGCACCCGTACGCGGTCGCCGATCGAGGCCACCAGGTGGAAGCTGCCCGCCAGCTCCGCGCTCAGCCCGTCCAGGTCGGCGGGCGTGCGGGCGTCGCGGAGCCGCGCGGCCAGCGTGCCGGCGGTCGCCGACGACGGGCCGAGCACGGCGATCCGGTCGCGCCCGGCGCGGGTCCACACGATCTCGTCCTCGCGCCAGCGGCCGACGATCCAGGGACGGCCGGAGGCGTGCGGGATCACCGTGAACGCGGGGGCCACCTCGCGCGCGGGCCGGACGGCGGCCGCGGGCGAGGCGGTGTCCCCGGGGGAGGAGGCGTTTCCGGGCCGGGGGGCGTCCCCGGGCTGGGCGGCCTCCGCGGGTGAGGCGGCCGTGCTGGGACCCGGCCCGCCGAACAGGTCCGGCAACGCGTCGTCGAGAATCCGCCGCAGGCGTGAGTCGCGGCCGTGCCGCGCGCTTTCTCCGTCCGTCCGGCCACCGGTCGCGTCCAGCGGGCCGGGGACGTCCGGCAGGACCAGGAATTCCACTGCTCCGTCCACCTCGTCTCGGAGTTATTTCGCTGCGACCGGCCTCGTCAGCTGGGAATCAGGCTGTACCACATCGCGTCGAATCCCCAGTCCGAGGGGCCGCGCGTCACGAGGCTGAACCGGCCGCCCTCGCCCAGCGTCGGGGGCTCGTAGACGACGACTTTCCGCAGCATTTTCCACACCTCTCCAGGTCGTTTCTTCAGGTGGTCCCGAATGGCCGCGCCGGTGCCGGGAAGGCCCGGCACCGGCGCGGAATGGTTTCGCTACGATCGGCCCGAAGGGGCGGTCAGCACAGCATGACGCAGGACCAGTCGGCCTCGAAGCCCCAGTTCGGACGGCCGAGCGTCACCTGGATGAAGTCGCCGGCCTCGGCCAGCGTGGGGGGCTCGTACACCGCAGCCTTCTGCATGGCCACACCTTTCTGTGTGCGTGGAAGGTCCCTTGTGGACCTCCCGCCTGCACCTAGCACTCTAGGAAAGGGGGAATTTCACTTCGCTTGCAGTTCCCTTTCGGAAAGCCCGTGCGGTGGGCTTTGCAGGTTGCCTGGCACCACTCCGCCGGAAAGGATTCATCGTGTCCGCACAGCCCGCGAAAGGGAGAAAGTCATGATCGAGATCTCGGTTCTGGACACCGCTCCGGTATGGCGCGGCTCGACACCGGCCCAGGCGCTGCGGGAGTCGATGACGCTGGCCGCGGAAGTGGAACGGATGGGATATCTGCGGTACTGGGTGGCCGAGCACCACAACGCGCCGTTCATCGCCAGCTGCGCCCCGCCGGTGCTCGTCGCCCAGATCGCCGCCGCCACCTCCCGCATGCGGGTCGGCTCGGGCGGGGTGATGCTGCCCAACCATCCGCCGCTCGTCGTCGCCGAGCAGTTCGGCACCCTGGAGGCGCTGAACCCGGGCCGCGTCGACCTGGGCATCGGGCGTTCCCCCGGCACGGACATGGTCACGGCCCGCGCGCTGCGGCGGGTGAGCAGCCCGCCCGGGTCGGACGCCTACCGCGACCAGATCCGCGAGCTGCTCGGCTACTTCGAGCCCCGCGGACCCGGCGAGGTCGCGGCGGTCCCGGCCGAGGGCAGCCGGCCCGCCGTGTGGCTGCTCGGCTCCAGCGTCGACAACGCCAGGTTCGCCGGCGAGCTGGGCCTGCCGTTCGCCTTCGCCCACCACGTCCGCCCGGAGAACGCGGCACCCGCGCTGCGCGCCTACCGCGAGGCGTTCCGGCCGTCGGCGGCGCAGGACCGTCCGCGCGCCATCGTCGCCGCCTCCGTCCTCGTCGCCGACACCGACGAGCAGGCCGAGTGGCTGGCCGGGCCGATCGCGGTCATCATCCACCAGTCCCTGAAGGGCGCCCGCAACGGCCCGAACCTCACGCCGGAGGAGGCCACCCGCTACCCCTGGCCCGCGGAGGAGTACGCGCAGGTGCGCGCCCGGATGACCTCGCACCTCATCGGCGGCCCGGAGACCGTCGCCCGCCGCGTCGGCGAGCTGATCGACGAGACCGGCGCCGACGAGCTGATGGCCATGACCCTGGTCCACGGCCTCGAAGACCGCGTCCGTTCCCACGAACTACTGGCCAAGGCCGTCCCCCAGTCCTCCTGACCCCGAACCGCTCAGCGGGCGGCCTCGCTCATCACCGCCGCGTCGTTGCGCAGGATCGCGACGTGCAGGTTGCGCAGCTCCGGCCCGGGATCGATGCCGATCTCCTCCCGCAGGCGGGTGCTCACCTGCTGGTAGGCCGCCAGCGCCTCGGCCTGCCGCCCGCACCGGCACAGGGCGAGCATCAGCTGCCGCCAGAACCGCTCGCGGAGCGGATGGCAGGCGGTCATGGAGCGCAGGTCGCCGACGATCTCGCGGTGCCGCCCGAGGGCGAGGCCGACCTCGTTGCGCCACTCCATCGTGCGCAGGTGGTCCTCGGCGAGCCGTGGCACGACCTCCTGCTGGAGGGAGTCGGAGCGCACGTCCGACAGGGCGGGGCCGCGCCACAGCGACAGTGCCTCGGTCAGGGCCGCCAGCTCGGCGGCCCGGTCGCCGCGTTCGCCGGCGGCGCGCGCCTCGCCGACCAGGCCGTGGAACCGCAGCAGGTCCACGTCGGCCGGCCGCAGCTGCAGCACGTAGCCGGTGGACGAGGTCTTGATCGCCTCGGACGCGCCGTCCTCGTGGGCGTCCAGCCACTGCCGCACCCGGGTCAGGCAGGTCTGCAGCGCGCCGCGCGGGCAGTCGGGCAGCCGGTCGCCCCACACGCGGTCGAGAAGCTCCTCGACCGAGACGACCTCGTTCGCCTTGAGCACCAGCGCGGCCAGCAGCAGCCGCTGCCGACCGCGCGGAATCCTGGTGAGCCGTCCCCTGAACGCGGCTTCGAACGGCCCCAGCACACCGAAACTGATGGGACACATCTTCCGGAATCCTCCAAGCCTTGAGTGCTCGGCCCCCCGTCGCGATGCGACCGGGGAGCCACGGTCGGTCTCTTCGGGGAAGGAATCGCGGGCACGGCTCGGGGCGGCGGCCACCCGAGCCGGAGAGACGGGGCCTGGAACCGGATCACGCAGCGGAACCCGAGGGCAGCGCGCCGTGGCCGCGGCGGCCTTTTGACGGCGCGCTGCGGATCATAAGGGCGCGTCCCTATCGGCGTCGGACGCATGGGCCGCGCGGGACGGTCGAAGTATCCTGACGTGACCGACTGCGACCCGAAGTTCTCGTTTCGCCATCATGTGGCTCTTCCCCTCGCGATGGAACGAACGCAGGCCCCAGACCAATCATGTGGACGGCGCCCGAAGACTGTCATGACCCCCGTTCGGGGGTCATCCGGCGCACGGGGCCGTCGCCGCGCCCGCGCGGGCCCCGGCGGAGCCGATGACGGCCGGGGCGCTCAGGCGGGCCCCTCATGACGGCCGGCCGCGACGGCGACCTGCTCTGGGGGGCGGCCCGATGGGCACGGTGAAGATCGCCGTCGTGGACGACCAGGACGTGGTGCTGTCGGGCGTGCGGACGTGGATCGCCGAGGACCCCGGCGAGCGCCTCGAGATCGTGCACACCGGCACCGACCTGAGCGGCCTCGACGAGGGCCCGGCCGCGACCGCCGACGTGCTGGTCATCGACCTGCGGATCGGTGGCCGCCTGGTCTTCGACGAGATCGCCGACCTGGCCGCGGCGGGCCGCCGGATCGTGGTGTTCTCCCAGTACGCCGACCCCGACCTGGTGCACAGCGCCGAGATGGCCGGCGCCCGCGCCTACATCACCAAGGAGACCGGCGAGGGGCGGCTGCACCTCATCGAGGCCGTTCTCACCGTCGCGGCGGGCGGAACGTACACGACGCCGTCCCAGGCCGGGGCGATGCTCGCCGCCACGGGCCCGTGCCCGCCCAGCTTCTCCGAGCAGGAGCTGCGCACCATGCGGCTGTGGCTGGGCGGCCTCACCAGGACGGCGGTCGCCCGCCAGATGGGCATCAGCGAGCACACCGTCAAGCAGTACCTCGACCGGGCGAGGGAGAAGTACGCCAAGGCGGGACGGGAGGCCCCCACACGACTCGACCTGTACCGCGAGGCCCGCCGAGACGGCATCGTCGACCCCTGACCCCCTCCGAACACAAACCACACCCAGACCGCAACGCGACCACGCCCAGACCACGACCGGCCGGCGGCGGGGCCGCGACCGGGCGACGGCGGTGCTGGTACCGGGCGGCGGCGGTGCTGCGACCGGGCGGCGGGGCTGGTACCGGGCTGCGGCGGGGCGACAGCGGGGCTGCGCGGTGCTGTGGCGGGGTGGCGGCGGGGCTGCGGCGAGGCTGGGGCCGGGGTGCGCGATGCCGTGCAGGCGTAGCGGGGGGGTGAGGTCTGGGGAGGTCGTACGCTTGCCGGCATGGCGAGCAGCAAGGACGACGCGGGGCGTGGGCAGGAGACCAGGCTGGCGCTCGTACGCCGCGCCCGGAAGATCAACCGGATTCTGACCGAGGTCTATCCCGACGCCAAGTGCGAGCTGAACTTCGCCGACCCGTTCCAGCTGCTGATCGCCACCGTCCTGTCGGCGCAGACGACCGACGTGCGGGTCAACCAGACCACCCCGGCGCTGTTCGCCAAGTACCCCGGCCCCGAGGACCTGGCCGCCGCCGACCCCGAGGACGTCGAGCGGATCCTGAAGCCGCTCGGGTTCTTCCGGGCCAAGACCAGATCCGTCATGGGCCTGTCGGCGGTCCTGTGCGAGCGGTTCGGCGGCGCGGTGCCGCGGACCCTGGACGAGCTCGTCACCCTGCCGGGCGTGGGCCGCAAGACCGCCAACGTGGTGCTCGGCAACGCCTTCGACGTGCCGGGGATCACCGTCGACACCCACTTCGGGCGGCTGGCCCGCCGCTTCCGCTGGACGGCCGAGACCGATCCGGTCAAGGTCGAGCACGAGGTCGGCGAGCTGATCCCGCGCAAGGAGTGGACGATGCTGTCGCACCGGCTGATCTGGCACGGCCGCCGCGTGTGCCACTCGCGCCGCCCGGCGTGCGGGGCCTGCGCGGTGGCCCGGCTGTGCCCGTCCTTCGGCGAGGGGCCGACCGACGAGGAGACCGCCCGCAAGCTGGTCAAGCCGGGCCCGTTCTCCTGACCTCCGCCCGGCCGCGCTGGGAGGGTGGGAAGGAAACAGGTACTGATCAGGTTGGGAGAGGCGTGAGCGAGACTGCAGCCCCCTGTCCGGCATGGCTCGACCGGTTCCGCGTCGAGGCGCCGCGGATGACCGTCCCGCCGACGATGCGCCCGGTGCCGACGGCGCGCCCGGCGGCGGTGCTGATCCTCTTCGGGGAGGGGCCGCACGGCCCGGACATCCTGCTCACCGAGCGGGCCGCCACGCTCACCAAGCACGCCGGGCAGCCCGCCTTCCCCGGCGGCCGGATCGACCCCGAGGACGACGGGCCGGTCGGCGCGGCGCTGCGCGAGGCGCACGAGGAGGCCGGGGTCGAGCCGTCGGGGGTGCAGGTGCTGACCACGCTTCCCGAGCTGTACCTGTCCCGCAGCGACCACCGCGTCACTCCCGTGGCGGGCTGGTGGCGCACGCCGTCGGAGATCGCGCCCGGCCACCCCGGGGAGGTCGCCACGGTCGCCCGCGTGCCGATCGACGAGCTGGTCGACCCGGACAACCGGCTGACCGTCCGCTACCCGGGCGGCCTGCGCATGGGGCCCGCCTTCCGGGTCCGCGGCATGCTCGTCTGGGGCTTCACCGCCGGGGTGCTCACCCAGGTGCTGCGCGCGGGCGGCTGGGAACGCCCCTGGGACGACGACCGCGTGGAAGACCTCCCCCGCGAGATCCTGGACCTGGCCGCCCGAGGCTGACCCCCCGGGGCCCACGTCCGCCGCTCGCGGATGCCCTGCGCATTCGCGCCGACGGTGAGCGGCGTTCCGCGGGGCACGGTCGGTGATCGTCTCGCATCGCACTGCGCGGTTACGCGGTGCCGTCCAATCTGGTACACCGAGGGGACGTGAACACGGGTCGCTGCGCTATACGGTGAAGCGGTGCTGGGCGACCACATTCTGGATGCGATCTTGCTCGTACTGATCGTGCTGTTCGCGATCTCGGGCTATCGGCAGGGCTTCATCGTCAGCCTGCTGAGCTTCGCGGGATTCGTGGGCGGCGGGGTCGTCGGGGTGCTGGTGGCGCCGCCGATCGCCGAGACGGCGGTGGACGGCGCGGCCCAGCAGGCGCTGCTGGCGATCGTCATCGCGTTCCTGGCCGCCACGCTCGGGCAACTGATCGCCTCGTCCGTCGGCGCCGTGCTGCGCAACCGGGTCACCGGGATCAACGCGCGCGCCGTCGACGCGGCCGGAGGCGCCGTCGTCAGCGCCGTCTCCCTGCTGCTGGTCGCCTGGTTCTTCGGCAGCCTGGTGGCGCGCTCGGAGTTCAAGCCGCTGCGCACGCAGGTCAACGGCTCCTCGGTCCTCAACGGCGTCAACGACGTGATGCCCGAGCAGGCGCAGACGTGGTTCGCCTCCTTCCGCCGGTTCGTGGCCGCCAGCGAGTTCCCGCAGGTGTTCAACGGCCTGGGCGGCGAGTCGGTGACCGAGGTGCCGCCGCCCAACGACGCGATCCTGCGGACCCCGGCGCTGCTCGCCGCCCGGCAGAGCATCGTCAAGGTGACCAGCACCGCCCCGCAGTGCCAGCGCAAGATCGAGGGCACCGGCTTCGTGTTCGCGCCCGAACGGGTGATGACCAACGCGCACGTGGTGGCGGGCGCGCGCGGCTCGTCCACGATCGCGTCGCTGAACGGCACCACCGAGCGCGGCCGGGTCGTGGTGTACGACCCGAGGCGTGACATCGCCGTCCTGCACGTGCCGGGCCTGCGGGCGCCCGCGCTGAAGTTCGCCGGGCCCGCCCGGGTACGCGACGACGCCATCATCGCCGGATTCCCCAAGAACCAGCCGTTCACCACGGGGTCGGCCCGCATCCGCGCACGGCAGACCGCCAAGGGCCCCGACATCTACCACTCCGGCCAGGTCAGCCGCGAGATCTACGCCATTCGCGGGACGGTGGAACCCGGTAACTCCGGGGGGCCGCTGCTGTCGTCGGACGGTCGCGTCTACGGGGTCATCTTCGCCGCGGCGCTCGACACCCCGTCCACCGGCTACGCCCTCACCGCCGAGGAGGTCGCCCCGGACGTCCGCCTGGGCGCCCAGGCCACCGTCCCCGTGTCCACCCAGAACTGCTCCGACTGACGGCGGCCCTACGGGGGCGTCGTCAGGCTCAGGTGGACGGGGGCGTCGGCGTCCGTCGCCTGAGCGGCCAGTGAGCGGGTCTGCCGTACGACGCCGGCGACGTCGACGCCGTGCGGCGGGTCGGACGTGTACTGCTCCAGGCGGTCGGCGGCACGGGTCAGCAGGGCCTTGGCCCCCTGCGTGTTGCCGCGCCGCAGGTGGGTGATGCCCACGGCCACCTGTGCCAGCCCCCGCCACAGTTCGCGTTCGGGTTCCTCGGCGGCCTTCCACGCCGCCTCCAGGACCTCGTGGGCGTGGAAGGGACGATCGGCGTCCAACAGCCGCTGCGCCTCCGTCAGCGTCTCCGCCGGGGTGAAGGACAGGTCGTCCGGCATGGTGGGCACGCCCACGGCGTCCCGCGGCAGGGGACGCCCGTACGCGTCACGTGGACGGGCGTTGCGCGGCCTGCCCGCCTCGTCCCGATCACGCATGCCTCCACCGTACGCGAGCGGTCATCGCGCCGAGGGCGGTGTGCGGGGGGTCAGTGTTCGGGTTCGGGGTCGGTGAGCCAGCCGATGAGCTGGGAGTCGAACGTCTCTGGGCGTTCCTGGTGGGGGAAGTGGCCCGCGCCCTCGATGAGCCTCCAGCGGTACGGCGCCTCCACATAGCGTCCCGAGCCCTGGGCGGAGGCGGGCAGGATGCAGGTGTCCAGGGAGCCGTGCAACTGGAGCGTGGGCGCCTGGACGGGGCTGCGCATACGGGAGGCGTAGCGGATGCCGTCCGGCCGTGGCTGGGAACGGACGAACCACCGGTGGTACTCCAGCGCGCAGTGCGCCACGCCCGGTATCTGCGCGGCCTTCCGCAGGAGACGCTCGGTGCGTTCGTCGGGCCACCCCGGGCCGGACCACTCATGCAGCAGCCGCCCCACCAGCGCGGCGTCGTCCCGTAGGAGACGGCGTTCCGGCAACAGGGGCAACTGGAACCCGAGGGTGTGCCGGGTGGCCCACGCCTGGCCGCGCAGGTCGCTCCGTACGGCCTGCCTCAGACGCAGCGGATGGGGGGCGCTCACCACGGCCAGCCGTTGGACGACCTTGGGGTAGTACACGGCCATCGTCCACGCCAGCAGGCCGCCCCAGTCGTGACCCACGACGATCGCGTTGGCCTCACCGAGCGCACGGACGAGCCCCGCCGCGTCCCCGGCAAGGGTCACCAGGTCGTAGCCGCGCGGGGGTTTGTCGCTGCCGCCGTAGCCGCGCAGGTCCACCGCGGCCGCCCGGTAACCCGCGCGTGGCAGCGACACCAGCTGGTTGTGCCAGGACCACCAGAACTCCGGGAATCCGTGCAGCAGCAGGACCAGAGGCCCTTCCCCCGCCTCGGCGACATGGAAGCGCGTGCCGCCGGCGCTGACCGCGCGGTGCGTCCACGGCCCGTCGACCTCGACGATCGACCCGTCGTGTCCGGGCATGGCGTGCTCAGTCCGTCAGCGCGGGGGCGTCGGAGTCGCCTCGGTGCCGCAGCATCGACAGGTCGTCGCGCAGCGTGCGGCGCGTGCGCTTCGCCCCATCGATCTTGCGGATGCGCAGGTAGCCGATGCCGAGCAGCACCAGCGCCAGCAGCAGGTACACGCCCGCGACGATGAGGAACGCGGCCCAGTGCCAGATGCCCAGCGCGACCAGTCCGTACGCCGCGGCGATGGACAGCAGGATCACGATCAGCCCGGCGATGAGCCCGGCGATCGCGAACATCGTCCCGCCCAGCGCGGCCTTCTTCGCGTCGGCCTTCAGCTCCATCTTGGCCAGGTCCATCTCGGCCCGGACCAGGTTGGAGATGTTGCTCGACGCCAGCGCGACCAGTTCACCGAGGGACTTGTCCTCGATCCGCTCGCCCGGCTGTGCCTCGGTCATATCGCTACTCCTTCCAGGGCCCCGGCTCCCAGGGGCTGCGCGCCAGCCTGGCAGCCGGGCGGCTCGTCCGGCCACCCGGCGTGACCACCGCGGTCCGGATGTGGCCGCGTCGGCGCGCGGCCTGGGCCGCCGCCGACGTCCGGACCGCCCGGTGCCGTCCTACCGGTCCGGCGTTCCGGCGGCGACCTCCGCACGCGCCCGCGCGCGCATCCGCCGCCGGAAGACGATGGTGGCGCCCGCCGAGGCGATGAGGCTCGCGATCAGGACCGCTGTCGTCACTCTTTCGAATTGTGCCGGGTCGGTGTACGCCAAACCGCCGATCAGCAGGGAAACGGTGAAACCGACCCCGGCGAGCATCGCGACACCCGCGATCTCCCGCCAGTGCAGCTCCTCCCCGAGCGTCGCCAGGCCGAACCGTACGGCCGCCCAGGCTCCACCCAGGACGCCCACGAATTTACCGATCACCAGTCCGGCGATCACCCCCAGGGCTATGCGATCGGTGGCGACGGCCCCGAGCGAGGAGGCGTTCAACGTCACCCCGGCCGACAGGAACGCGAACAGCGGCACGCACACGCCCGCCGAGAACGGCCGCAGCACGTGATCGGCCTGCTCGGCGTTCGTCCGCCTCGGCCCCGGCGTCTCCCTGGACGAGGTCAGCATGCCCAGCGCCACCCCCGCCACGGTCGCGTGGACGCCGCTCTTGTGGACGAAGTACCAGGCCAGGACCGCCAGCGGCACGTAGATCCACGGCGAGCGCACGCCCCGCCACTGCAACACCCCGTACACCGCGACCAGCGCCACCCCGGTCAGCAGCGGCAGCGCGCTCAGGTGCTCGGTGTAGAACAGCGCGATGATCGCGATGGCGATGAGGTCGTCGACGACCGCCAGCGTCAGCAGGAACGCGCGCAGCGGCGCCGGGCACGCCGAGAACGTCACCGCCAGCACGGCCAGCGCGAACGCGATGTCGGTGGCGGTCGGCACCGCCCAGCCGCGGGCCGCGCCCGGCTCTCCCGCGCTCACCGCCAGGAAGATCAGCGCGGGCAGCGCCACGCCCGCGCAGGCGGCGATCACCGGCAGCGCCGCGTCCCGCGGATCGCGCAGCTCCCCGTGGGTCAGCTCCTCGCGCAGCTCCAGCCCGGCGATGAAGAAGAACACCGCCAGCAGCCCGCCGGACGCCCAGTGCTGCAGGTCCATGTGCCCGAGCTGCAGCCAGTGCGGGCTGATCTCCAGCTTCTGCAGGTCCCTGTACGCATCGGACCAGGGGGAGTTTGCCCACAGCAGCGCCGCCAGCGTGGCGGCCAGCATGACGATCCCGCCGACGGTCTCCAGCCGCAACGCCTCGGCGACGTTGCGCCCGTAACGGACGGTGGGACGGAACGGCCAGAGCGCGGCGACGCGGCGCGGCATGAAACCCCCGGGCGGCAGCGGGCGGACACGAACACGGACCGATCCGCCACCGTGCATACCGGGACGAAACAGCCCATCGCCGACCAGACTTCCCGGCACACCTGCCCCACAGGGTACCCAGATGATCGCCCGATATGTCCGCCCGCCCCGATCGCCGTCGCCGAACCTCTGACCTGGCCACACACCCGGCACCCCCTGCGAACGGCAGAGGACCCCCGACGCGTGAACGCACCAGGGGCCCTCAATTGCCCGCCACTCCTCCACCCCAACACCGCACCCCGGCCGAGCCACGAAGGCTCCGCATAGCCCCCCGAGGTGCCGCTGAACCCTCGAGACCCTCACGGTGAGCCGCCGAGACCCCCACAATGAGCCGCCGAGACTCTGGAGAACCGCGGAGGCCCCGGTGAGTCGCCGAGGCCCCCTCACAGTGAGCCGCCGGCCTCCGCAGACCCGCGGAGGCCCTCACAGTGAGCCGCGAAGACTCCGGAGAGCCGCCGGGGCTCCGCAGCGCCGCCGGGGCTCCGCAGACTCGCAGAGGCTCCGCAGAGTCGCGGAAGCACGCACGGTGAACTGCCGAGGCCCCTCACGGTGAGCCGCGGAGACTCCGGAGAGCCGCGGAGGCCCCGGAGAGCCGCCGAGACTCCCGAGAGCCGCCGAGACTCCGGAGAGCCGCCGAGGCCCCTCACAGTGGGCTGGCGGGCTCTGCAGAACCGGCGAGGCTCCGCAGGGCCGGCGAGGCTCCGCAGAACCGCCGGGCTCTGCGGAGCCGCCGCAAGGCTCGCGGTGAGGCGCGGAGGGGCCGATCAGTGTGCTCGGGCTCAGTCCTCCGGCTTGGCGCTGGGGAGCTTCTGGGAGATCAGGTCCATCACGGAGCTGTCGGTGAGTGTGGTCACGTCGCCCAGCGAGCGGTTCTCCGCGACGTCCCGCAGCAGCCGCCGCATGATCTTGCCGGAGCGGGTCTTGGGCAGCTCCGGCACGATCATGATCTGGCGGGGCTTGGCGATCGGGCCGAGCGTCTTGGCGACGTGGCCGCGCAGTTCGGCCACGAAGTCCTCGCCCTCGACCTCCGCGCCGGCGTTGCCGCGCGGGATCACGAACGCCACGATGGCCTGCCCGGTGACGGGGTCCGTGGAGCCGACCACCGCCGCCTCGGCCACCTTCGGGTGCGACACCAGGGCCGACTCCACCTCCGTGGTGGAGATGTTGTGCCCCGACACCAGCATGACGTCGTCGACCCGGCCGAGCAGCCAGATGTCGCCGTCGTCGTCCTTCTTGGCGCCGTCACCGGCGAAGTACAGGCCGTCGAACCGCGACCAGTACGTCTTGACGTACCGCTCGTCGTCGCCCCAGATGGTGCGCAGCATCGACGGCCACGGCTCCCGGACCACCAGGAACCCGCCGCCGCCGTTGGGCACCGACTGAGCCTGGTCGTCCACCACGTCCGCCTCGACGCCCGGCAGCGGCCGCATCGCCGCACCCGGCTTGCCCTCCGTCACGCCCGGCAGCGGGCTGACCATGATGGCGCCGGTCTCGGTCTGCCACCAGGTGTCGACCACCGGGCAGCGCCCGCCGCCGATGTTCTCCCGGTACCAGACGTAGGCCTCGGGGTTGATCGGCTCGCCCACGCTGCCCAGCACGCGCAGCGACGACAGGTCGAACTCGGCCGGGATCTCGTCGCCCCACTTCATGCAGGTGCGGATCGCGGTCGGCGCGGTGTAGAAGATCGTGACCTTGTACTTCTGGATGACCTCCCACCAGCGGCCCTTGTGCGGGGTGTCCGGCGTCCCCTCGTAGATCACGCTGGTGGCGCCGTTGGCGAGCGGCCCGTACACGATGTAGGAGTGGCCGGTCACCCAGCCGATGTCGGCCGTGCACCAGTAGACGTCGGTCTTCGGCTTGAGGTCGAACACCGCGTGGTGGGTGTAGGCCACCTGGGTGAGATAGCCGCCCGAGGTGTGCAGGATGCCCTTCGGCTTCCCGGTCGTCCCGGACGTGTACAGGATGTAGAGGGGGTGCTCCGAGTCGACCGGCTCCGGCGTGTGCTCGTCCGGCTGCCGCTCCACCAGGTCGTGCCACCACACGTCCCGGGGGTTCTCGGCGACCTGCTCGCCGGTGCGCCGCACCACCACGACGTGCTCGATCGACGGGGTGTCCTTGACGGCCTCGTCCACCGTGGGCTTGAGCGCGGACGGCTTGCCGCGCCGGTAGCCGCCGTCGGCGGTGATGACCACCTTGGCCTGCGCGTCGTCGATGCGGGTGCGCAGCGCGTCGGCGGAGAACCCGCCGAACACCACCGAGTGGGTGGCGCCGATCCGCGCGCACGCCAGCATCGAGATCGGCAGCTCGGGGATCATCGGCAGGTAGATCGCCACCCGGTCGCCCTTGCGCACGCCCAGCTCCAGCAGCGCGTTGGCCGCCTTGCTCACCTCCCGCTGGAGTTCGGCGTAGGTGATCGTGCGGGTGTCGCCGGGCTCACCCTCCCAGTGGTAGGCGACCCGGGCGCCCAGCCCCGCCTCGACGTGACGGTCCACGCAGTTGTAGGCGACGTTCAGCTCGCCGCCCACGAACCACTTGGCGAACGGGGGGTTGCTCCAGTCCAGCACGGTGTCCCAGTGCTTGGCCCAGGTCAGCCGCTCGGCCTGCCGGGCCCAGAAGCCCAGCCGGTCCGCGGCCGCCTCCTCGTACGCCTCGGCGGTGACGTTCGCGGACTCGGCCAGCTCTGCAGGCGGAGGGAAGCGCCGCGTCTCCTGCAGCAGGTTCGAGAGTGTCTCTTGGCTCTGGCTCAACGCGTACTCCTTGCTTGCGACAGAGGAAGGCGCCCCGGTGTGCCCCACTTCACCAGGCAAGGGTCCCTCTTTACAACCCTCACACCACCACGACCCCCACCGCATGGCGGCCCCTCCCCCCATTTCCGCCGTTGGCGCCCCCTCTACCGCCCCCACAACCACACCAAGCCCCACACCCCCACCGCCGCCACTCGACCCCCATCCGCCCTCGCCCCCACCACCCGCGCAAGATCCCCCTCCAACCCACCCGCTCACGCCGTAAGCGCCCACACTGCCGTGCGCACCTGCACCCGCCAGAGACGCCCACGCGCCGCCCCCACGCCCGCCCTGCGTCTCCAGCTCGCCGTCGTGTCTGTATGCGGTTGGGCGTCTGCGTGCCGCCCCCAGGCTTGGTGTGCGTGCCGGGCTCGCCGTGGGTGGGCACACGGCCGGAGACGTGCACGTGCCTGCTCCCATGCCCGCCCTGCGTTCCCGGGTCGCCGTTGTGTGTATGCCGGCTGGTCTGTGTGCGCCTCCGCTTGGTGTGCCGGGGCTCGCCGTGTGTGTCGGCACACGGCCGGAAACGCCGCGTCCACGCCCGCCGTGCGTCTTCAGCTCGCCGTCGTGTCTGTATGCGCTTGGGGGCTGTGTGCCGCCTCCGAGCTTGGTGTGCGTGCCAGACTCGCCGTGGTGTGGGCACACGGCCGGGGACGCCCACGTGCCTGCTGTCATGCCCGCCCTGCGCTCCGGGTTCGCCGTTGTGTCTGTATGCGGGCTTGGGGGTCTGTGTGCCGTCTCCAGGCTTGGTGTGCGTGCTGGGGCCCGCCGTGGGTGTCGGCACACGGCCGGAGACGCCCACATTCTGTGTCCACGCTCGCGGAGCGCGCTCAGAGTGCCGTGCGCCGGTGACCACGCGTCCCGGCATGTACGCCACCATCGCGCGGCGCTGGCGCAAGAGCGACGTGGTCGAGCTGATGACACCGATGACGCCCCTGCGTCTGCATACGGGCCGAGGCGCCCTATGCGCCCCCCAACCTAGGCGTGCGTGTCCGGGCTCTGCGTGCGTGCCTATGCGCGATGCGCACCTATAGGCGGCTGCCGCGCATGCCCAGACCCGCTGTGCGTGCCTCTGTGCGTCCTGCGCGAGGCTTGGAGGGCGACAGGGGCTTCGGTGGCTTCCGGGTGAGGAGAGATCAGTGTGGCGTCATGGGGCGGGGGGCTCGGCATTGGCCCCGCGCGCGAGTCGGTCAGGACGACCGCATAAGGTCGGGCCCGTGACCGGATCCGATGCCTTCGCCCAAGTAGCGGCACTGCCCGGAGTGGCCGAAGCGGTGGCTGATGCTCGCACGGCGGTGGACCGGCTGCTCGGACATCGCGTCCTGCGTCGGCGCAGTGCCGAGGTCTCCACCGAGTCAGCGGTGCGGGGCGCGCGCGCCTCGGCGGCCTTGGAGGGAGTCTCGGTCACCTTGGACGAGATGCGCGCGGCCGAGGCCCCCAAGGACCCCGTCGTTCAGGGTGCCCTTCGCGTCTCCGCGGAACTGGGCTCCCTGGTGGAGACATGGCGGCAGGCACCCCGGCAGGTATTGGCGCGACTGCACGTCCTTGTCGCGGCGGACGCCGTGGACGAAGCCGAGCTGGGACGCCCCAGAGCCGAGGGCCAGGAAGTCAAGGACGTACTCGGCCTCGGGCAACCCCCCACCGCGCATGAAGTCGCCACGCGGCTCGACATGCTCAGCAGCCTGCTCGTGCAACCGACCGAGGCCCCAGCGCTTGTGGTGGCGGCCCTGGTGCACGGCGAACTGCTCACCCTGCGTCCCTTCGGCTGGGGGGACGGCATCGTCGCCCGTGCTGCCCAACGCCTGACCATGGTCGCGCGTGGGCTCGACCCCAAGTCGCTCACCGCACCCGAGGTCGGCCACGCCGAGCTCGCAGACGAGTACGTGGCGGCACTGCGCGGCTACGCTTCCGGCACCCCCGAGGGAGTGGCCGGATGGATCCGTCACTGCGCCGACGCCACGGCCGCCGCCGCTCGTGACTCCCAGGCCATCTGCGAGGCCATCATGCGAGGCTGACGCGCTGACGTTACGCTCCGCCGCCCATTCGGCTTCTACGCCCCGCATCCCACTCGGCCGCCGTTCCGTAACCTTCGGCACTCCAAACGACAGCCATGGCGGATCGCCGCCATGGGGGCGTGGCGCGGCGCGAAGGGCCGGTCGCCCCCTTCTCATGTGAAACCACGAGGGGCGGTCTGTTGCATTGAGTGAGAGATGCGCCGACGCCGTTCGCCACCCATGGCGCATTGTCCGTGTGACCGAACCCACCCGAGAACTCACCCGTGAAGCCTCTGTCAAGCTACGACCTGGCCGGGTTTATGGCCTTGTGGGAAAATTGCAGGTGAGAATCTCACCTTGAGTCGTCCCGGTGTGCGTCCCTGCCTCGGGGCAACCCGCACACCCTTGCGGAGCAGTAACTGCAGTTGCCGGCCACCTCACGTCGGCCGGTCATGCGAGCGTGTAGCCGTCCCCCCACCCCACGCTTGGCCCAATCCGCAGACCCAAGTCGCGGTCAGCCAGAGCTGGCCGCCCCACCGACGCCCCCTTACGCGCGCACCCCCAGGCAGGCGCCCGCAACGCAATGACGTTACGGCCGCGCGTCCAGGGGCCGGGTTGCAGCGCCGCGTTGCCGACTTCGAGGACACTGGCCATGCGACGACCGACTGCCAGGGCCGCAGACGACCGCCCCCAGCAGCACAGTCGTTTCCTTACGGACAAGACTCCCAAGACGTGGTGTGACGCCCACACCTTGTGGATGCCGCATCACACCAGCACTCCGCTGATACTCGTCAAACTTGAGGCAAGTGGCGTTCGGATGCTCCTGCGGCTACGGGTACTGGTGGGACGGATCCTTCCCGCGTCACCGTCCAAAACCAGCGTGGGGACAACCGCCCGAACACGGCGAACGGCGTCCCGTTCAGGGCGGGACGCCGTCGCCAGTCACGTCACTCCGGGTTACCAAGCGTGCACCTCATATCCGTCGGACCGGGTCAAGCCCGTCACGACGCGCCTCCCGCGGCTGGTCGCGCGTGGGTACCCGGGTGCCGTGCCCGGACACTTGGTCCTTATGACCTGTCTACGCCTCATTCGTCCAGTTGACAAGCCCTGATTCGTAAAATGAGCGGCTCGCAGACGCGTATCGCGCTTGCATCGGCGGCGCCGGCGGAGGTCTCCGCTCGGGCGGGAGTCCGCCGCCGTAGGGCACATTTCGGACGAGACGGGTCACTGTCGACAATCCACGGGTGATCACAGAGTGTGATCGATTTCTATTGTGGATCTCGATCTGGCGGTGCGACGGAATGATCTTTGAGATCTCATGTACGCTCCCACTCTCGGTCGGGAGCTTTCCGGCCGTACGGCAGGCGCTGGGCGGGATGGTGCCGAGGGGCACCGCTTCGCCCGCTGGAGTGGGGATCATCGTAACCAGGTGAGAAAAAACGTTACGCGTCCGGTGACATTACGGCTCGACGGAAGTCACGACGATCGGGCAGCATATGTTGTATCTGCCTAGACTAGAGGCAGCGACTTTGCCAGTCCTATAGATCAAACCGGCCTGCGGGCCGTGGGCGATCTCCCCGAGACTTTCTTGGGAAAACGGCCCGGCTCTACCCCCCCGGAGCCGGACCGTTCGGCGACCCCCGCTCTCCCCCCCGGCGGGGGTCGCCCTGTCGTAACGCAGTCGGGCGGTGGCCGGGCCAACGCGCCCAGGCCACCGCCCGACCGCGCATCCCGGGTGCCCCAATCGGCACCGCATTACCCGGCTTGGCGGCATGTGCGTCCTACGGGCAGTCCGTTGCGGACGACCAGGTGTCCAGCGGACTAACCCGGGATGAATTTGCACGCCGTCTCCCCACGGCGCCGGCCCACCTCGTCAACACACCATTCCCAGATGATCCTCACATGCCCACTGACATCCACAGAAACAGGCGTCAGCCCAGGCATCCACCGCCCGGCCCTCCGCGGAGGCAGGCCCACCAGTCGCAGCCAGACCACCCTTGCCCAAACCCTCGCGCACATGCGTTGACCACCATGTCGCTCCCCCTCCGATCGCTCGCAGAATCGGCGGGACGGCCGCCCGATCACACCGCCTCAGACATCTCGTGAAGGCACCGCAACGACCCCCCGTCTGCTGGCGCCCCCTTCCGCCCCCAGCCCCGATTCACCAGGTCGACCCGACGCGCCACCTCGACCAGCGCCCGCTGAATGCCCCCGAACGAGAGCCGCCAGTACCACCGCCGTCGGCTGGGCAGCTACCGCGTCCGGCGCGCCCGCCAAGGCCGGGGCGGCCGCCGCGCTCGCCAAGCAGGCTCGCCAGGCAGGTCCGTCAGGCAGGTCCGCCAAGGAGGCTCGCCAGGCAGGTCCGTCAGGCAGGTCCGCCAAGGAGGCTCGCCAGGCAGGTCCGTCAGGCAGGTCCGCCAAGGAGGCTCGCCAGGCAGGTCCGTCAGGCAGGTCCGTCAGGCAGGCTCGCCAGGCAGGCTCGCCAAGCAGGCGCTGGAGGCTGCCGGCGTCGCTTTGCTGGGCACAGCCGCAGGGCGGCCCGACCAGAGCGGTCGTAGCCGACAACCCGCAATGCGAGGCACCCCGGCACGTCGCCCTCGTGTCACGCGCCCGTAGAACTTGGGGAACCTGGCCAGGCCGTGGACGTTGGCCACACCCGCGAATCACCGAGAGTTGACCGCACCAGCTCGTCGACGCCCAAGGCGACGGCCGTAGGGCTGAGGCTGCAGCACTGCCCGCCGCCGCACCGGCCAGTCCAGGCGCAGACCACGCCACGAGCCCCGGCGGATCACCAGCGCGACAACGCCGCCCGCCCACCATGACCTGCGGTTCCACCGAGTTATCCACAACTTGGGGAAACCCTTTCGGTGCGTCCGCGCCAGAACGCAAGGTGGTGTCCCCAGGAACGGACGGGAGGGCACGATGACCAACGCGGCAATGATCGTGACGAGCGACCCGGTGATCGGTGACGACCTGCTGCGGCTCGCCGCGGCCGCCGACACGGGCGCCGAGATCGTACGGGACGCCGGTGAGGCCCGCGCGGGCTGGCACTGGCCGCCGCTCGTACTGGTCGGAGCCGAATCGGCCGAAGAGATCGCCGCCGCCGGCCTACCGCGCCGACAGGGCGTCGTCCTCGTGACCCGAGAAGAAGGAACCGACGACATCTACCGCAAGGCGCTGCAGATAGGGGCGCAGGATCTCGCGGTCCTGCCCGACGACGAGAGCTGGCTGATCGACGCGATGGCGGCGGCGTCCGAGCCCGTGGAGGCCTGGGGCACCACCGTCTGCGTGTGCTCATCCCGTGGCGGGACGGGCGCCAGCGTGTTCGCCGCGGGCCTGGCACTCAGCGCCGCCCGTGTCGGCGCGCGAACCCTGCTCGTCGACGGCGACCCGCTGGGCGGCGGCCTGGAGATCGCATTGGGGCTGGAAGATCACGAGGGTGCGCGCTGGCCGGACTTCGCCGACCGCCGTGGCCGGCTCAGCGCCGCCACCCTGCGCGAGGCCCTGCCCAACCTGGGCGACCTGTCCGTGTTGTCCTGGCGACGCGGCGCACCGGTGCCGGTCACCGAGGACGCCATGCGCTCCCTGCTGGACGCCGCTTCCCGCGGCTTCGACCTGGTCGTCGTGGACGTCCCCCGCCACCCCGGAGAGATCGGCCGTTGCGCCCTGCGTGCCGCCGACGTGACATACCTGCTCGTACCGGCCGAGGTCCGCGCCGCCGTGGCCGGCGACGTGACCGCGACGACGCTTCGCCGCGAGACCGCCGAACTGCGGCTCATCGTCCGGAAGCCGGCCCCCGGAGGCCTCACCCCAGAGGTGATCGCCGAGGCCATCGGTCTGCCCCTGGCCGGTGTGCTCGACTGCGACCGTCGGCTCCCCGCCATCCTCGAAGACGGCGATCTCGCCCAGGCCCTCCGCCGCCGCGGACCACTCGCCGACCTTTGCGGCCAACTGGTGTCCGACCTAGGCCTCCAGCCACGAGAACCCGTGGCCGAAGCCGCCTGACCCCAACACCCCGAGACCAGCCACCCAGCCCGGCGGGCGGCCAGAGCAGCCAGAGTGCCGCGCAGACGAACACCGCCAGCAGAGCAGGCCGCAACAAGGGACATGAGCGCGCGACGCCCTGCTCGGCCTCAGGCCGCGCTACCCGCGCCGCCGCGGACCACTCGCCGACCTCTGCGGTCAATTGGTGTGCGATCTAGGCCTCCAGCCACGAGAACCCGTGGCCGAAGCCGCCTGACCCCAACACCCCGAGACCAGCCCACACCCAGCTGGGCGGGCGGCCAGGGCAGCGAGCGCCGCA
The DNA here is from genome assembly GCF_039536785.1 of Actinomadura miaoliensis. Lineage (NCBI taxonomy): Bacteria > Bacillati > Actinomycetota > Actinomycetes > Streptosporangiales > Thermomonosporaceae > Actinomadura > Actinomadura miaoliensis. Next base: position 40,043 of record NZ_BAAAZG010000040.1, read on the forward strand.
GATCAGCAGACGAACACCGCCAGCAGAGCAGGCCGCGACGAGGGACATGAGCGCGCTCGGCCTCGGGCCGCGCTACCCATGACCAAGCTTGAAGGACGGACGATGAGGAAGCTCTCTGATGCCGTACGTGATCGTCTCCTCTACACCGGAGGCGAGCCCACCGCAGGACATGTCGCCGCCGCGCTGCGTGCGGAGGAGCGGCTCCTGGGCGACCGCGAGGTGTTGGCACTCGCTGATGAGTTACGTGCGGAGTTCGTCGGTGCCGGCCCGCTGGAACCGCTGCTACGCAACCCCGAAGTGACCGACGTCCTCGTCAACGGGCCGGGCGAGGTCTGGGTGGACACGGGCAGCGGACTGGTAAGGACCCCGACCCGCTTCCCGGACGAAGCGTCTTTGCGGCGTCTCGCCCAACGGCTGACAGCAGCGGCCGGGCGCCGACTCGACGACGCGTCCCCCTACGCCGACGCGCGACTGCCAGGCGGCATACGACTGCACGCCGTGCTGCCCCCGGTGGCGGCCAACGGCACATGCCTCTCATTGCGGCTACCTCGGCGCCGAGCGTTCACACTGGACGAACTGGTCGCGGCCGGCACCCTCCCCTCCAGTGGGGCCGGGTTGCTCGCCGCCCTGGTGGCCGCCCGGGCCGCCTTCATCATCGCCGGAGGCACCGGCACGGGCAAAACTACGCTGCTGAGCTGCATGCTCGGTCTGGTGGACCCCGGCGAGCGGCTCCTCCTCGTCGAGGACTCCGCGGAACTGAGCCCTGACCACGGCCATGTCGTACGTCTGGAGGCGCGTCCACCCAACGTGGAAGGCGCCGGTGGCGTCAGGCTGCACGAACTCGTCCGGCAGGCGTTGCGCATGCGACCCGACCGGCTCGTGGTCGGTGAGGTCCGCGGGGCCGAGGTCGTCGATCTGCTGGCCGCGCTGAACACGGGCCACGAGGGCGGATGCGGGACACTGCACGCGAACGCGGCGGCCGATGTCCCCGCCAGGCTGGAAGCGCTGGCGTGTGCCGCGGGCCTGAGCAGGGAGGCCGTGCACAGCCAGCTCGCCGCGGCCCTCGACGTCGTGGTCCACCTCGTCCGCGATCCCGGTGGCGGACGCCGCAGAGTCGCCGAGATCTGCCTCCTGCGCCGAGGGTCCGACGGCCTCGTGCAAGCCGTCCCAGCGGTGTCCTTCACCCCTGCGGGCCAAACCCGCACACTGCCCGGCGCCTCCGACCTCGCCGCCCGCCTCGATCACAGGTGGCAACCATGAACGACGTCTTCAGCAATGCCGAATCTACGGAGGGAGGGCGTCGTGACCGTCATCATCGCGCTGGCCATGATGTGCGCCGCCGCCTGCGCATGGGTTTCGTTCCGACCTCCGACAGCATCGGAACGACTTGGCCGGGTGCTCACCGCACGGGGCGCCAATGACGCATGGCCGTCGGCGGAGGGTCTCCTCCGGACGCTGGTCGCGCGCCTGGACGAGTTGCGTGAACGTCGAAAACAGCGTCAACGATGGCGCGCCGCGGTCATCGGTCTGTGCGATGGAATGGCCGCCGAACTGGCCGCAGGTCGTACACCCGACGAGGCGTTCCGTGCGGCGGCCGGCGTCCTCGATCGGCGGGTCGCGGTCCATCTGCTGAGCGCGTCGCCCGACCCGGGAGACTCCGCGCAGCCCAGGATCGACGGCTCCGAGCCGCGCCGGCGGCAAGCGGGTCATGCCATGGGGACCCGCGCAGAGGTCTCCATGGCCGACCGGTTGGAGCGGCTCGCCGAACGTCCAGGAGCGGAAGGGCTGCGCCTGCTCGCGGCGTGCTGGCGCATCGGTGCCGAGCGTGGAGGCACGCTCGCCGCGGTCCTGGACGGTCTGGCCGACGCCCTTCGCGACGAGGAGGAACAACGTCAGGAGATCGCGGCCCAACTGGCGGGGCCGAAGGCGACGGCGCGCCTGCTGTCCGGGCTTCCGCTGCTCGGTCTGGCGATGGCGGCCGCGCTCGGCGCCAAGCCACTGGCGTTCCTGTTCGGGACGATCCCCGGCCTGGGCTGCCTCGCCACCGGAGTAACCCTCGACGTGCTCGGCATGTGGTGGACGAGTCGTCTCGCACGAGCCGCGGAGGTACTCCGATGACCGCCGGACGCGCCCCAGCGCTCCCTCGATCCCCCGATGAAAGGAGACACGAGCGGGCTCGGCCTGCACCAGCTCACCGGGTCGGCCGCCTGGGACGGCGTCGGCTCCATCCTGATCGGCGTACTGCTGACCGCCGTCGCGCTGGTGCTCGGCCGCATCAACCTCGTAGGAGACTCGAATGATCCTTCTGGCCGTCCTGTTCGCTGCGGTGTCCGGCTTTCTGTGGCCGAGTGATCACAGGTCCGCCCTCCACAGATACGCCGCGCTCGTCTCCGGTCGCGCGCACCGAACTCCTGCAGGCACGCGCCGTCCGCACGACTCCTTGGGCACGGTCCCGCCTCGTGGCCGACCGCCACCTCCTGCCGAGCAAACACAAAACGCTTCGGGACACGTGACGCCCTCTCCCACCAGAGGCAAGCGCGAAGTACTGACAAGGCGTGGGGCGGTGCTGCTGTCTGGAACCGTGTGCGCGGTCCTGCTCGGCGGCCCGGTCGGCGTACTGGCGGGGATCGCCGTCGCGGTGGCGGTCGCCCGCGTGCTGGGACGGCTCGAACACAGCGACCAGCGGCGTAGGAGGGCGCGTCTCGTCGCGGATCTGCCAGTGGCGATCGACCTGCTCGCCGCCTGCCTGCAGGGCGGAACACCCTGGAGCGACGCCGTGGAGGCGGTGGCACGAGCGATCGGCGGACCGCTCGGAGACGATCTCCAGCGCGTCGCCGTCCAGATCCGGTTGGGCGTTGATCCGTCCACGGCCTGGCTTGGCTTGGCCGACGAGCCGACGCTGGCTCCGCTCGCCCGGACTGCCGTGCGCGCGGTCAACAGCGGTGCCGCCATCGCACCGACCCTCACCCGCCTTGCCCGCGACCAGCGGCGTGCAGCCCGCGCGGCGGCCATAGCCCGGGCCAGAGCCGCGGGCATCCGAGTGCTCGCTCCACTCGGCCTGTGCTTCCTGCCCGCGTTCGTTCTGCTCGGCATCGTCCCGACCATCGCAGGGATCGCGGCGACGGTCCTTCTCCCGTGGTGACTGCCCAGTTATCCACAGGTCGGCGCTCACCTGTTTTCCGAGTACTCGCCTCTGCAGGCTGGAGTCGGGCACTGTCCCGACGTCCTGCAACAACATCAAAGAAAGGAGATCCCCATGCGGATGATGACGACTGTCGCACGGCGGTGGCGGCGGGAGGCTCGAGATCTCGGCATGTCCACGGCCGAGTACGCGGTCGGCATGATCGCCGCGACCGCGTTCGCCGCGCTCCTCTTCAAGATCGTGACCAGTTCGGAGGTGAGGAGCCTTCTCTTAGGAGTCGTCAAGCGGGCGCTTCAGCTGGCGGGATGAGCGCCCGGCAGCCTCACGACGGTGGCATGGTCACCGCGGAGATCGCCGTGGCCCTCCCCGCCCTGGTGCTGGTCCTGGTCACGTCTCTCTGGGCGGTTCGGATCGCGTCGACCCAGGTGGCCTGCACGGACGCGGCGCGAAGCGGCGCCCGAGCGGCGGCCCGCGGCGAACCCCTGCCGGCAGTCCGCGCCGTCGTCGCCCGGGCCCTGCCGCCCGGCGCCCAGATCAGGATCAGCCGCAACGTGGAAACGACCCGCGTCGACGTGGCCGTCCCCACCAGGCCGCCGGCCGTCAGCGGCCTGCCGGCTCTCCTGATCAGGACCCACGCCACAGCCGCCACCGAGCCGGGAGCCCATAGCCAGACCGCGAAGTGAAAGCCGGTGACACCAACGGAGGAGGTGCCTCACGGCCGCCCACCTGCCAGTCCTACGGCGCATAAGCAGGTGGGCGGCCTCCCCAGGCGGAGGTGATCTCAGGTCTGCCGGAGGGGGTTGTGGTCATGAAGAGAGCGGGTGATGAAGGGGCTGGGACGTTGTGGTTGGTCGCGTTCACGGGGGTCATGTGGGTCTCGGTTGTGGCGGCTTTGACGGTGGGTGGTGTGCGAGTGGCGTGGCACCGGGCGGACGCTGCGGCGTATGAGCAGGTGGGCGGTGCCACCGCGCACGCGGAACGACTCGGCGACGAACTCCATGTGGTCGGTCAGCAGCCGGGGCAGGTGTGTGGGGGCACCGCCCAGGCGGCCAGTGTCCGCAGCAGCTGTCGAGGGGTCACCCGCCGGTGGGGTGGTGATCTCAGGTCTGCCGGGAGGGGGTTGTCGTCATGAAGAGAGCGGGTGATGAAGGGGGGCGTTGTGGTTGGTCGCGTTCATGGGGGTCATGTGGGTCTTGGCGGTGGGTGCTGTGTTGTGCGGGTGGCGTGGCACCGGGGGGACGTCGCTGCGGCTTATGAGCAGGTGGGCGGCGCCAGGTAGAGGGGCAGACGCCGTTGGGGTGGTGATGTCAGGTTCGCTGGGAAGGGGGTTGTCGTGATAAAGGAAGCGGGTGATGAAGGGGCTGGGACGTTGTGGGTGGTCGCGTTTATGGCGGTCGTGTGGGTTTCGGTTGTGGCGGCCTTGACGGTGGGTGGTGTGCGGGTGGCGCGGCATCGGGCGGATGCTGCGGCGGATCTTGCCGCGCTGGCCGCGGCGGCGCGAGTTGCCGAGGGTGCTGGCGAGGCATGCAGGAGCGCCGCGGTCGTAGTGCGGGAATTCGGTGGGCGGCTGAAGAGGTGTCAGGTACGAGGAAGCGTCGTCGATGTATCGGTGACGATTGCGGTCACAGGGGCCTTGGCGATCGGCGATATCCGGATCGTTTCCCGAGCCCGGGGTGGTCCCGCGGAGTCAGAAAGCGTACCCTTACCACACCTGACTCGTTGAACGGAGCGTCAATAGCAGGCGGTGATCGTGCGCGCAGTGTGTCGGCGACCGGGGACGGCCATCGACGGCGCGGCTTTGTCGCCGTACTGTGACGTGGGTTACCCGTTGGTACGTTACGCTGCCCTCAGCCCCCCGGAATCATCAGACACGGCGCGGTCTCCTCGGCCGCCCGCCGGATGGCCGGGCCGGGTTCGGCGGACGGAGCGAAGTCGGCACATCGTCCGATGGAGGGATTGAGGCCGTGACCTGGATTCGCAGGATCGGTGCAGTCGTGCTCGCGGCACCCCTTGCGATGAGCGTCCCGATTCTCGGCACCGCCGTTCCGGCCCACGCGGCCAGCGCCGGGATCACCAGTCCTGGTGACGGTGCCGTGATCAGCAGCGGTGGCTCGGTCAGCGTCTCGGCCACCACGGAGTGGTTCGCCTGGCGGCTGGTGGTCGTCAGCCCCGGCGGTAACGAGCAGGTCGTCGACGCAAAAGAAGGCGTGAACACCGAGAGCCTGAACGGAACCGCGGAGCTCGGTGACAACGGCCGTTACGAGGTGAGGCTGCAGAAGAAGGGCCTGGTGTCGTGGAGCACCAAGGCGACCCGGGCCTTCTACGCGCGGGTTCCCCCTGCGGCGCCGGGTGGACTGTCGGCCACGGTGTCGGGTAGCAAGATCACCGTTCGCTGGAACCGGGGCCTGGAGAACGACCTCACCGGATACTCGATCAGTGCCGGGTCCGTCGGATCCAAGAGCGGGTCAGTGGGCGGGCTGTGCTCGGGGACGAGCTGCTCCACCACGTTCAGCGTGCCGTCCGGCACGAGCGGGGCGATTCCGGTGCGGGTGCGGGCCAAGCGTTCCAACGGTTCCGGCGGGTCGGTCTACTCAGGCACCGCGTCGGCGAGCGTGACCGTCAAGGGCAGCAGTGGTGGAAGTGGTGGCGGTTCCAATTCCTCCGCACCGTCCAGCTCGGTCCCGTCGATGCCGGGGAACACGCCCCGTGGTACGGCGCCGCTGACGCCTTTCAACAACGCCTCTCCGGTGACCTTGCCCTCGGTTCAGCCCGACGGAGCGCCCCCTGGCCTGGCGTATCCCACGCCGCAGGTGGCCGACCAGAGCCGGCCCAAGGCCCAGAACGTCGCGGCGCCCGACAGCCTGCAGTGGGGCAAGAGCGTGGCCATCGCCCTCATCCTGCTTGTGGTCGCGGCACACCTGGGAACGTGGACGCGGCGCATGCGGGTCGCCAATGCGGGGATCAGCAGCCAGGGCATGGCGGCGCGCATCGCGCGAGGCGGGTCTGGCCGCAAACGCGTCGTCAAGGCGAGGAAGCAGATCGCCCGGGCTGAGGCCGTCGCCAGAACCGCGGACCTTTCGTCCATCGCCAAGGCTGCGAAGGCCACACCGACCTCGAAGGGCAAGTCGGCGCCGTCACGCAGTGGAAAGGCCACATCGCGTGCGGGGCGCCGCCCCGCGACTCTCGGCGGTTCACGCACCAGCGGAGTCACGGTTCGTATCGCCAAGCCGTCCCGCCAACCCGGCAAGCGCCGAGCCGGCGGAAGCCGCCAGGGCGGCCGCCGCAGGGCGAAGTAGTCCACAGTAAAGCGACTCTTGGTCTCCCTCAGTGCTGACGCCGCGTCCGTCTTGTGCTGGGGGCTGAGCTGGTGGAAGTCGTCGGGGTGGTGGTGGCAGGGCGGGGTAGTCCGCAGTCGAGGGCGACGCTTGGTCTTGCTGAGTGCCGATGCGGTGGCCGTCTTGTGCTGGGGGCCGAGCTGGTGGAAGCCGCCAGGGCGGCCGCCGCAGGGCGAAGTAGTCCACAGTAAAGCGACTCTTGGTCTCCCGCAGTGGTGACGCCGCGTCCGTCTTGTGCTGGGGGCTGAGTTGCTGAGCTGGTGGAAGCCGTCGGGGTGGTGGTGGCTGGGTGAGGTAGTCCGCAGTCGAGGGCGACTCTTGGTTTCGCTGAGTGTCGATGCGATGCCCGTCTTGTGTTGGGGGTCGAGCCGGTGGATGCAGCCAGGGTGGCCGCCGCAGGGTGAGGTAGTCCGCAGTCGAGGGCGACTCTTGGTTTCGCTGAGTGTCGATGCCGTGTCCGTCTTGTGTTGGGGGTCGAGCCGGTGGATGCAGCCAGGGCGGCCGTCGCAGGGTGAGGTAGTCCGCAGCTGAGGGCGACTCTTGGTTTAGCTCAGTGCTGATGCTGCGTCCTTCTTGTTCTGGGGGGCTGAGCTGGTGGAAGCCGCCGGGGCGGCCGTCGCAGGGTGAGGTAGGCCGCAGCTGAGGGCGACTCTTGGTCTCGCTCAGTGCTGATGCCGTGTCCGTCTTGTTCTGGGGGTTGAGCCGACGACGAGGTCGGTGCATAGCGCCCTGGCGGGGCTGGAATCCTGGCGCGCCGCACGCTGCGGTACTCGCCACCTGTACTGCTCCGGGCGGCGAGGTCATCGGCTTCCGCCATCCGGTAACTGCCGTGGTTGTTCTCGTCGCCGTCCTTCGTCGAATGTCGCATTCGGGTTTGTTGTGTGTTGATGGGGTTGCGCTGGGAGGATTCGTGCATGCTTGCACGGGATTGGCTGAACGCCGAGGAGCGCTTCGTGCCCGGCGCGGAGCTTTTTCGCTCTGATCGGGCCTTCACCACCTGGGCCTACACCATCAGCCACAGTCAGTTGTTGCTGCGTACGCGAACGGCCTGGCGGGATGGATGTAGGCAGTCCCGCATCGACGTACTCTTCAAGCCCGTTCAAGCCATGAAGATCAGGATTGAGTACGACGGACTGGTGATCCGTTGTGCCACCTCGGCCGAGGAAGAGTGGATCCGCGCCGATAACACCGGCCTCGCCTTGGACGCCCGGTGTCTCATCCTGGAGACCGGCGGCGATCAGGACTACGTCGTGACCCACGCCGTTGGCTGGGAAGAGGACATGGAGACCGATCGGGATCCGAGCAAGCTCGCCGGATTCGCTCCTGGCAGCGACCCCAACCGCATCCTGGGATAGGGCGCCGGCCGTCCTCCGATTGGACCTTGTGTGGGCAAGAGCACATTGCTGCAGTTGCTCGCGCGGTTCTACGACTGGAGGCGGGCGTGGTGCTGGTGGGAGGTGTGGACGTACGGGCCAGCACCTGGTGAACGGCGAAAGCAGGGTTGAGGGTGTAGTCGTTCGGGGTGAGGGTGAGGGTGAGGGTGAGGTCGAGGTCGTGTGGATACGGGCTGTGGTTGGAGCCGGGTGGATTCGGCGTGATGCGTTGTTGTGGCGGGAGGGCCTTTGGGGAGTGGGAGGAGGTGGGGGTTGAGGGGAGGTGCCCCTTACGTTGACTTTCTCTTGGGTGGGGACGCCTCCGGACGCGCTTGGGGTTCAAGTGTTGATCGACTTGTTGGGACGTCCGATGGAGAATGTGGGGTGGACTCGCCTAGAATTCGCGTTGCCGGTTATGTGATCAGGTATCGATCCGTCCCTGAGTTGCTGGTCTTCGACCATGTCGGTATGCCTGAGGCCGGTACGCAGGTCCCTGCGGGCGGCGTCCGTCCCGGTGAGCAGTTGGAACAGGCCGTGTTGCGGGAGGTCGCAGAGGAGACTGGCCTGGATGCGGTCTCCGTGGTTCGGCAGATCGCCGTGGAGGACAAGCCCCACCCCCACACCGGGCAGCTGCGCCGGACCACGTATTTTCATCTGCAGGCGCCTGCGACCACGATCGATGCCTGGAACCACGCTGTCCGCGGCGACGGGGACGATGTGGGGCTGACGTTCGCCTGCCGTTTCCTGCCGTTGCCGCTGAGAAAGACATTGGCGGACGATCAGGATGTATGGCTCGGCCGTATCGACCCGGTGTGGACGACCTTGACTCGGAAACATCATTGACCGGTTGTCGGCATTGCCTGCTTATTAAGTCCACGGGATTGTCGGTGTGGGCGGAATTCATGTCGGGGGGGCGAGGTGCCGCCGTCCTCGTCGGCGTGAACGCTGACGGTGACGGCCGTCCGGTCCGGTCGTTAGTGTGGCCGCGTCGGGCGGCTGAGGAGAATGGTGTCGGCCTGCGACCTGTTCTTGCAGGTGGGTGGCTGGTCGAAGTGTTGCGGACGTTTCGTCACTGGCAAATGCCACCCTTGCCATGTCTTGCATGGGCCTTTTGTGGCGACGAGAATGATCTCGCTCTCTCATAGATGTGTGCGGTGTCCGCATGTGGAGCTGTTTGGGGTGGTCGCTCTAAAAGGCGGAGGGTGGTTACGGTCATATTGGCGGGCTTAGCGTGTCGACACGGTTTGTTTGCGCTTGCTGCGGTGTCGCTTCTTTGATGCACGGCCGTTGCCGTTGTCGTTGCTGCACGTCATGTGAGTCTCGGTCTCCGGTGTGTCGTGGCTGTGGTGATTTCCGTCTGTCGGGCAGCTCTGGTTGCGGTGGTGTCTGTCGTGTGTTGCATGGTTCGGCGGGCCGTCACGGAGTGGTCGGCGGGGGTGTGAGGCCTGTTTCGGGTGCTGAATCTGTTTGGGGTTGAAGTCGCGGCGTGGAAGGAGGGCGTGGGAGCTTGCGGCAGGCCGGGTGCGGCGGGCGAAAGGCTGTGGCTGGGGATGGCGTCGCAAATGGGGACGGTCTAGGCTCCCTTCCCAGCTGAGATCTCCCCGCGACGGAGAGGAGAACCCTCCGCATGATCTTCTTGGGGTTGCTGATCGTGGCCGCCGCGCTGGTGGTGGGGGCGGCCGTCATCGCGGACAACACCGGCGAGGCTGAGCTCACGGTGTTCGGGGAGGCCGTGCCGGGGGTCGCGGCCGAGTGGCAGGTGTTCATGGCGGGGGCCGTGGTCGCCGTCGTTCTCATGGTCGGTGCGACGATCGCGACGGTCGGGGTCAGGCGGGCCGTCGGGTTGCGGCGCGAACTGCGGGAGCTGCGGGACGAGCACGAAGAGTCCATCCAGGCGTTGGAACTGGAGAAGCGGCGGCTTGAACGCGAGTTGGCGATGGCCCGGCGCAACGCGTCGCCCCAGCAGCAGGCTTCGGTGGTACCCGTGCAGGCGGGCGTGCGGCGGCCCTGACCCTCAGGTGGATCTGAGGGTCGGCGCGACGGGGCGGGTGGCGGCGTGCCTGATGGGGATGGCGGTCAGGGCGGTGACGGCCGCCAGTGCCGTGGGGAGGACGGCGGCCAGCCACAGGATCGGGACCTGGCCGGACGCCGAGGAGTCACCGATGGCGCGGGCCGCCGCGTACACCGTCAGGCCCAGCGGTATGCCGCCGGCGGCGGCCACGGCGGCGGGCAGCAGGTGGGCGGCGACGAGGCCGCTGGTGATCTGACGGGGGGTCGCGCCGAGGGCGCGGGCCAGCGCCGAGGTGCGCAGGGTGTCCAGGGACGTGGCCCACGCGGTGAGGACGGCGTTGACCGCGGCGAGCAGCAGCATGGCGACGGCCAGCACCAGGACGATCTGGCTGACGCGTTCGGTGACGGGGTTGCCGGCGCCCGGGACGAAGTCGGGGCCGGTCGCCCGGCCGTCCATGCGGGCCACGTCCCGGTTCATGGCGAGCGCGGCGACGATCATGGCGACGGTGACGGCGGTGCTGAGCGCCGCCAGGATCGTGCGGCGGACGCGGCGCGCGGCGATGCGCAGGCCCAGCAGCAGGGTGACCGGCAGGCCGGACGGCACCCCGAGGCGGCGCGGCGGGCGCACGGGGGCGCGCAGCGCGTGCGCCGTGGTGACGCGGGCGCCGCGCAGCGCCGGGAACGCGGTGGCCGTCGCGGTGACGCCGAGCGCGAGCAGGAGGACGGCGGCGACGATGCCGGGGGTGGGGGCGGTGTCGCCGGACGCGAGCAAACCCGCGTTCGGACCCGTCAGAAGGGGGGACGCGGCCCATCCCGCGAGCAGTCCGACGACGGCGGCGGCGACTGCGATGAACAGGTGCTCGGCCAGGAGGGTGAGGGCGACGACGGCCGGTGTCGCCCCTGCCGCCTTGAGGAGCCCGACGCGGCGGCTCTGTTCGGCGAGACGGCCGCCGACCAGCAGGGCGACGCACAGGCCCGCGAGGACCGCCAGCGCCCAGGCACCGGTGATCAGCGCGTTGTTGGCCAGGCGGAGTTCGGCGGTGGCGTACGCGGACAGGTCCTGCCAGGGCGTGACGCCCGGGTGGCGGGCGGCGAAGGCCGGGGCGGCGGACGGGGCGTCCAGGCGCAGCGGCATGGTCAGGCGCCGCTGCGCGAGCGCGGGCAGGCGGGCGGCGTCGGCGCGGGTGGTCCAGATCAGGCCCGGGGCGGAGGACGGGTAGGGCGCCCGGCCGGTCGTGACGGCGATTCCGGCGACGGTGAAACGGCGTCCGGACAGGGTGATCTCGTCGCCGGGGCGGACGGGCAGGGCGTCGGCGAACGCTCGTTCCACGACGACCGAGCCGCGGCGCAGCCACGCGCCCGAGGTGACGTGGGGGCGGTCGATCCGGCTCGGGGTGATGTCGCGGCCCTGGACGACGGCGTTGACCTGGACGTCCCGGACGCCGAGGCGCACGGCGAAGGTCGGGAACGGCCGGACGGCGTCGGTCACGCCGTCGGCCTTCGCCAGGGCCTGCAGGGCGCGTGCGTCGGTGGCGGTGGCGACGGCGTCGGGGCCCGCGGTGGCGGCGCGGGTGCGTTCCCACGGGTCGTCGGCCGCGTTCCGTACCAGCAGGCCGAGCGTCAACGTCGTCGTGGTGGCCGCGATCGCCACCAGGAGCAGGACCGCCTGGGCGCGGCGTCGGCGCAGGTCACGCCAGGCCAGGCGGCAGGCGAGCAGGACGCGTCCCATGTCACACCAGCCCGCTGATCGCGCCGAGACCGGTGCCGTGGCCGGTGCGGCCGAGCACGGTCTGGTCGACGAACACGCCGTCCCGCATGGTGATCAGCCGGTCGGCGGCCGCGGCGATCCGGGAGTCGTGCGTGACGATCACCAGCGTGCGGCCCTCGGCGCGCAGTTCGTCGAACAGCCGCAGCACCTCGCCGGTGGCCGCGGTGTCGAGGTTGCCGGTGGGCTCGTCGGCCAGCAGCAGGCCCGGGTCGTTGACGAGGGCGCGCGCGACCGCGACCCGCTGGCGCTGCCCGCCGGACAGTTGCGCGGGCAGGTGCGCCGCGCGGTCGGCGAGGCCGACGCGGTCGAGCAGGGCGGCGGCGCGGCGGCGGGCGGCGCGGGGCGAGGCACCGGCGAGCAGGGCGGGCAGCTCGACGTTCTCCCGCGCGGTCAGCTCGTCCACCAGGTGGAACGCCTGGAACACGAACCCGACCGCGCGGCGGCGCAGCCGGGCGGCCGCGGTCTCGCTCAGCCGGTCGACCCGCTCGCCGCCGAGCCAGATCTGGCCGCCGTCCGGACGGTCCAGCATGCCGAGCAGGTGCAGCAAGGTCGATTTGCCGCAGCCGCTCGGGCCGACGACGCCCAGCGCCTCACCGGGGGCGACGTCGAGGTCGACGTCGTCGACGGCGCGGACCAGGCCCGTGCCCGTGCCGTAGTGCTTGCGCAGGCGATGGGCCCGCAGGATGGGTTCCACGGTTCCTCACTTCTTTCCGGTCAGCCCCGCGGGCGGTCGGCCCAGTGGGCGGCGCACGCGTCCAGCCAGCGCAGGTCGGCCTGCAGGCGCAGGACGGCGCCTTCCAGGAGCAGTGCCGGGCCGGACCCGGCGGGCTGGTCGAGCGCCGCCCGCTGGACGTCCGCCAGCCGTCGCAGCAGTTCGCGCCGCTGGGCGTCGACGATGTCCACGGGGTCGGCCAGCCCGGACGAGGCGGCGGCCACGAGCTTCAGGTAGAGGTCGGTGGGCGCCGGGCGGGACGCGCGGTCCACGTCGGCCAGCCAGTGGGTGACGCGTTCCTGGCCCGCGGGCGTCAGTTCGTAGACCTTGCGGTCGGGCCGGTCGGTCTGCCCGACGAGCCGCGCGGTCACCAGCCCCGCCTTCTCCAGGCGCCGCAACGTCACGTACACCTGCCCGGCGTTGAGGTCGTCGCCGAGCGGGCCGAGCGCGTCCTGCAGCCTGGCGCGCAGCTGGTACCCGTGCGCGGGCTCCTTGGCCAGCAGCGCCAGCACCACGTCCTGCATCTGGCCCCCTAACGGTCAGCCATATAGATAACGGTTAACTATGGGCCGGTCAAGCGAGCCGCCCCTCATGAGCGACGAGGCCCCTGGGAGTGTCAATGGTGACGGGTGTCGACGGTTCCGGCGTCTCGCGCCGCAGTCGGCGTGAGCGCAGCATGTCCAGGTTCATCGCCGGCGCCACGCGCGGATCAGAGCGCCCGCCCTGGTGGCCTAGGGGGTGGGGGCGTGGCGGAGGAGTTCGGCCAGCATGACCAGGGCGCCGTGCTTGTCCAACGGGTCGTTGCCGTTACCGCACTTGGGCGACTGGATGCAGGAGGGGCACCCGGATTCGCACTCGCAGGCGGTGATGGCCTCGCGGGTCGCGTGCAGCCAGGTGGCGGCGTTGGCGTAGCCGCGTTCGGCGAATCCGGCGCCGCCCTCATGGCCGTCGTATACGAAAACCGTCAGCAGGCCCGTGTCGGGGTGGAGGGCGGTGGAGACGCCGCCGATGTCCCAGCGGTCGCAGGTCGCGTACAGGGGCAGCAGTCCGATGGAGGCGTGTTCGGCGGCGTGGGCAGAGCCCGCCAGGTCGAGGTCGCCCAGGCCCTCCACCTGGGTCTCCGACAGCGTCCACCACACGGCGCGGGTGCGCAGGGTGCGCGGAGGCAGGTTCAGGGGCTTCTCGCCGAGCATCTCCCCGGTCTGCAGGCGCCGCATCTGGTACGCGACGACCTGCCGTGTCACGTCGACGGTGCCGTAGTTGAGCGTCGCCTCGCCCCAGGAGACCGAGCGCAGGCGCTCGATCACCCGGATGTCGGTGACGTCACGCGCGGTGGTGGAGTAGTCGGGCTCGGCCTCCTCCACCAGCGCGACCGAGTCGTCCAGGTCGAGCGTCTGGACGATGAACGACTCGCCCTGGTGGATGTAGACGGCGCCCTCGTGGACGGTGGTGTGCGCCGACGCCTCGTCCACGGTGCCCAGCAGGCGTCCCGTGGCGGCCTCGACGACCTGGACCGGCGGGCCGCCCGCGCCGCGGATGTCGGCCAGGTCGGCGGCCTTGTCGCGGCGCGTCCAGTACCACCCGGCGGGACGGCGGCGCAGCATGCCGCGGCGCACCAGGTCCGGCAGGAGGTCGGCGGTGGACGGCCCGAACAGGTCGAGGTCGTCCTCGGTCAGCGGCAGCTCGGACGCGGCGGCGCACAGGTGCGGTTCGAGGACGTACGGGTTGTCGGGGTCGAGCACGGTGGCCTCGACCGGCGTTCCGAAGATCGCCTCCGGGTGGTGGACGAGGTAGGTGTCCAGGGGGTCGTCACGGGCGACGAGGACGGCGAGCGCGGCCTGCCCGGAGCGTCCGGCGCGGCCCGCCTGCTGCCAGAGGGACGCGCGGGTGCCGGGCCAACCGCAGACGACCACCGCGTCCAGGCCGGACACGTCGACGCCCAGTTCCAGGGCGTTGGTGCTGGCGAGGCCGATCAGTTCGCGTGAGCGCAGGGCGGCCTCAAGCGCGCGCCGTTCCTCGGGCAGGTAGCCCGCGCGGTAGGCCGCCACCTGGTCGAGAAGCTCGGGGGCGGCCTCCTCCAGCGCGCGCTTGGCTCCGAGCGCCACCGACTCCGCGCCGCGCCGCGAGCGGACGAACGCCAGCGTCTGCACACCCTCGACCACCAGATCGGCCAGAAGGTCACCGGTCTCGGCGGTGGCGGTACGGCGGACGGGGGCGCCCTGCTCTCCGCGCAGCTCGGTCAGCGGGGGCTCCCACAGGGCGAACGTGGCCGGCCCCCGAGGGGACGCGTCGTCGTCCACCGCCACCACGTCCAGGCCCGTAAGGCGGGACGCGGTCGTCGCAGGTTCGGATGTGGTGGCCGAGGCAAGGATGAAGACGGGCGACGCCCCGTACCGCGCGCACACCCGGCGAAGGCGCCGCAGCACCTGCGCCACATGAGAACCGAACACGCCCCTATACCCATGGGCCTCGTCCACGATGACGTAGCGCAGGCGACGCAGGAAGGCGCCCCACCGTCCGTGCGCGGGGAGTATCGAGCGGTGCAACATGTCGGGGTTGGTCAGCACGTAGTTGGCGTGCTGCCGCACCCAGGCGCGTTCGTCACGGGGCGTGTCCCCGTCGTAGGTGGCCGCCCGCACCCGCGTCAACCGCAGTGACCGCAGCGCACGAAGCTGGTCGGCGGCCAACGCCTTGGTGGGGGAGAGATAGAGCACAGTGCCCTGGCTCCGCGCCTCCTCCTCGTAGATGGAGGCGACGGCGGGCAGCAGATAGGCCAGCGACTTCCCGGACGCGGTGCCTGTGGCGATGATCACAGAGCGTCCCGCCCGGGCGTGCTCGGCCGCCTCGGCCTGGTGCTCCCAGGGCGCCTCGATCCCCGCGGCGGCCAGCCGCCGCACCAGCGTCTGCGGGGCCCACCGCGGCCAGTCGGCGCGACGGCCCTGACGTGCGGGAACCTGCTGGACGTGGGTGATGCGGTCGCGCCGGGACGGCACGGCCAGCAGCCGGTCCAGGGGGGTCGAAGATCTTTGCGGGCCCATCAGGTTTTTCAGTCTGCCAGCCTGGGCACAAGTACGTGAACGCCCCGGCGCCGCAGGGCTGCATCCCCTCGTCACGACCGGCAGATCAGCAGGTCAGACGGCCGTACGAAGTTTCGTCCGACTGGGCGATAACGCGCGTACTCGACGCCGGAGCGTGATTGAATCACGGCGGAGTCCCGGCGCCCGCGAACCGCCCCCCGCGGCCGGTTTCGTGGACGACGGGATCGAAGTGTGCTGCATGGCGCTGGAGGATCTGTGGACCTTAAGGTGAACGACTACACCACCGAAGATGGCCTCACCGTCATCACGGTGGAGGGCGAGATCGACGTCTACACGGCGCCGAGGCTGCGCGAGAAGCTCATCGACCTGGTCAACAAGGGCAAGTTCCACCTCCTCGTTGACATGGAGAAGGTCGAGTTCCTCGACTCGACCGGTCTCGGCGTGCTGGTCGGCGGCCTGAAGCGGGTGCGGGCGCACGACGGGTCGCTGGAGCTGGTGTGCACCCAGGAGCGCATCCTGAAGATCTTCCGCATCACCGGCCTGACCAAGGTCTTCGGCATCCACGACTCGATCGCCGAGGCCGAGGAAAAGCGCAAGGGCGCCAAATAAACGGCCCGGCCGCGATGGGACCCGTTGAGCTCACTTTCAGCGCCCTGCCGGCTCATGTCCGCACGGCACGGCTGATCGTCACGGCGGTGGCCCGCCGCAGCGGCGTCGCCGAGGCCCTGCTGGACGAGGTCCGGCTGGCGGTGGGCGAGGCGTGTTCGCGTGCCGTCGAGGCGCACCAGCGGCACTGTCCGGACGAACCGGTACGGCTGGAGCTGAGCGGCACCGGCCGCCGGTTCGAAGTGACCGTCAGCGACACCGTTCCCAGTGAGGACGCCGGCCGCGGCCTGCCCGCCGCGCCGGACGGCCTGGAGTACGCGCTGGGGGACGGCACCGCCGAGCTGGGCCTGGCGGTCATCTCCGGCCTGGCGGACGACGTGGAGATCTCCTCGACCCCCAAGGGCGTCCAGATCCGGATGAGCTGGCCCGCTGAAGAGGGCGTGCCGCCCCAGAGCTGACCCCCGTCCGCCGCCCCGGGCAGGCCGCGCGGGCCGCCCGGACAGGCTGCGCCCCCGCACCCGCCACCATGGACGCGGGAACTGCAAGGGGCGGCGGCCACCGTACGCGTATGCGGGCGGGGACGTGGCCAGAGCCGACCGCGAGCAGTCCCGGGCGCGGACCCCGGCGCCAGAGGCGGACGCGACGCCTGCCGAGGCGGACGGCGCGTCACGCAGCCCGCCCCCATCGCGAAGGTGGGCGAGCCGACCCCGGCGGGCCAAGGTCGAATCCGTAACGAGCCAGGAGCCGGTACGAGCGTGGAATGCCGTACCGGCTCCTTGGCGTCCGGGGTACACGTTCCCCTGCCCCGCCCGGGGCGTCGTCATGGAGGAGGAAGCAGATGAACGAGCTCGAAGAAGGTCTCAAGCTCGAACTCGACTTCGGGAAGCTGGCCGCGGTCGCCGCCACAGGGGCGCAGGTCGTGCCCGTCGTGCTGCAGGACGCCGACAGCGGCGAGGTCCTGTTCGTGGGGTACGCGAACGAGAGGGCGCTGCGGGCGTCGCTCGACGAGGGCATCGCCGTCCTGTGGTCCACGTCCCGTAACGAGCTGTGGCGCAAGGGGGCCACGTCGGGGGACACGCTGGCCCTGGTCGAGGTCCGCGTCAACTGCGAGCAGAACTCGTTGCTCTACCTGGTCCGTCCCACGACGGGTGGGGCCTGCCACACCAAGCTGCCCTCCGGGCAGGCGCGCCGCACCTGCTACTACCGGGCGATCGGGGACGAGGGCGCGCTCCGCCCCGTGCCAGGGCTCTACGAGTAGCGCGAGCGCACCGCGGGGTCGTCATCGCCACCGCCCCGGTCCCGTCTCAGACTTTGCGAAAAAATGCACAATCGATTATTGATCATATGGGATCGCAGCGAATTGTGATTCGTCGCGAGGGCGGGCGGCCGGTGGGCGGCCGCGGGTGGGGCCGGAGCGGTGCGGCGCTTATGAGATCATCTTCTGGAGTGGGCGGTGTCGGTCGGTTTGGGCCGGTACGTAATGCGGGTTGTGGTTTGAGGTAAAAAGCGCGTCAGGATGCGGTGCGGTGAGGCGCCGGACAGGGCCAGAAGTGCCGCCGTGATGCCGCTGACCTGCAGCGATGCGGCAAGTGTCTACTTTTGCGGGAAATCCTGACGTAAAGCTGAGCGTTTCCGAATCTCCCCTTCGATGTCGAGCTCGTGGGGTTCTCATCTTTCCGTTACCTGCGTAGACTCCCGGCACCCGCGTTGCCGTGCGAGGTGTCTAAAACGGCCACTCGCGGGGTACGCGGTAAAGATCGTCCTTTTGGACGATCTGAGCTCGCTCGCCCCTGTCGAGGAGGACGCATGTCTGGGCTTTCCCTGTCAAGCCCGGCCGGCGCAGAAGTGGATCTCGGCGGCGGCGACCAGACACTGGTCGTCGTCGTCGCGGTGATCGCTCTGCTGGCACTGGCCGTCGCCGCGGGACTGGTACGCGAGGTGCTGGGCGCCGGCCAGGGCACCGAGAAGATGCAGAACATCGCGCGGGCGGTGCAGGAGGGCGCGAGCGCCTATCTGAAACGCCAGTTCCGCACGGTCGCGGTCTTCGTGGTGCTCATCCCGCTTCTGCTGCTGCTCCTGCCGGCCGACTCCACCTCCGAACGGGTGGGGCGGTCGGTCTTCTTCGTCATCGGGGCGCTGTTCTCCGCGGTCACCGGGTTCGCCGGGATGTGGCTGGCGGTGCGCGGCAACGTCCGCGTGGCCGCCGCGGCCCGGGAGGAGGGCGGCGAGCGCCGGGCGATGCGCATCGCGTTCCGCACCGGGGGCGTCGCGGGGATGTTCACCGTCGGGCTCGGCCTGTTCGGCGCGGCGGTGGTGGTGCTGGCGTACAAGGGCGACGCGCCGAAGGTGCTGGAGGGCTTCGGCTTCGGGGCGGCCCTGCTGGCGATGTTCATGCGGGTCGGCGGCGGCATCTTCACCAAGGCCGCGGACGTGGGCGCCGACCTGGTGGGCAAGGTCGAGCAGGGGATCCCCGAGGACGACCCGCGCAACGCGGCGACCATCGCCGACAACGTGGGCGACAACGTCGGCGACTGCGCGGGCATGGCGGCCGACCTGTTCGAGTCGTACGCGGTGACACTGGTGGCCGCGCTGATCCTCGGCTCGGCCGCGTTCGGCACCGAGGGCCTGGTGTTCCCGCTGGTGGTACCGATGATCGGTGTCGTCACCGCGGTGATCGGCATCTTCGCGGTGGCGCCGCGCGCCCGCGACCGCTCCGGGATGTCCGCCATCAACCGGGGCTTCTTCCTGTCGGCGGTGATCTCGGCGGTGCTGGTGGCGGTCGCGGCGTTCGTCTACCTGCCGTCCTCGTTCGCCGACCTGTCGGGCGTCACCGACCAGTCCATCCGCGGCCTGGACGCCGACCCGCGCTGGGTGGCCCTCGGCGCGGTGCTGATCGGCATCGTGCTGGCCAGCGCCATCCAGCTGCTCACCGGCTACTTCACCGAGACCAGCCGCAAGCCGGTCAAGGAGGTCACCGGCAGCGCCCGCACCGGCCCCGCCACGGTGATCCTCTCGGGCATCTCGCTGGGCCTGGAGTCGGCCGTCTACACGGCGCTGGTCGTGGGCGGCGCGGTGTACGGGGCGTTCCTGCTGGGCTTCGGCAACACCACCGTGGCGCTGTTCGCGGTGGCCATGGCCGGGACCGGCCTGCTCACCACGGTCGGCGTGATCGTGTCGATGGACACCTTCGGCCCGGTGTCCGACAACGCGCAGGGCATCGCCGAGATGTCCGGCGACGTCCAGGGCGAGGGCGCGGCCGTGCTGGAGCGGCTGGACGCGGTGGGCAACACCACCAAGGCGATCACCAAGGGCATCGCGATCGCCACCGCCGTGCTGGCGGCGACCGCGCTGTTCGGCTCGTTCCGCACGACGGTCGTCAGCGCGCTGGGCGACGCGTCCGCGGACGCCCGCGACGCGCTCGGCTCGTTCGCGAACTTCAGCCTGTCCATCGACAACCCGAACGTGCTGATCGGGCTGATCGTCGGCGCGGCCGTGGTGTTCCTGTTCTCCGGCCTGGCGATCATGGCGGTGGGCCGGGCGGCCGGACGGGTCGTGGTGGAGGTGCGCGAGCAGTTCCGCACCAAGCCCGGGATCATGGACTTCACCGAGAAGCCCGACTATGACCGGGTGGTCGACATCTGCACCCGGGACGCCCAGCGCGAGCTGGCCACCCCGGGTCTGCTGGCGATCATGACGCCGATCGCGGTCGGGTTCGCGCTGGGGTACGCGCCGCTGGGCGCCTTCCTCGGCGGCGCGATCGCGGCCGGTGTGCTGATGGCGGTGTTCCTGGCCAACTCCGGCGGCGCCTGGGACAACGCCAAGAAGCTGGTCGAGGAGGGCAACCTCGGCGGCAAGGGCAGCGAGGCGCACGAGGCCACGGTGATCGGCGACACGGTCGGCGACCCGTTCAAGGACACCGCGGGCCCGGCCATCAACCCGCTGATCAAGGTGATGAACCTGGTGGCGTTGCTGATCGCGGACGCGGTCGTCACGTACGCGGGCAACGTGCCGCTGCGGGTGGGCGTGACCGTGGTGGCCGTGGGCGTCGTGGTCGGCGCGATCGTGGTCTCCAAGCGGCGCGCGGACCTGATCGGCGCGGGCGAGCCGGAGCCCGCCGTGGCGGGCGGCGCCGAGGCCGGTGCCGTGACGTCCGGTACGGCGCCCGCCGCGTCGGCCGCGTCCGGGCCCGCAGAGAAGGCCCGGCTCGTGGGTGACGGGAAGGCCGACACGGGCAAGGAGTCGTCCGCGAACAAGGCGTGAGCGCAGCCGCGTCGGGGCCGGCGGCCGTCTCGGTCGCCGGCCCCGCGCGTGCCGCGCCCCGGCGTCCCGCCGTCCGCGCGTGCCGCGGGGCCGGTGCGGGGCTCGGGCGGGGTGGTCGTACGCTGGACGAGGGCGCGACGCCCCCCTTGATGATCACGAGGAGGCGTGCGGTGAGCACGGGGAAGTCCACGATGTCCGGACCCAAGGGGCTGGCCGTCATCCTCGGCGGGATGCTCGGGATGATCGCCCTTCTGTGGCTCCTGGCCGCGCTGGTCGCCCCCTGACCGGGCCCCGGCGGCGGGACGGTTAGGGTGGCGGGCATGTCGACGTTGCTCGTTCTGCGCCATGCCAAGGCGGTCCCGGGCGGGGGGATGCCCGACATCGAGCGGAGCCTCGCCGATCGGGGACGGCGGGACGCGGAAGCGGCGGGCGAGTGGCTGCGCGACCGGGGCCTCGTGCCCGACCTGGTGTTGTGCTCGACCGCCGTGCGGACCCGGGAGACCCTGGAACGGCTGGCGGTCCCGGCGGCGGTGCGGTACGAGTCCCAGATCTACGACAACGACGCCGACACGCTGCTCACCCTCGTCCGCGAGGCCGACGACGACGTGCGCACGCTGCTGCTCGTCGGGCACAACCCGTCGGTGCACCAGCTCGTCCACGACCTGACCGGGGCCGCCCCGGACGCCTTCCCCACGTGCGCGCTCGCCGTGATCGAGTGGGAGGGCGGCTGGACGGACGCCTGGCCCGGGGCGGGCACGCTCGTCACGTTCCGCACCCCCAAGCAGCCCTAGGCGCGCCCAGCCGACGAGGCGGCGCCCCAGGAGGCCGAAGGCGCCTCGGAGCCCCCGAGCCCTAGGAGCGCTCAGCCGAGGGTGCCGCGGCGGCCAGGCATTGGGTGACCAGGTCGTCGACGTCCTTGCGCAGCGACCGCAGCGCGTAGCGGGTCCCGGAGATCTGCAGCACCGCGTGCCGCAGGGGCGTGTACTCGTCGGTGCTCACGCCCTCCTTGATCTCGGCGCGGCGGCGGCGGGCCAGCTTCGCCATGTGGCTGTCGAGATCGGCGAAGTCGTCGTCCAGGCGTTCGCGCAGGGGCGGCAGGTCGGCATCGGCCGGCTCCGGGGCGGACAGGCGGTCGTAGGTCTCCTCCAGGTGGTCGGCGACGCGGTCGAGGATCTCGGGGACGGGGCCGACGTCCTCGGCGTCCTGGCGGGCCATGCGGGTGACCGCGATGAGGTGGTCGCGGATGCTGCGGGCGGCGCTGATCGCGTCGTCCAGCCGGGCGATGCGCTCGGTGTCGGGGACGCGTTCGTTCTCCAGGCGGTTGCGCGAGTCGGTCACCGTCTCCACGGCCTGCTCCGCCGCCACGACCTTGTCGTGCGGGAGCCGTTCGGCGTCGCCCTCCACGACGGCGGCGGTGGCGCGCACCAGGTCGGCGTGGACGGTGAGCAGCTGGCCGAGCTGGGTGGGCAGCCGTTCGGCGTGGCCGGTGGGCCACAGCAGCCGGGTGGCCAGGAACGCCAGCAGCCCCCCGGCGATGACGAGGGCGATGCGCTCGCCCGCCGCGGTCCAGTCCGACGGCGTGGAGAAGTCCAGCAGCATCAGGAACACCGGCGTGCCGAACAGCATCCAGTACCCGAAGTTCACCGACCGCAGCGTGAAGGCGATGATCGCGAAGAGGAACAGGATGATCGCCGCGGCGAGCTGGCCGGGCGCCAGCGCCAGCAGGATCGCGGCGATCGCCGACCCGAGCACGGTGCCGCCGACGCGCTGGATCAGGTGCGTGACGGTCTCGTCGTAGGTGGCACGCAGCCCGAGCGCCGCGGTGATCGTCAGCCACTGTCCGTGCGGCAGGCGCAGCGCCGCGGCCAGCGCCATCGCCACGGCCGCGGTGACGAGCACCCGCATGGCCTGCCGGAACCCCGGCGAGCGGGTGCGCACGGCGGTGCCGAAGCGGTTCAGCACCGAGATCCGGTGCGGCGCGGCCGGCAGCCGGGGCGGCCCGAACCCGATCCGCAGGCCGCCGGACACCACGCGGCGCGCCGACTCGATGCCGCCGGAGATCCGTTCCACCGACCGGCGGATCTGCACCAGCAGCGCGGCGGCGACCAGGTCCTCCTCGCCGGCCAGGCTGGCCCGGCGGATCGCCTCGATCTGGCGGCCCAGGCGGCGCACGGCGGCCGAGTCGGTGTCGCCCAGCGGCCCGCCGTCCGGCGCGGCGACGGCGCCCGCCAGCAGGCGCAGCCGGGCGGCCAGGGCGGCGACGGCGACCCGCGCCTCCATCTCCCATTCGCGGCCGGGCGGACGGCGCCGCGCCGCGTCCATCAGCGAGTGCAGCGCCACGGTCTCGTGCATGACGCGGGAGAGCGCCTCGATGAGCCGTTCGGGGCGGGTGGGCTCCTCGCGTCCGCGGCCCGACCGGTAGAAGCCGTACGTGGCGCGGGCGTTGGTCAGGGCGCGCGACGCGGCCCGGCGCGCCTCCTCCCAGTCGGGCTTGCGGGTGACGGCGGCCAGACCCGGGTCGGCGACCTCGACGTCGTCGAGCGCCTCGGTGTGCTGCTCGCCGACGTCCTGGGCGACGGCGTCGAGCAGCTCGGCGACGGCGTCGGCGGCCTCGCCCAGCGCGCCGCGCAGGGGACGCAGCCGCCGCGCGGGCCAAGGGGCGAGCAGCAGCGCGCTGACCAGCAGCCCGCCGAGCAGTTCGAGGAACCCGCCGTAGAGGACGTCCCCCGTGGACGGGCGGATGGCGGTGAGGAGCACGGCGAGCCCGGCGGTCGGGCCGATCCACGGGAACACGCTGCCGAGCGCCACCACCGGCGGCACGACGACCACCGCCAGCCACGTGTGCCCGGCCAGGTTGCCGCCGATCGTCGCGCCGACCGCGACCACCAGCACGGCGCTGGCCAGGTTGCGGGCGCGCGCGCCGTACGGCCCTTCGGGCGCCCGCAGCCCCACCAGGTACGCGCCGAGCGCGATCATCGCGCCCTGCGCCGCGTGCCCGGTCAGCGCTCCGACGATCAGTGGGAGGGCCAGAGCGAGCGCGGCGGCGATCCCGTAGAAGGGTGTCGCACGGCCGCCGATAGCGGCGTACGCCTCACGCGCACGCTGCAGCACCGTTCACCGTCCCTGGACTCGCGCGATATCCCACCAGCATGTACCCCAAACGGGACACTGATGATCGTACGGTGTCGTAGAAGACGTCCAGGGGGGGCGGGTTCAGAGCGCGGTCGTCGCGTCCGCCGCGTCGGCGGCTTCGACCTCCTCGCGGGAGATGCCGAGCAGGAACAGGATCGTGTCCAGGTAGGGGACGTTGACGGCGGTGTCGGCGGCCTGCCGCACGACCGGCTTGGCGTTGTAGGCGATGCCGAGCCCGGCGGCCTGCAGCATGTCCAGGTCGTTGGCGCCGTCGCCGATCGCGACGGTCTGGCTGATCGGGATGCCCGCCTCGCGGGCGAACCGCTCCAGCGCCGCGGCCTTGCCGGCCCGGTCGATCACCGGCCCGACCACCCGGCCGGTGAGCTTGCCGTTCTCGATCTCCAGGACGTTGGCGGCCGCGTAGTCGATGCCGAGGTCGGCGGCGAGCGCGTCGGTGACCTGGGTGAACCCGCCGCTGACGATGGCGAACTTGTAGTCCAGCCGCTTGAGGGTGCGCACCATCGTGCGGGCGCCGGCGGCCAGCTTCACCTCGCGGCGCACCTCGTCGATGGCGGCGGCGTCCAGCCCGGCCAGCAGGGCGACGCGTTCGCGCAGCGACCCCTCGAAGTCCAGTTCGCCGCGCATGGCCGCCTCGGTGACCTTGGCCACCTCCGCCAGGCAGCCCGCGTGCGCGGCCAGCAGCTCGATGACCTCGCCCTGGATCAGGGTGGAGTCGACGTCCATCACGATCAGCCGCTTGGCCCGCCGGTGCAGCCCGCCGTGCTGGACGGCCACGTCGACCTGCTGCTCGGCCGCCTCCACCGCGAGCGCCGCGCGCAGCGCCTCCGGGTCGGCGCCGGAGACGTCCATCTCGATGCAGGTCACCGGGGTGTTGGCGAGGCGTTCGATGCGGTCGATGTTGGCGCCGGACGCGGCGATGCGCCCCGCGATGCCCGCCATGGCCGCCGGGCGCAGCGGGGCGCCCAGGACGGTCACGTGCAGCCGGCCACGGCGCCGCGGCATGGTGCGGAACCGTCCGGTGGACAGTTCGATCTCCATGTCGAGGTCGGTGGCGATGCGTTCGGCGGCCGTCCACACGCGGCCGATGTCGACCCCGTCGGAGTAGGAGACCAGCACGCCCAGCACCAGGCGCCCGCGGATGACGACCTGCTCCACGTCGGAGACCGTCAGCGGGAATTCGGCGAGTGTGCTGAACAGCCGGGATGTCACCCCGGGGCGGTCGCGGCCGGTGAGTGTGATGAGCAGGGTGCGCTCTGCTGTCCCGTCCATGCTGTTCACAACGGTACCGGCCGCGGCCCGGCCGCCGCGCGGGAGGTCCGCCATGCGGACACCCTTCCGGGGCCGCCGGTGTCTCAGGGGAGGATGAGGTGCACGTCCCCGAACTCGTGCCACAGATAGCCGTTGTCGAGAGCGGCCCGGTAGGCGGCGGCCAGGAGGCCGGGTCCGGCGATCGCGGTGAGCATCATCAGGTGGGACGACCTGGGTTCGTGGAGGCCGGTGAGGAGCCCGTCCACGGCCCGTACGCCGCCCTCCGGGGTCACGACGTGCTCGGTCCAGCCTCGGGAAGGCCGGACCCGGCCATGGGCGTCCACGGCCGTCTCCAGGGCGCGCACGACGGTCGTCCCGACGGCGATGACACGTCCGCCCCGGGCGCGTACGTGCTCGACCAGGGCGGCGGTCGCCTCGGGCACCTCGTAGCGTTCGGCGTACGGGGGTTCGTGTGCCTCCGGTGAGGCCACCCCCGTGTGGAGGGTGAGCGGCGCCAGGAGCACCCCACGGGAGACGAGCGCGGTCACCAGTTCCGCGGTGAACGGGCGGGCCGCGCTCGGCATCTCCGCGCCTCCGTCGTCGCGGTCGTGGGCGAACACGGTCTGGTACGCGGCGGTGGGCCAGTCGCGGCGCACGTAGCCGTACCGGATGGGCATCCCCTGCCGGCGCAGGTACGGGACGACGTCGGTGCTCAGCCGGGCCGCCCACAGCCGGCCGGTGTGCCGCCGGACGAGCGTCAGCGTGGCGCCGCCCGGCATCGGGATCCATTCGCCCGGGCCGCCGCCGCCGTACGGGACGCTCGCCTTCCCCGAACGCCGCCGCAGCTCGACGAGCCACAGATGATCGTCGCCCGGCAGCGGTGTGGAGAAGTGCACGGCGAGCTTGTCCAGCCGCACGGCGGCGGGCAGCGTCGCCGAGGTGTTGACCACGAGCAGGTCGCCGGGGCCGAGCAGGCCGGGCAGCTCGCGGAACCGGTGGTGGCCGATCTCTCCGGTGGAGCGGCGGCCCACCAGCAGCCGCACGCCGTCGCGGGCCCGGCCGCGGGCCTCGGGCGGTTCGTGCGCCTCCAGCGCCGCCGGAAGCGTGAAGTCCAGGACCGACATCACCCGGCCTCCTTCGGGGGTGTGAGACGGAGCGCGGCGAGCACGCCCAGCGCGGCGATCGCGGCGACCAGCGCCCCGGCCACCGCCAGCCCCGGCCGGAGCCGGTCGGCGCCGAACCCGGTCACCAGCGCCCCTGCCAGGCCGACCACCAGGGACGAGCCGAGCGTGTCGGCGATCTGCAGCGACGAGGAGTTGACGCCCTGCTCCTCCTCGGGCGACAGCTCCAGCAGCAGCACGCTGAGGCTGCCGACGGACAGGCCCATGCCGATCCCGCCGAGGATCCAGGCGGGCGCCGTCCACCAGCCCGGAAGCTGCGCGGTGACCGTCACCGCGACGATCCCGGCGGTGACGAACCCGGCGCCGAGCAGCACGAAGAACGTCCGGGGCCGGTTCGAGCGGCCCTGGTACTGCGAGGCCGCCGACCAGCCCAGCGCGGCGACCGTCAGCACCACGCCCGCCTGCGTGGGCGTGAACCCGTGCAGCGACGTCAGGGCCAGCGGGATGAACACGTCGGTGCCGAAGAACGCGCCGGACAGCAGGCCCCGCGCCAGCACGACGCTGGGCAGCCCGCGCCGCATCCGCAGCGTCCCGGAGGGCAGCAGCCGGACCAGCCCGTACCCGAGCCCGGCCACGGCCAGCGCGCCCACGGGGAGCAGGCTCCAGCGCGGGTGGTCCAGCGCGTACAGCAGCGCGGCGGTGCCCGTCGCGACCATGACCGCGGCCATCACCCGTGCGGCGTTGCGGTTGGACGGCGCCGTACCGGGGGACGGGCGCACGTCGCGCAGCGCGGGCACCAGCATGATCACGGGCGGGACGACCAGCGGGATCATGCCGAGGAACACCCAGCGCCACCCCGCGTGCTCGGCGACCGCCCCGCCCAGCGCCGGGCCCAGCAGGGACGGCAGCACCCAGGCGGCCGACAGCGCCGCGAACACCCGGGGCCGCAGCGACTCGGGGTACACGCGGGCGATCAGCACGTACAGCGGGACCATCGCCAGGCCGCTGCCGAACCCCTGGACGGCGCGTCCGAGGACGAACACCCACATCGCCGTGGCGGACCCGGCGACGGCGAGCCCGGTCACGAACGTCACCAGCCCCACCATGAGCGGACGCACCGGGCCGGAACGGTCGGACCACCCGCCCGCCAGCACGATCGCGAACACACTGGCGATCAACGTGCCGCTGAACGCCCACGCGTACAGCGACAGGCCGTCCAGCTCCCGCGCCGTCACGGGCATGACCGTCCCGACCGCCATCTGCTCGAACGCCATCAGCGTGACGACGAGGACGATGCCGAGCGTCGGCGTCCGGTACCGGCCGCCCAGCAGCCGCTCGGGCCGCCCGGCCGCGGGGGCCGACGCGACGTCGGGCGTGGTGGCGCCGCCGGAATCGACGGTCGTGGTCATCGCGTGCGTCCGTCCACCGCGGGCATCAGGTCGGCTGCGCGGAGGCGGCCGCTCCCGGGACGGTCCCCGACCAGGCGGCGCAGGGCCGCCGCCACATCCTCCGGCGGGGTGGCGGACGAGACGTCCTCGCCCGCGTCGCGCAGCATGTCGGTGCGCATCTCGCCGGGGTCCACCCACCACACCGCGATGCCGGGCTCCTCGGCGGCCAGCACGTTCGACAACTGCTCCAGCGCGGCCTTGGTGCTGCCGTAGCCGCCCCACGTCGGGTATCCCTCGACGGCCGCGTCCGAGGTGACGTTCAGCACCGCGCCGCGCCGTTCGCGCAGCGCCGGCAGCACGGCCTGGATCAGGGCCAGCGGCGCCAGCGTGTTGATCCGGAACGCCTCGGCCAGGTCGTCCAGCGGCTGGTCGGCCAGCCGCGGCAGCGGCACGGTGCCCAGCACGCTCGCGTTGTTGACCAGCAGGTCGAGCCCGCCCGCCGCGGCGGCGGCGCGGGCCAGCGCGGCCCGGTGCGCGGCGTCGCCGACGTCGCCGGCGATCGCGGCGACCGTCCCGGCGCCGAGCCCGGACAGCTCCGTGGCCGCGGCGGCGAGGGCGGCGCCGCCGCGGGCGTCGATGATCAGGTTCCAGCCGTCCCGGGCGAGCTCGCCGGCCAGCGCCCGGCCGAGCCCCCGGGAGGCCCCGGTGATGAGTGCCGTCTCGCGCGTCATGCCCCGACGGTAGGGACGCGGCGGCGCCCGGCACATCGGCCGCCGGGTCCGGTACGGCCTGCGCACATGGTCCTAGGTCATTGGGCGCACAGGCTGATTCGGGACCGTCAGGTCAGAGAGTACGGTCTTCACGTGGGCGGCGACACGGCCGCGGACGGACGGGCGTCGGACGGGAAGCGGAGCGGACGGCGGATGGACGGCGGGCAGCGGGACTGCGGGGACCCGGGCGCGACCCTGCACGCGGTCAGCTCCGCCGTGCTCGCCGTCACCCGGCACCTGTCCGTGCACGAGGTGCTGCAGGTGATCGTGCGGGCCGCGGCGCAGCTGCTGGACGCCCGCTACGCCGCCCTGGGCGTGCCCGACGACCGGGGCTCCTTCGCCGAGTTCGTCGTCGAGGGCGTGTCCGACGGTCGGTGGGAGAAGATCGGCCCGCTGCCCCGCCAGCACGGCATGCTCGCCGCGATGCTGCGCGACAACGAGCCCAAGCGGCTCGCCGACATCCGCCGCGAGCCGGAGTTCGAGGGCTGGCCCGCCGCCCACCCGGTGCTCAAGGACTTCCTCGGCGTCCCCATCCGCGACGGCGACGACGTGCTCGGCATCCTGTTCCTGGCCAACAGGCGCCGCCCCGGCGGGTTCACCCGGGCCGACGAGGACCTGCTCACCCTGTTCGCCGCGCACGCCGCCATCGCCATGGCCAACGCGCGGCTGTACGAGCACAACCGGGAGCTGACCGTCGTCGCCGAACGCAACCGGCTGGCCCGGGAACTGCACGACGCGGTCGCCCAGAAGCTGTTCTCGCTGCGGCTGACCGCGCAGGCCGCCGCCGCGCTGGCCGAACGCGACCCGGCCCGCACCGTCCGCGAGCTGGCCGAGGTGGAGCGGCTGGCCGCCGACGCGCTCGCCGAGCTGCGCGCGGTGATCTTCGAGCTGCGGCCCGCCGACCTGGCCGACGGCCTGGCCGCCTCGCTGCGCAAGCACGTGGAGGTCCTCGACCGCGCCTACGACACCGACGTCCGTCTCACCGTGGACGGCGCCGTCGTGCTGCCCGAGGAGCACGAGGCCGTCGTGTTCCGCATCGCGCAGGAGGCCCTCCACAACGCGCTGCGCCACGCCTCCGCCCGCACCGTCCGGGTCCGGCTCGGCGCGCTGGACGGCGGCGTCGTGCTGGAGGTCGCCGACGACGGCACCGGCTTCGACCCCGGCGCGTCCGCCAAGAGCGGCGGCGGCGAGCCGCACGGCGGGCTCGGCCTGGCCTCCATGCGCGACCGGGCGTGCTCGATCGGCGGCACGCTCACCATCGACGCCGCGCCCGGGACGGGCACGGTCGTGCGCCTGGAGGTGCCGCTGTGAGAACGTCGGCGGACACCATCCGCGCGGCCGTTCGCCCGAAGCCGAGCGTGCGGCCCGCCG
Source organism: Actinomadura miaoliensis (assembly GCF_039536785.1). Classification (NCBI taxonomy): domain Bacteria; kingdom Bacillati; phylum Actinomycetota; class Actinomycetes; order Streptosporangiales; family Thermomonosporaceae; genus Actinomadura; species Actinomadura miaoliensis. Next base: position 69,338 of record NZ_BAAAZG010000040.1, read on the forward strand.
GGCGGGATAGAACGACTGTGACGACGGACGTGACGAGCGACACTGGGAGCGTGCCATGCGCGGGGCGCGACGAGCCGGGGCGCGGTGAGCGGGGGGCGCCGTGATCAGGGTGCTGATCGCCGACGACCACCCGGTGGTTCGGCAGGGGCTGCGCACCTTCCTGGGCGTCCAGGACGACATCGAGGTCGTCGGGGAGGCCGGGGACGGCGCGGCGGCGGTGCGGCTGGCCGAGACGCTGCGGCCCGATATCGTGCTGCTGGACCTGAAGATGCCCGGTGCCGGCGGACTGGCGGCGCTGACCGAGCTGCGCGCCCGTGGGGTGACGGCCCGGGTGCTGGTGCTGACGAGCGTCACCGAACGCGAACACGTCCTCCCGGCTGTACAGGCGGGGGCGGCTGGGTATCTCTACAAGGATGTCGATCCGCGGGCGCTCGTCCAGGCGATCAGAGCGGTGCACGACGGGCACGTCCTGTTCGCGCCCGACGCCGCCGAGGCGGTGCTCGCGGGCCGGACATCGCGGCCGGGGCCGGCGCCGCACGCCGGGCCCGCCGCGGACGCAGAGCGCGGCCGCGCCGCGCTGACCGAACGGGAACGGGAGGTGCTGGTGCAGATCGCGCGGGGCAGGTCCAACCGGGAGATCGCCCGCGCGCTCATGGTCTCCGAGAAGACGGTCAAGACGCACGTCAGTAATCTGCTCATGAAACTGGGAGTGCAGGATCGGACGCAGGCGGCGCTCTACGCCGTCCGGCACGGCATCGACTCCCCCGGTGCGGCCGGGGAAGAGGCCGGCGGCTGATACAACTCCTCTGACAGGATCGTCATCGAAATATCAGTATGGACGCAATTATCAAGTACGCAGCAGGCAGCGACATCGGGTGCAGCCGGGAGAACAACGAGGACTCCGGGTACGCCGGCGCGCGGTTGATCGCGGTCGCCGACGGCATGGGCGGCTATGCCGGCGGCGAGGTGGCCAGCTCCACCGTCATCGGCTCGCTGCGCTCGCTGGACACCGACGCCCATATTGACGATCTTGTCGAGGCGCTGGGCCGGGCGGTCGCCGAGGCCAACGAGAAGCTGCGGATCGTGCGCGAGGAGCGGCCCGACCTCAGCCGGATGGGCACCACGCTGACCGCCATGCTCTGGCAGGGGCAGACGGTGGCGCTGGCCCACATCGGCGACTCGCGCGGCTACCTGCTGCGCGACGGCGAGCTGTTCCAGATCACCAAGGACCACACCATGGAGGAGCTGCTCAAGGCCGAGGCCGAGCAACAGGGCGGCTCCCCCGACCAGGCCGAGTCGTCCCGGCTGGCGCACGTGCTGTACCGGGTGCTGGACGGCCGGGAGGACCGCGAGCCCGACCTGCAGCTGCGCGAGTCCCGGCTGGGCGACCGCTACCTGCTGTGCTCGGACGGGCTGAGCAACGTGGTCGACCCGCAGACGATCTACGAGGTGCTGACGGCCGAGCCCGAGCCCGGCCGGGCCATCGAGGCGCTGGTCCGGCTGGCCCGCGAGGGCGGCGGCCCGGACAACATCACCGCCGTGATCGCCGACGTCGTCGAGATCGACCACGTCACCGAGGAGCAGCACGGGCCCCTCACCGTCGGCGCGGCCGCCCACGCCTGACCCGGCCGTCGACCGAGGGCCGCACCCGCGGCCGTCCATGCGCGGCTGCCCGACCACCCTGCCGGGCGGCCGTCCGAACACCCCGCGTTCCGTCCTGCCGTTCCGGTGGGCGCCCCCAGGCCCACCGCCTGCCCGGGCGTGCTGCGTCCGTCGACGCGCCGTGCCCGCTGGCGTTCCTCGCCCACGCGCGTCGCGTTGAGCGCCCGTATGCCTTGCGCCTGCCGGCCTTGGGAATTCTTTTTTGGACGTTCCGTCTCGCAGGCACGCGCCCACGGAGGGCCGTTGGAGGCGCCGTGCCGGTCGGGTTCGGCGACGCCTCTCGTTCACCCGGCGTTCTGTTCGCGCGGGGCGCCGTGTTCATGTGATTGGTGCAGTGACCTGCGGGATTAGCCGCTGTCCCACCGCCTCCGCCTGTGTGAGGTTGCTCTCTTCGCGCGCCGGTCGTCAGGGCCCGCGACGCGGTCCGGAGGCGTTCGGGTGTGGCGTCCGCATACCAGAACCGAACGAGCTTCAGGGGAAAGTTGGGGCGTGTGGTGACTGGTTTGTCCTACCCTTTCACCCGGGGCGGCATCGGTCACGATTGAGGTAACGGTCCGGCTGCGGATCGTTGTCGCGTCTTGACCGGCCTCGGGGTGTTCCCTGTATACGGGTCACCGGACCAGTCATCGAGGCGGAGGATTCGTTGGGGGGAGAGTCCGAGGCGATGGCTGCCGGTGCACAGCGAGGTGCGCTCGGTGGCCTGGTCGGCCGGATTCTCGCCGCGGCGCGGTACGGCCCACGCGGGGTGGTGCTGCGCGTCTCGGCGATGGCCGTCGCGGCCGTCGGCGTGGCGTGGATCCACCGTGTCAACGATCCCGGCGTGCTCTGCCCCCTCCGGGCGCTCACCGGAATCCCCTGTCCCCTGTGCGGTGGCACGACCGTGTTCATCGAGCTGGGTTCGGGCCGCCCGGTCGCGGCGCTGCTGGCGAACCCGGTGGCGCTCACGGGCGCGGCCGGACTCGCCCTCGCGCCGCTGGGACTCGGGCGCCGGTGGTGGGCGCTCGCGCCGAGCACTCGCACCTGGGTGCTCGGGATCGCCCTCGTGGGGTCGGAGCTGTGGCAACTCGCCCGGTTCGGTCTCCTGCGGGTCTGAGTCGCCGTCAGGAACGTCGCCAGACTTGCGGAGCCCTCCGAGTCCGGCGGGCGTCACATAACCACAGGGTCAATCAATAAGGAGCAAGTGTGGGTAACCCCTACGACCCGTACGGTCAGCAGCCGGGCTACGGTCAGCAGCCAGGCTACGGTCAGCCCCCGGCCCAGCCCGGGTACGGCCAGCCGCCCGCGCAGCCCGGCTACGGGCAGCAGCCCCCCGCCCAGCCCGGCTACGGACAGCAGCCCCCGGCCCAGCCGGGTTACGGCCAGCCGGCCGCGCAGCCGGGTTACGGCCAGCCCGCCGCGCAGCCCGCCGGGTACGGGCAGCCTCCGGCCGCCGGCCAGCCCGGCTACCAGGAGGTGCACCACCACTACTACGGCTCCAGCGGCCAGCTCGCCACCTGGGGCTCCCGGTTCGCCGCCCGGCTGATCGACGCGCTGATCATCGGTGTGCCGCTGGGTGTGCTGTACCTGCTGGGCGCGATCCTCGGCGCCGCCGGGGACGCCGCCGCGGTCCTCGGCTTCCTGCTCATCCTGCTCGGGTACGTGGCGGCGTTCGCGGCCGCCATGTGGCTGTGCTACCAGGAGGGCACCACCGGCCAGACCATCGGCAAGCGCCAGATGGGCATCAAGCTGGTCAGCGCGCAGACGGGCCAGCCGGTCGGCTTCGGCTGGGCGTTCCTGCGGCAGCTGTGCCACGGCACCATCGACGGCTGGGTCTGCTACCTGGGCTTCCTGTGGCCGCTGTGGGACGAGAAGCGCCAGACCTTCGGCGACAAGATCTGCAGCACCTACGTCGTGCGCAGCTGACGCCTTCCCTCCACGACGGGGCATCCGCCACCGCGGGTGCCCCGTTCGCCTGTTCAGGGCCGTTCAGGGCCGGTCACGGGCCCGTTCAGGGGACGGGGTCGAAGGAGCTGTTGCAGGCGGCCACCATGGCGCGGCGGACCGCCCGGTCGAGCATGCGCAGCGCCTCGCCGCGCCGCCGCATCTGCTCGGCGGTCAGCCCGCGGTCGTCCAGGCGCCGCGCCAGGTCGACCACCAGCGACAGCCGCCCGGCCAGCGCCGCCACCCGGTGCGCGCGCTGCGGGTAGCCCGGGGCCAGCGGATGGTCGTCCGGACCCGGCTCGCGCAGGTCGGCCAGCGCGTCGGCGATCTCGGGCGGGACGGTGCCGGACGCGGCGTCGTCCACCGTCAGCAGCACCTCGGTCGCGTCCCGCATCGCCAGCAGCAACTGCCGGTCGGCCTCGGCCAGCGACGGGACGTCGGGAGTGCCGGTCGCCGCGTCCCGCGCCTGCCACCGCACCCCGACGTAGGACGAGCCGCGCCGGTCCTCGGCCGGGATCAGGCCCACCGCGCGGTCCGGCAGCACGGCGATGACGGCGGCCCGGGCGTCCAGCGCCGCCCGGTTGAAGTCGGGCGGGCCGGTCAGCCCCAGCGGGTCGCCCGGCGCGGGCAGCGCGACCCGCAGCGCCGCCAGGCCCGCGACGCGCAGTTCGCCCAGCCCGGCCCGCAGGGGCAGATCCCGCTCGGCGCCGCCGGTGCCCGGCACGCCGCCGCCGACGATCTGCGGCCCGGCCGTCTTCTCCACCGCGTCGACCGCCTCGTCCAGGCCGACGTGCCCGGTCAGCCACGCGTTGCCCCAGGCGACCAGCGCGGTCGCCACGCCTCCAAGCCCGTTCATCGCGCCCCGCCGAGCCCCTGCATACATGCAGACCACCATAAGTGCTCGAATTCGCCTAGGTTCTCGATCCGGCCACCCGGGCGGGCTCAGGGCGACGGGGCGGCGCGCTGACCCAGCGCGCTCGCGCGGATGCTCAGAGCCTCGCGCGCCCGGCGGCGGAACGAGCATGGACGGTGGTACGTCCCAGGACCATGAGATCGCGGGCGTACGCCGAGCCATCGCCTGCCGGCGGCTTCACCCGCGCCCACGTTCCGGACGAGGAGGGGCCATGCCGCGGTCGCCCGCCAACGGTGACAACGCCCGGATGTCCGCACGGGAGGCGTCGCCGAGCAGAAAACGGCTGGTCTTCCTCGCCGAGTGCGTCTTCGCGATCGCCTTGACGGGTGGCATGTTCCTGGGGGTCTGGGGGCTGGTCGGGGGTATCGACTCGGGATGCGACTACCGCGTGGACTCGCGCGGGAATACCGTGTGCGGGGTGCCTGCCGAGGCGACGGCTGATTTTCTCGCGGCCATGGGCGGGTTCTTCCTGCTGGCGTCCTTCGGGTCGGTGCTGTTCGTCATGCGGGCCATGGCGAGTTGGCACTGGTGGCCTTCCTTCGGCGTAGCCGTGGGCGCGTTGCTGGCCTTGTCGGTCTTCGGGGTGGACGGCTTTGTGAACGGCTACACGGGCGGCTTCAAAGTCATGCTGTGCGTGGCGCCGGTGGTCGCCGTGATCGTGCCGTGGTTCGCCCGCCGCGCCGGCAACAAGGCGGCCACCGGAAACCGCCCATGAATTCACGGCCGCGCCCCCGGCACGCCGAGCACCCCGCTGCTTGGCGACTCTTCGGCGGCGGCTAGCGTGATCACTTGACGGGCCCCGGAAGGCGGTGTCCCATACACCCCCCGATTTTCCAGGAGAGCACCATGCGTTTGATGATCGTCGCGGCCGTCGCCGTCGCGGCGACCGCCGGCCTTCCTCCGGTCGCCGCGTCCGCCGCTCCCTCGCCGGTTTCCCGCGAATCCGTGCAGGCCGCCGGCACTTCCGTGGAGCAGAGCGCCGCCTGCACGAAACCCTGTAACCGTAAGATCGCGGACGACTACCCGTACAAGAAGCGCATCGGTAAGGTCGATCCCTACAATTTCTGGGCCGGTCAGTGCACCTCCTTCGCCGCATGGCGGATCAACGACCGGCTCAAGCTGAAGTTCCACAACAACTACAAGGGGGTCAACTGGGGAGACGCCAAGACCTGGGACGACGCCGCCAAAAAGGTCAAGCTGAAGGTGGATCGCACGCCGAAGGTCGGCGATATCGCCGTGTGGAACGACGGCAGGTTCGGCCACGTGGCCTATGTGGCCAGGGTCGACGGCTCGAAGATCGTGGTCGAGGAGTACAACAAGAGCAAGCGCGAGGCCTACAGCAAGCGCACGATCAGTCGCAACGACCCGGACAACTACATCCACTTCCCCTTCTAGGGTTCTGCGTCATCCCTGTACTTGCAGCCGGTTGCTGACGCTGCGGTGGAGGGCGGTGACGGCGCGGGTCGACAGCCGGGACGACGCCGGGGCCATGCGCATTGATCGTTCGCTCTGGAACAAGGTCCGGGGGCCGGTGAAGGCCACGGCCTGGGTGGCGAACAGCGAGGCCCGCGCGGCCCGCCTGCGGCGGTCGCGTTCGTAGGTCCGCAGTGCCGTCTCCGGGGCGGCGGCGGTCAGGGAGCGCGACAGCACCCAGACGTCCTCCAGCACCTGGTTCGCGCCCAGTGCGAGGATCGGGGGCATTCCGTGTGCCGCGTCGCCCAGCAGCGTGCACCGGCCCTTCCCCCAGCTGCGCCGTATCTTGAGCCGGTGGTGGGGCCACGCCTTGAGGGCGACCCCGGACAGCGCGTCGAGCAGCTCGGGGACGGGGGAGGCCCAGTCCCCGTACCGCCGCCTCAGCATCTCCAAGGGCTTGCCGTGGGGCTTGGGCGGTGGCCACGGGAGGTCGATCAGCCATTGCGCCAGGCCGTCACCGGCGGGGCTGAGCCCGACGTCGCCGGCCCGGCCGACCATCATGATGCCGCGTGTGCCCAGGTCGACCGGGGCGGGGATCAGGCCCTGGTAGCTGGCCACGCCTGTGCACGGCGGCTCGTTGTCGCCCCAGAGCGCGGCGCGGACTCGGGAACGCACGCCGTCCGCGCCGATGAGCAGGTCCCCGGTGTGGACGGCGCCGTCCTGCGTCCAGACCCGCACCTCGGAGCCGTCGTCCTTGAAGCGGCCGAAGCGGCTGCCGAACCGGATCGTGCCGTCTGGCAGGCCCCGAGCCAGCCGCACCACCAGCGAACCGCGCGGGATGACCAGCGCCCCGAGCTCATCCGTCGAGACCTCCGACACCACGTGACCGGCCGCGGTCCGCGCCTCGATGGCGGTGAGGCGCTGGCCCACTCCGTCGAGGTCGACGCCGAGGTCGGCCAGGACGGTGGGCCCGCCGCCCCACAGGGTGATGGCGCCGCCGGCCGCGCGCAGCTCGGGTGCGCTTTCCAGCACCGTCACCTCATGGCCGTCGGCGAGCAGCGCCCGAGCCGCCGCCAGCCCGCCGATCCCCGCCCCCACGATGAGCACCCGCATCCCGAACCTCCACGACGCTGTGTAGTACTACGAGTTGTAGAGCAAGCGGCCAAGATCCACAAGGCCCAACCGGGGCGACCTCGGAGGAGACCCGGTCAGTCGCCGCGGACGGCCGTCAAGGTGTAGCCGGCGCCGTGCGGGTCGAGGGGTTTCGTGGCCTGTTTGAACAGGTATTCGGCGCGTTCGTAGGACAGGCGGCGACGGCCCGTCTGCGGGCACAGGTCGGCCGGTGCCGGTGTGCGGGACGGGGCGGGACGGCGGTCGGAGAGGAACACCGGGCCCCGGGTGCGGCCGGCCAGCAGGTCGGGCAGGAGCCGGGCCGTCCGCGAGCGCCAGGTCACCCACCGGCCGTCCGCCCGGGCCCGGCGGTCCTCCAGGTCCAGGTCCTCCACGTTCAGGGACAGCACGGTCCGGACGGGTGCCGACGACTCGTGCAGGAGCAGCCACAGCGTCCGTTCGCGCAACGACACGTCCGGGCGGCCGCACAGGGCCTCCAACTGCGCCGAGGTCAGCGCCCGCCGGACGGCGCGACGGGTCTCGGGGCGCCGCCGGAGTCCCGCGGCGAGATCGTCCAGGTCCGCCCAGGCGCTGAACGACCGGATGGCGGACAGGTGCCGGTTCCAGGTCTTGGCCGCCGCCTGCTCCCACGCCGTGGTGACCGCCCGGGCGACCTGGTCGGCGGTGACGGACGGCAACGGCGTCTGCTCGCCCAGGGCCCGGCACAGGCGCCGCAGCGTCTGGGCGTAGGAGCGCAGGGTCTGGGCGTCCAGATCATCGCGCTCAAGGAACCGCGTGACGGTCTGCCCGAGGGTGGGGCCCGGCGGGCCGGTGCCGGCGATCTCCTCCGCGCGGCGGCGCAGGAAGGCCCGCTCGGCGGCGTTGCCGGTGAGGGACGCGGCGCGAAGGAACTCCAGCCGTGCCTCCTGACCGCGTCCCAGCCGCAGCAGCAGATCGCCCCGGACGCTGGGGAGCAGGTGGTAGTCCTGCAGCGCGGGGTCGGGGGTCAGGGCGTCGACCAGCTCCAGCCCCGCCCGCGGCCCGTGCGCCATCGCGACCGCGACGGCCCGGTTGAGCCGCACGACCGGGGTCGGCACCAGCCGGACCAGCGCCTCGTACAGGGCCGCGATCTGCGCCCAGTCGGTGTCCTCGGCCGTCCGCGCCTGCGCGTGGCACACCGCGATCGCCGCCTGCAGCACGTACGGGCCGGGCGTGCCGCCCGCTTCGCGGGCGCGCAGCATCGCGGTGAATCCGCGGCGGATGAGCAGCTGGTCCCAGCGTCCCCGGTTCTCGTCGGGACCATCACCGCCATGCTCTGGATCTCCGTGGTCGCCGCCCGCTGCCGCCGTGGCCTGTGACGCCCCCCGACCCGCATCTCCCCGAACGCCACCACCCAAGACGAGAGGACATCGCCATGGCCAAGTTCGCCACCGTGGAGCAGTACGTCGCCTCCCTGCCCGAGGCACAGCGCGAGATCGCCGACAGGCTCCTGCCGCTCATCGAGAAGGTCCTGCCCGGCGCCGGTGCGATCTGGCACGGTCACCCGGTGTGGAGCCTGGGGGACAAGCCCGGCCGGTCCCCGGTCTGCCTGGTCAAGGCCTACTCCGCGCACGTCACCTTCGGGCTGTGGCGGGGCGGGGAGGTCACCGACCCGTCCGGCCGTCTGGAGCCCGGCAGCCGCACCATGGCCGCGGTCAAGCTCCGCACCCTGGACGACGTTGACGAAGAGCTGTTTACTGCCTGGCTGCGACAGGCGCGCGACCTGGAGACCGCCGGCTGAACTGGGCCGACGACCACAGCCGACGCAGCGCCCGCTCAGGGTGGAGCCTGCCTCCCCCTGAGCGGGCGCTCACACGTGCGGGTGCGTTGTGAGCGGACGCCTGCGGTGGGTGATTCGTCTGAGTTGCGGTGTTCGTCACGGGGCGTGGGAGCGGTGGGCGTGCGGCTCCCGGGGTGGTGGGAAATCGCATAGGTTCATTCCGACGGACGGAGCGAGTTGTGGGATACGGGCAGGCGATGACCGACGAGGTACTGCACCTGCGCGCGGTGGGGGTCCGGCGGGAGGGTGCCGACCTGCTGCGCGAGCTGTCGTGGACGGTGAACGAGGACGAACGGTGGGTGGTCGTCGGTCCCAACGGCGCGGGGAAGACGACGCTTCTGCAGGTCGCCGCGGCGCTGCTGTATCCGACGACGGGTGCGGTGCGGGTGCTCGGCGAGGAGCTGGGCCGTACCGACGTGTTCGAGCTGCGGCCGCGGATCGGCATCGCCAGCGCGGCGGTGGCGGAGAAGGTGCCGCCGGACGAGAGCGTCATCGACGTGGTGCTGACCGGCTCGTACGCGATCCTGGGGCGCTGGCGGGAGGAGTACGACTCCACCGACGTGACGCGGGCCGTGGCGCTGCTGGAGGCGCTGGGGTGCGCCGACCTGCTCCGCCGCAGGTTCGGCACGCTGTCGGAGGGCGAGCGCAAGCGGGTGCAGATCGCCCGCGCCCTGATGCCCGATCCCGAGTTGCTGCTGCTGGACGAGCCCGCCGCCGGGCTCGACCTCGGCGCCCGCGAGGATCTGGTCGACCGGCTCGGGCGTCTCGCCGACGACCCCGGCGCCCCCACGATGGTGCTGGTCACCCATCACGTGGAGGAGGTCCCGGAGGGCTTCACCCACGCGCTGCTGCTGCGCAAGGGCGAGGCCGTGGCGCAGGGCAAGGTGGACGAGGTGTTCACCCCCGAGCACCTGTCGGACTGCTTCGGCCTTCCGCTGACCGTGGAGCGGCGCGACGGGCGCTGGTACGCGCGGACGGTGCGCTAGCGCCACCCCCGTGCACGGACGGTGAACCGGCGATCCCTACCATCGTGGGGCGATTAGCGACGCGCCGAAATGGGTGGGGACGAACGTGAACATTCTGGACGCGGCCGCCGTCTTCGCAGCGGGGGTCGCCGCAGGGGGCATCAACACCATCGTCGGGTCGGGCTCCCTGTTGACGTTCCCCACCCTGGTGGCGCTCGGGTATCCGCCGGTGGTGGCGAACGTGTCCAACAACCTCGGCCTGGTGCCGGGCAACGCGTCCGGCGTCTACGGGTACCGGCACGAGCTGAAGGGGCAGCGCGAGCGGCTGCTGCGGCTGGGGGCGGCGTCGCTGGTCGGCGGGCTGGCGGGCGCGCTGCTGCTGCTCACCCTGCCCGCCGAGGCGTTCAAGATCATCGTACCGGGTCTGATTGGGATCGCGGTCGTGCTGGTGATCGTCCAGCCGAGGTTGCAGAAGTGGACGCTGGCGCGGCGTGAGGAGCATTCGTCGCACGGCGGCGCCTGGCTGTGGCTGGGCGTGCTGGGCGCGGGCATGTACGGCGGCTACTTCGGCGCGGCGCAGGGCGTCATCCTGATCGCGATGCTGGCCATCGCGCTGGACGATGATCTGCAGTCCCTGAACGCCACCAAGAACGTGCTGGCGACGGTGGTCAACGCCACGGCGGCGCTGCTGTTCGTGCTGATGTGGGCGGTCGGGGCCACCGACGTGAGCTGGTGGGCGGTGCTGCTGATCGCGCTGGGCTCGTCGCTGGGCGGGCTGCTGGGCGCCAAGCTGGGGCGGCGGATCCCGCCGGCGGTGCTGCGCGGGGTGATCGTCGCGGTGGGCGTCCTGGCCATCGTGAACCTGCTGGCCTGAGCGCCTCCGGCAAGGGTTGTGCGTGTTTCGTCCGGGTATATATCGAATACACGTTCGAACCGGAGGGCGCGCATGAAGGGCGACAGGGTCGAGATCGTGATCGACGTCGGCGGGGAGGGGACGCGGACGTACGAGGTCGTCGCCACCCGCGCCGGCCGCCGGGTGGAGATCAGCAACCGGCGCGGGGTGGTGGAGGTCAGCGAGGTGACCCGGACCGGAGGGCCGGTCCGGACGGCGCGGTTCATGGCGAGCAGGGTGCTGGCGCTGGTCGAGCATCCGGTGCTGGACGAGGAGGGACGCCGCCCCCGCGACCCGCAGTGATCCGAACCCGGTCAGGTGGCCGCGTCGTCAGAGGTCGAGCACGAGGCGAGACGAGGCGCACCGGCCGACGCAGATCATCATCGTCCGGCCCGCTTCGCGTTCCTCCGGTGTGAGCAGCGAGTCGCGGTGCTCGGGCTCGCCGCCCAGCACGCGCGTCTCGCAGGCGCCGCAGTACCCCTTCTCGCAGTCGTACGACAGGCCCGGCACGGCCTCCCGGACGACCTCGATGAGCCGGCGGTCGGCGGGCACCCGCAGCGTGCGGCCGGTGCGCGCCAGGTGCACCTCGAACTCGGTGTTGCGGGACGGGTCGAACGGCACCTCGGGCACGTCGTCGCCGGTGAAGCGCTCGACGTGCAGCCGGTCGGACAGGCCCAGGCCGGCGCAGGCGCGTTCGGCGGCGGCGATCATGCCGGCCGGCCCGCAGCAGTACACGGCGGTGCCCGGCCCGACGCCGGCCAGGACGGCGCGCAGGTCGGGGACGCCCTGCTCGTCCTGCGGGACGAGCCGCAGCCGGTCGCCCGCGAGCGCGGCGAGTTCGTCGCGGAACGCCATCGACGTGCGGGTCCGTCCGCCGTACACCACGCGCAGGTCCGCGTTCCGGGACACGGCCTCCCGCACCATGGCCAGGATCGGCGTGACGCCGATGCCGCCCGCCAGGAACAGGTAGTCGTCGGCGGCCACGAGCGGGAAGTGGTTGCGGGGGCCGCGCACGCGCAGCGTCACGCCGGGCGCGGCGAGCGCGTGCAGCTCCTCCGAGCCGCCGCGGCCGCCGGTCTCGCGCAGCACCGCGACGCGGTAGTGGGCGCGGTCGGCCGGGTCGCCGCACAGCGAGTACTGCCGGACGCGGCCGGACGGCAGCCGGAACTCCAGGTGCGCGCCGGGACGCCACGCGGGCGGCTCGGCGCCGCTGGGACGGGCGAGGGTGAGCGCGACGACGTCGTCGGCGGCGCGTTCGACCGCGGTCACGACCATGTCGAACGTCGTGCCGAGGGCGGGCGCCGGGGCGACGGCCGCGGATCCGGCGCGCACGCCGGGCGTGAACACGGCCGGGATCGCGTCCCAGCCGGTCTGGTTGCCGCTGGTCGGGTAGCCGATCAGGCCGTCCTCCAGCACGCGGAAGTCCGGTAGCCGGGTCAGCACCTGTGTGATCATCTCGCGGAACATGGCGCGGGCCAGGTGGGCGCCGGCGCAGCGGTGGGTGCCGATGCCGAAGCTGAGGTGCCGGGACGCGTCGCGGTCGAGCCGCACCCGCTCGGGGTCGGGGAAGACGGCCGGGTCGTGGTTGGCGGCCACCCACGGGATCAGCACGCGCTCCCCGGCGCGCACCGGGCAGCCGCCGATCTCGGCGTCGGCGAGCGCGGTGCGGGCCATGGACTGGGACGGCGCGAACGCCCGCAGGAACTCCTCGGTCGCCGTCTCCAGCAGGTCGGGCGATTCGATCAGCCGCCGCCGCTGGTCCGGGTGGCGGCTCAGGTGCACCAGCACCGATCCGGTGAGCGAGGTGGTGGTGTCGACGCCGCCCGCGATCAGCAGCCCGATGACGGAGACCAGCTCGTCCTCGGTGAACGGCTCGCCGTCGTCCGGGCGGCGCGCGGCGGCCAGCACGCCGACGGCGTCGTCCTTGGGTTCCGCGCGGCGCGCGCGCACCAGTTCGCGGATGCGCCGCTCCATGTAGGCGAGGCCGCGCGCGCCGCGCTGCGCGCGTTCGCTGTCCGGCGGCGCGGCGAAGATGTCGTGGATGGGCCCGGCGAGCCTAGCCCAGTCCTCCTCGGGGAACCCGAGCCAGTCCAGGGTGACGGCGGCGGGCACCGGGTTGGTCAGGTCGCGGACGAAGTCGGCCGAGCCCTGCTCGACGAACGCGTCGATGACGCGGGTGACGTGCCGGGCGATCATCGGGCGGAGCCCGTCCACCGCGTCGGGGGTGAGCAGCGGGTTGATCAGGTCGCGGTACGGGGCCGACGCGGGCGGGTCCAGCTCGATCGGGTACTGCGCCAGGCCCGGTCCGCTCGGGATGACGATGGCGACGCCGTCCACGCCCGTGGCCTCGCGCGTGGACGAGAACGTCGCGTCGTCCCGGGCGACGCGGACGACGTCGGCGTACCGCGTCGTGTAGACGAAGCCCCCGTGCGCCGGCGTGCGGCCGACCGGGCAGCGGTCGCGGAACGCCGCGTAGTAGGCGACGGGATCGGCGGTGCACTCGGCCGAGTGGTGGTCGAAATGTCCCTGTGTCATTGCGCTGACTCCAGATGCGCAGTGCGTGCGCGCGGTGTTCCCCGGCCGCGCCACCGGGTGTCTCAGAAGGTCAGGACGGCCTTGCCGACCGTGCCGTGCCGCGCCGCGTCCACGGCCTCGTCGAACCGGTCGAACGGGAAGCGGGTGACGAGCCGGTCGACGGGGAAGCGTCCGGCGGCGTGCAGGTCGAGCAGCTTCGGCAGGAAGACCTGGGGCATCGAGCCGCCCGCGATGACGCCGGTGACGGTGCGGCCGTTCAGGACGCTGCGCCAGTCGAAGCTCATCTCCGGGCTCGGGCCGACGCCGACCACCCCGCACCGGCCGAGCGGGGCGAGCGACTCGACGGCGGTGCGCAGCACGTCCGCGCGGCCCGTGGTGTCGATGGCGAAGTCGAAGCCGTCCGGGGCGATGGAGCGCAGCGCGTCGGCGGCGCCGTCACCGGCCGGGACGGCGTGGGTGGCGCCGAGCGCGGTGGCGGTGTCCAGCCGGGCCGGGTTGAGGTCCACCGCCGCGACGACCGAGCAGCCGCTGAGCACGGCGGCGGCGACGGAGGCGGCCCCGACCGCGCCCGCGCCGAACACCGCCAGCGAGGACCCGGGACCGGGACGCAGCACGTTGAGCACCGCGCCCGCGCCGGTCTGGAAGCCGCAGCCGAACGGTCCGGCGACGGTCAGGTCCACGTCCTTGCCGATCGGCACCACCGCGCGGGCGGGCGCCACCACATGGTCGGCGAACGAGGACTGCCCGAGGAAATGCGCGTTGATCTCGGTGCCGTCCAGCGACACGGCCGACGAACCGTCGGGGCGGCGGCCGCTGAAGTTGACCGCGTCGAAGTGCGCGCAGTAGGCGGGCGCGCCGGTCAGGCACTGGCGGCACCGTCCGCAGGAGTGGAACGTCATCGCGACGTGGTCGCCGGGAGAGACGGAGGTGACCCGTTCGCCGACCTCTTCCACGACGCCCGCGCCCTCGTGGCCGAGCACGGCGGGAGTGCCGAAGAATGTCGCGAATTCCAGGTCGGTGGCGCAGATCCCCACACTGGTCACGCGGACCAGGACCTCGTCGGGACGGGGGCCGTGCAGTTCCACGTCCCGTAGGGCGAAGGGCTCGCCGGGGGAGTGGAGAACGGCGGCGGTGACGCGCATGCGCCCTCCCGAGTAATTTCACAAAGAGATATGGCATCTTGACATGTGGGATATTGCCGGTCAAGGATTTCCGGTATGTCCGAACTCGAAATTCCGGTCTCCCGGCTGCTCATGGACGGGGAGTGGACACCGGCCCGCGACAAGGGCGAACTGCCGGTTCTCGACCCGGCCACCGGGCAGACCATCCAGCCCGTCGCCCTCGGCACGGGCGCCGACGTCGGCGACGCCGTGGCCGCCGCCCGCCGCGCCTTCCCCGCCTGGGCCGCCACCTCGCCGTCCGAACGCGGCGCCCTGCTGGCCCGCTGGGCGCGGCTGGTCGGCCAGTACGTCGAGGACCTCGCCCGCTACGAGGCGCAGGACGTCGGCAAGCCGCTGTCGGGCGGCCGGACGAACATCTTCATCGCGCGCGGCATCATCGAGTACTTCGCGGGCGCCGCCGACAAGCTCACCGGCGTCACGCTGCCCACCCGCACGCCCGGCTACCTCGGCTACACCGTCCCCGAGCCGTACGGGGTGTGCGCGGCCGTGATCCCGTGGAACGTCCCGGCCGTGCTGACCGCCGCGAACGTCGCGCCCGCGCTCGCCGCCGGGAACACCGTCGTGCTCAAGCCGTCCGAGGTCGCGCCGCTCGCCCCGCTGGCGCTGGCCGGGCTGGCGCGCGAGGCCGGATTCCCGCCGGGCGTGCTCAACGTCGTCACCGGGCTCGGCGCGGACGCCGGCGCCGCGCTGACCGCGCACCCGGACGTCGACCACATCAGCTTCGTCGGGTCGACCGCCACCGGCCGCGCGGTGATGCGCGCCGCGTCCGCCAACCTCGTCCCCGTCAAGCTGGAACTCGGCGGTAAGTCGCCGAACGTGGTGTTCGCCGACGCCGACCTGGACACCGCGATCCCCGCCATCGTCCAGTCCATCACCGAGAACGCCGGGCAGAACTGCTACGCGGGCTCGCGGCTGCTGGTCGAGGAGGCGATTCGGGACGAGGTGGTGGAGCGCGTCGCCGAGGGCATGCGCGCCGTCCGCCTCGGCTGCTGGGACCAGGACCTCGACATGGGGCCGCTGGTGAACGAGCCCCAGTACCGGCGCGTGCTCGGCTTCCTGGACGACGCGAAACGCGAGGGCGCGCGGGTGGTGACCGGCGGCGGGCCGGCCGACCTGACCCCGAACGGCCTGTTCGTCCAGCCGACCGTCTTCGACAAGGTGTCGCCGGACATGCGGATCGTCCGCGAGGAGGTGTTCGGCCCGGTGCTGGCCGTGCAGGGCTTCTCGGGCACGCGCGAGGCGGTCGAGCTGATGAACGCCACCGACTTCGGGTTGCTCGCCTGCGTGTGGACGAACGACGTGTCGCGGGCGCTGCACGTCGCGGGCCAGGCGCGCGCCGGGCAGGTCGCGGTCAACCAGTTCCACGACGCGGGCGTCATCGGCTTCCCCTTCAACATGCAGAAGGACAGCGGCTTCAGCCGTGGCGGCGGGTACGGGGCGCTGCGCGAGTACACCCAGGAGAAGGCCGTCGCCGTCCGCCTGCTCGACCGCTGACCCATCCGCGTGACCTGCGCTCAACTGCTGTTACCTGCGGGTTGCGGGTGCGGCCAGTTTCCCCCGGGGTGTTGACAGCGGCCCGGCGCGCGGTTCACAGTTGCCTCACATTGTGAGTCGGTGGCTCGCAATGCGAGATGAGGCCCGAGCGGTCGGAGGCACGGTGAGAGCGCTGGTGCAGACCGGGTTCGGCGGCCCCGAGGTGGTCACGCCGCGGCAGGTCCCCGACCCCGAACCGGGACCGGGCGACGTGGTGGTCAGGGTGCGGACCTGCGCCCTCAACCGGCTCGACATCCTGCAGCGGCGCGGCCCGGCCGTGCTGCCGGGCTTCCGCCTCCCGCACATCGCCGGGATGGACGTCGCCGGGCACGTCGCCGCCGTCGGCGACCGGGTGCGCGGCCACGCCCCCGGCGACCGCGTGGTCATCGACCCGACGCTCGGCTGCGGCGACTGCCCGTCCTGCCGCGCCGGCCGGCCCGGACACTGCCCGGCGCTGCGCGTCGTCGGCGGCAACGTCGCGGGCGGCTTCGCCGAGTACGTGGCGGTGCCCGCCCGCGTCGTCCACCGCGTCCCCGGCCACGTGGGGTTGGCCGACGCCGCCGCCCTGCCGTCCGCGTGGAGCACCGCTTGGCGCGCCACGTTCGGCGTCGGCGAGGTGTCCGCCGGAGACGTCGTCGTGGTGCAGGCCGCCGCGAGCGCGGTGAGTATCGCCGCCTTGCAACTGGCCAAACGCGCCGGCGCGCACGTCGTGGCGGTCGCGGGCAGCGACGCCAAGCTGGCCCTCGCCGCCGACCTGGGCGCCGACGTGATCGTGCGCAACGACGCCGACGTGGCCGCCGCCGTACGGCGCTGCACCGACGGACGCGGCGCCGACGTCGCCCTCGACCACGTGGGCGCCGCGACCTGGCGCGCGTCCATCGACTGCCTGCGCACCGGCGGCCGCCTGGTGATGTTCGGCAACACCGGCGGCGACCAGGTCACCTTCTCCCTCTCGGAGATCTACCACCGGGGGCTGCGGCTGCTGGGCTCGGGCGCCTACACCGAGGCCGACTTCGCCGCGATGCTCGACGCCTTCTTCGCGGGCGGCCTGCGCGTCCCGCTCGCCGCCGAGTACGACCTGACCGACCTGCCCGCCGCGTTCGCCGCCGCCGAGTCCCGCGCCACCGTCGGCAAAGTGCTGGTCCGCCCGTGACCGCCGCCGAGCTGCTGGTCGCGGGCGGGACGGTGGTGACGATGGCCGAGGACCGGCGGGTCGTCACCGACGCGACGATCGCGGTCGCCGACGGCCGGATCCTCGCCATCGGAGCCGACGACGAGGTGCGCGCACGCCACCCGGCGCAGGCGGAGATCGACGCGCGCGGATGCGTCGTCATCCCCGGGCTGGTGAACGCGCACCAGCACAGCACCGTCGACCCGCTGATCCGCAGCGTCATCCCCGACGACCTGGACTCCCGGCAGGCCATCTTCGACTGGGCGGTGCCGCTGCACGCGCGGGTCACCGGCGGCGACGACGAGCTGGCGGCGACCCTGACCGCCGTCGACTGCCTCACCCGGGGCGTCACCACCGTGCTCGACGCGGGCACCGTCGCCCACCCCGAACGGGTCGCCGCCGCGTTCCTCAGGACGGGGATCCGCGGACGCGTCGGCGGCTGGGGCTGGGACGCGCCCGGCGTGCCCTACACGCTGCCCGCCGCCGAGGCCCTCGCCTGGCAGGAGGACATCGTCCGGGCGCTGCCCGCCGACGGCCCGGTGACCGGCTGGATCACGCTCGTCGGGCACGACCTGGTGAGCGACGAGCTGTTCATCGGCGCCGCCGAGCTGGCCGAACGCCTCGGCGTCGGCGTCACCTGGCACATGTCGCCCGGCCCCGGCGACGCCGAGTCCTACCTGCGGCGCACCGGCGAACGTCCCCTCGTCCACCTGCGCGGGCTGGGCGTGCTCGGCCCCCGGCTGCTGCTCGGCCACGCGGTGTGGCTGGACGACGCCGAAGTCGAGGCCGTGCTCGCCACCCGCACCGCCGTCGCGTCCTGCCCCGCCGCCTACCTGCGGCTGCGCCAGGGCTACACGCGCGCCGGGCGGCACGGCGAGCTGGTGCGGCGCGGCGGCCGCGTCGCGCTCGGCTGCGACTCCCACAACGCCGCCGACGCACCCGACGTCCTGCGCGCCGCCGCGTTGCTGGCCGGGCTGGAGAACGACCGCGGCGCGTGGCCGATCCGCGCCGACGAGGCGTTCGCGCTCGCCACCCGCCGCGGCGCCGAGGCGGCCGGCCTCGGCGGCACGGTCGGGTCGCT
This sequence comes from Actinomadura miaoliensis, assembly GCF_039536785.1. Lineage (NCBI taxonomy): Bacteria > Bacillati > Actinomycetota > Actinomycetes > Streptosporangiales > Thermomonosporaceae > Actinomadura > Actinomadura miaoliensis. The sequence goes on from NZ_BAAAZG010000040.1 coordinate 87,533, forward strand.
GGAGGTCGGCAAGGCCGCCGACCTCGTCGTTCTCGACGCCCGCGGCCCCGCCTGGACGCCGCCGGGCGACCTGGCCACCCACCTGGTGTGGGGCGCTCCCACGCACACCGTCCGCGACGTGGTGGTCGACGGGAAGGTCGTCGTGCGCGACCGTGAGGTCACCACCGTCGACGTCCACGCCCTCCGCCACGAGGCGGCCCGGCTGTCCGCCGGACTGCTGCGCCGCACCGGCCTGCGGATCCCGCGCCGCTGGCCGGTGGTCGCCGCCGTCCCCTCCCCTCCCCGTCCTCCCTCCCCGCCCGACCGAAAGGATCCCCGTGGTGGAACACCGTAGAGCGGCACGGCTCGCGGGCGCGGCGCTCGCCTGTACCGCGATGCTGTCCCTGGCCGCGTGCGCCGAATCCGACGTCACCGCCGACAAGAGCACCGGCGGCGCCACCGCCGCGGGCGGCGGCACCGTCCCGCCCGGAGAGCCCGACCTCAACGGCGACGGCAAGGTCGTCATCGGCGTGCTCAGCCCCGGCGACATCAACGACAAGGGCTACTACCAGAGCTTCGTGGACGGCGCCGACGCGTTCGCCAAGTCCAAGGGGTGGACGGTCATCAAGCGCGGCAGCGTCCCGACCACCGAGGCGCTGAACGCGGCCCGCGCGCTGTGCCAGCAGAAGGTCGACATGGTGGCGCTCGGCGCGTCCGAGCTCAAGGACGCCATCCCCGCCTCCGAGGAGGCCGCCTGCGCCAAGACCGCCTGGTACGTGCCCACGTCCGGCAACATCCAGCAGACCCCCAAGATCATGCTGTCGACCGACGACCCGAACCAGAGCATCCTGACCGCCGGGTACGCCGCCGGGATCCTCATGCAGTCGCGCGGCGCGACCAAGGCCGCGTTCGTCACCGGAGCCCAGGCCGACTTCACCGAGGCGGCGGCCAAGGCGTTCAAGGCGGGCATCCGCACCGTGCTGCCGGACGCGACCGTCACCACCACCTACACCGGCGACCTGAACGACTCGGCCAAGGCCAAGGAGGCGGTGCAGGCGCAGATCGACCAGGGCACCCAGGTCGTCTACCCCTACCTGGGCGGCTCCACGGACGCGGCGACCGCGCTCGCCAACACCAAGAAGCTGATCACGCTCACCCCCGGCACCGACCGGTGCGCCTCCACCGCCCCGAAGTTCGACGTGTCGGTCATCTTCAGCCCCGGCGACTACTTCACCGAGGCGCTCAAGCAGTTCGCCGACGGCAAGCTGGCGATGGGCGTGGAGAAGGTGTGGACGGTCGGCAAGGACCCGTACCCCACCGTCAAGCTGTGCGGCGGCACCGCCGAGCAGAAGCAGAAGCTCGACGCCTTCATGAAGGACATCGGCGACAAGAAGATCGACCCGGCCGAGCAGGTGCGGCGGCTGGGGGCCTGACATGGCCGACCAGCGGATGCGTACGGGCGGCGGCCCGCCCCCGGGCGAGCCCGCGCTGCGGCTGCGCGGCATCGGCAAGCGGTACGGCCGGGTCGTCGCCTGCGACGCGGTCGACCTGACCGTCCACCGGGGCGAGGTGCACGGGCTGCTCGGCGAGAACGGCGCGGGCAAGTCCACGCTGATGAAGATCCTGCTCGGGCTGGTGCGGCGCGACGCCGGGACGATCCACTACGACGGCCGGCCCGTGGACGTGCGCAGCCCCCAGGAGGCGGTGACGCTCGGCCTCGGCATGGTGCACCAGCACTTCAGCCTGGTGGAGCCGCTGACCGTCTGGGAGAACGTGATCCTCGGCGACACCGGCCGCGTCGACCGCGCCGCCGCCTGCGCCGAGGTCGAACGGGTCGCCGAACGCTACGGGCTGCCGATCGACCCGGCGGCCCGGGTGGCGCGGCTGTCGGCCGGGGAACGGCAGCGGGTCGAGCTGATCAAGTGCCTGAGCCGCGACCCGTCCGTGCTGATCCTGGACGAGCCGACCTCGGTGCTCACCCAGGCCGAGTCCGCCGAGCTGTTCGGCGTGCTGCGCGAGGTGGTGCGCGGCGAGGACCGCGCGGTGATCCTCATCAGCCACAAGCTGGCCGAGATCACCGCGGCCACCGACCGGGTGACGGTGCTGCGCGGCGGCCGGGTCGTGTTCCAGAGCGCGACCGCCGACACCACCCCGCGCGAGCTGGCGCGGCAGATGGTGGGACGCGACGTCTCGCTGCGCGCCGAGGCCGCCGCCGTCGGCATGCTGCCGGTGGAGCGCCGCGCCGCGTCCCCCTCCCGGGAACCGGCCGGCGAGCCGGAGGGCGGCGTCCCGGCGCTGCGGCTGCGCGACCTGGTGGTGCGCTCCGGCGGCGTCGCCCTGCTCGACGGCCTCACGCTGGACGTGGCGCCCGGCGAGATCGTCGGGCTGTACGGCGTGGAGGGCAACGGGCAGGCCACGCTCGGCGAGGTGCTGTCCGGCCTGGTCGAGCCCGACTTCGGCACGGTCGAGATCGGCGGGGAGCCCGTCGACCTGTCCCGTCCGGGGGCGCTGCACCGGGCCGGGCTCGGCATCGTCCCCGAGGACCGGCACGACTCCGGCGTGGTGCTGGACATGAGCGTCGCCGAGAACCTGGTGATGAACTCGCTGGACGCGGTCGGCGGACGCGGCGGGCTGCTCAACCGGCGCCGCATGCTGGAGATCGCCCGGCGGCTGGCCGCCGAGTTCGACATCGTCGCCCCGTCGCTGGACGCGCCCGTGCGCAGCCTGTCGGGCGGCAACCAGCAGCGGCTCGTGCTGGCCCGGGAGCTGTCGGCGAACCCGTCGGTGCTGGTGGCGGCGCAGCCCACGCACGGGCTGGACGTCGGCGCCATCGAGGACATGTACCTGCGGCTGCGCAAGGCCGCCTCGTCCGGCGTCGCGGTGCTGCTGGTCAGCACCGAGCTGGAGGAGGTCATGGCGCTGGCGTCCCGGATCGCGGTGATCTCCCGCGGCCGGGTGGCCGGCGTGCTGCCCACCGCCGAGGCCAGCCCCGAACGCCTCGGCATGCTCGTCGGAGGAGTGGCGGCATGAACGGAGTGCGGCCGGGGGTGCTCCTCGGGCCCGGGGGCGCGCCGACGGCCGGGGTGACCGTGCTGGCCGTGGCGGTGGCGCTCGCCCTGTCGTCGCTGCTGGTCGCCGTCACGGGCGGGTCGCCCGCGGACGCCGTCGAGGCGCTGCTGCGGGGTTCGGTGGCCGACCGGACGGCCTGGAGCTCGACGCTGCTGTACGCGGCGCCGCTGCTGCTCGTCGCGGTCGGCACGTGCCTGAGCGTCCGCGCGGGCGTGTTCAACCTCGGCCAGGAAGGCCAGGTACTGATCGGCGCTCTCGCGGGGGCGTGGGTCGGGCTGCGCCTGGCCGTGCCGGGACCCGTCCTGCTGGTGCTCGTCCTCGCGGCGGCCGCGCTGGCGGGTGGCGCCTGGGCGGGGCTCAGCTCGCTGATGCACCGGCTGCGTGGCGTGAACGTCGTCGTCAGCACCCTGCTGATGACCTTCCTCGCGCAGCAGCTCGTCGCGTACGCGGTCAACACGCCCTGGCTGCTGCAGGAGACGCGGCTCGGCAACGCGACCGTCTCGCCGCAGTCCAACAAGATCCAGGACGGGGCGCTGCTCGGCTCGTTCGGCCAGTACCCGGGTCTGCAGATCAACGGCGGGCTGATCCTGGCGCTGGTCGCGGCGGTGGTGGCCGCCGTGGTGATCGCCCGCACCCGGTGGGGCTTCCGGCTGACGATGCTCGGGCTCAACCCGCGCGCCGCCCGGCACGCGGGCGTCCGCGTCGCCGCGCTGGGCGGCACGGCGCTGGCGCTGTCGGGCGCGTTCGCCGGGCTCGCCGGGGCGGTGCTGCTGGCCAGCCCGGTCGGCACCAACCGCCTCCAGCCGGGCATCTCCAACAACATCGGCTGGGACGGGCTGCTGGTGGCGCTGGTCGCCCGCAACCGTCCGGTCGCGGCGATCCCGGTGGCGCTGCTGTTCGGCGTGCTGCGTTCCGGCGGCGGTTTCCTGGCCGCCACCGGCGTCCCGTCGTACCTGGTGGACGTGGTGAAGTCGCTGCTGGTGCTGGCGTTCGTCATCCCGCCGGTGGTGGTCGCCGCGCTGCGCGACCGCGCGTCCCGCCGCGCCGCCCGTGCCACCGCCGCCCCCGTCCGGGAAGAGGTGCTCACATGAGCGAGCCGGAGCGGCGCGGCGCCGCCTGGACCGACGAGCCTGCGAGGAGGGAAGGCGGCGCCCAAAGGGCGCCGTGGAGGCGAGCGGAAGAGACAGCATGAGCGCGGTGGACAACGTCTCGACGATCCTGGCGAGCGGGGCGCGGCTGACGGTGCCGCTGGCGTTCGCGGCGTGCGGGGAGTACCTGGCCGAACGGGCGGGCACGGTGAACATCTCCGTCGAGGCGATGATGCTCGGCGGGGCGTTCGGGTCGATCGCCGTCGCGTCCGCCACCGGCAGCGCCACCACCGGGCTGGCCGCGGGCGTGCTGGTGGGGCTGGCCGTCGGGCTGGTCCACGGCACCCTGTCGCACCGCGCGGCGATCAACACGTTCGTGGTGGGCCTGGTGCTGAACGCCCTCGTCCTCGGCCTGACCAGCTATCTGATCACCACCGGCACGTTCGGCGGGCACCAGGTGTGGCAGGTCAGCGTGCCGGTGCTGCGCGACATCCCGGTGGTCGGGCGCGCCCTGTTCGTCGAACGCTGGCCCGCGTACCTGCTGCTCCTGCTGGTGCCGCTGACCTGGTGGCTGGTGGAGCGCAGCCGGTGGGGCCTGGAGCTGCGCGCGGTCGGCGAGGCCCCGCAGGCCGCCGACGTGACCGGCATCGACGTCAACGCGCGGCGCCGCCAGGCCCTGCTGTGGTGCGGCGCGCTGGCCGGGCTCGGCGGCGCGTACCTGGCGGTCGGCGAGGTCGGCTCGTTCAGCCAGAACATGACGGCCGGACGCGGGTACATCGTCATCGCGGCCGTGATCTTCGGTGCGTGGCGGCTGGGTCGCACGCTGCTGGGCTGCGCCCTGTTCGGGCTGGCCGACGCGCTGCGGCTGGCGCTGCCCGCGCTGGGTGTGACGTTGAACTCCCAGCTGCTGATCGTCGCCCCGTACCTGCTGGCGCTGCTGGTCATGCTGGCGTTCGCCGCCAGGGACCGGGAGCCGCGGGCGCTCGGCGCGCCCTTCCAGCGGGGTTCGACATGACCGTGTGTGGAAATGATCTCGAGGAGGAGACACTATGACGACCGGACTGACCCGCGCACGCTGGACGCACGTCGCGCTGCCCACGGGCGACCTGGACAGGTCGATCGAGTTCTACACCGCGCTCACCCCGCTGGTGGTGGTCGAGCGGTTCCAGGACGCGGACGGCGAGAGCGCCTGGCTGTCCAACGAGGGGCAGGTCGAGACGCCGTTCGTGCTGGTGCTGGTGTCCTTCAACAAGGACAAGGGGAAGCGGCAGGGGCTGCTCCAGCCGTTCGCGCACATCGGCATCGAGGTGCCCGAACGCGGCGACGTGGACGCCATGGCCGAGCGTGCGCGCGAGATGGGGTGCCTGCACTGGGAGCCGCGCGACATGCCCGGCCCCGTCGGCTACATCTGCGCGTTGAAGGACCCCGACGGCAACGTCATCGAGATCTCCCACAACCAGAAGGTCTTCGAGACGGTCCGCAAGCTTTGGGGGGACGGATCCTGAGCACCGACGTCGCCGTGACACGGGTCGAGGAGCGGACCCGCGCCGCGGTGCTGCGCTACCTGGCCGCGCTCAACCGCCACGACGCCGACGCCGTGGCCGCCTGCGTCACCGACGACTTCGTCAGCGAGCACGTGTCGTCCACGGGCCAAGGTGTCATCGGGCGGGCCGCCTACCGCGAGCGCCTGGACGGCTTCCTGGCCGACTTCACCGGCCTGAAGTACGAGGTGGAGGACCTGGTGGTCCGGGACGTGCGCGCCGTGCTGGCGTACTGGATGTCGTTCCGGCTCGCCTCGGCGGGGCACGCGCCCGTCCGCGTACGGGGCGTGTTCCGCTTCCGAGTCTCCGCCGACGGCCTGATCGCCCACCGCGTCGACTACTGGGACAGCGGTGAGGTGAACCGCCAGCTCGACACCCTCTGACCTGCCCCGCGAGCGGCGGTGCGGCCGGGTGGCCGCACCGCCGCCTCGGCCTGCCCGCAGGGCCTCATCCTGCATGGTGAGATGCCATCTCTTATTTCTTGACAGCGATCTATCTCGCATCGAAAGATGACGTCGTGCATGTTGTGATGACCGCGGCCGGGCTGGGCCGGGTGGAGGACGGCGCGGTCGCCGTGCTCGACACGCCGTACCCGGACGCGGGCACCCTGATCGAGCAGACCGGATCGCTGGAGTCCCTCGCCGCCGCCCGGGTCGTCCGCCGCGTCCCCCTCACCGAGGACGAAGTCCTGCCGCCCCTGCCCCGTCCCCGCGCGCTGTGGGGCGTCGGCCTGAACTACCGCTGCAAGGCCGAGACCACCGGCCGCCCCCTCCCCGACGAGCCGATCCTCTACCTCGCCGCGCCCTCGTCACTGGGCGCGCCCGGCTCACCCGTCCGCGTCCCGTCGGGCCGCACCGCCGAACTCGACTACGAGGCCGAGATCGCCGTCGTCCTCGGCCGCCCCCTCTACCGCGCCGCCGCGTCCGAGGCGTGGGACGCCGTCGCCGCCGTCACCGCCGCCAACGACCTCACCGCCCGCGACGTCATGCGCGCGACCGCCGCGCCCGTCCTGGCCAAGAGCTTCCCCGGCTTCACCGCGCTCGGCGCGTCCCTGCTCGGCCGCGACGAGATCGCCGACAGCGCGGCGATCGGCGTGCGCGCCTGGGTGAACGGCGAGCCGCGCCAGGACGCCACCAGTGCCGCGATGATCTTCCCGATCCCCGAGCTGCTGTCCCGCGTCTCCTGGTACGCCGCGCTGCGTCCCGGCGACGTCGTGCTGACCGGCACGCCCGCCGGCACCGGCCAGGACCTCGGTGCCTTCCTCACCCCCGGAGACACCGTCCGCGTCGAGGTCGACGGCGTGCTGCCGCTCACCAACCGGATCTCCGCGTGACCCGCCGTCCCCCGTCCCCTCACCAGATCGGGAGCCCACCGCCATGCCCACCCGCTACGACCACGTGCTCACCGGTGGCACTGTCATCGACCCCGCGTCCGGTACCCACGACCGACTGGACGTCGCGATCAACGGCTCGACCATCGCGGCGATCGGCCCCGGCCTGGCCGCCGACGCCGCCCGCGTGACCTCCTGTGCCGGGAGCCTGGTGCTCCCCGGCCTGGTCGAGGGGCACACGCACATCTTCCAGTACGTGTCGCAGGTCGGCGCGCCGCCCGAGGAGGCGCACCTGCGGCGCGGCGTCGTCGCCGCCGCCGACGCGGGCACCGCCGGCGCGTCCACGTTCCCCGCGTTCCGCAAGCTGATCGTCGAACCGGTGGACATGCGCGTCGTCAGTTTCCTGAACGTCTCGGTGCTCGGTCTCATCGACTTCCGTTTCGGCGAGCTGCTCAACCCCGACACGCTCGTCGCCGACGACGCCCTGGAGACCGCCGCCGCGAACCCCGACGTCGTACGCGGCTTCAAGATCCGCCTGTCCGAGGACGTGGTCGGCGAGCAGTGGGAGACGCTGCTGAAGAAGTCGCTGACGGTCGCCGAACAGGCGGGGCTGCCGCTGATGGTGCACATCGGCGAGACGTCCGAACCGCTGCCGGTCGTCCTGTCGTACCTGCGTCCCGGCGACGTCGTCGCGCACTGCTACACCGGCAAGCCGCACGGCATCCTGGACGGCGACACCGTCCTGCCCGCCGTGCTGGAGGCCCGCGACCGCGGCGTCCTGTTCGACTCCGCCCACGGCCGCAGCAACCTCAGCTTCGAGATCGCCCGCCGCGCCATCGCGTCCGGCTTCCTGCCCGACGTCCTGTCGTCCGACACCAGCGCCCGCAACTGGCGCGGCCCGGTCTTCGACCTGCTGACCAGCATGTCCAAGCTGATCGCCCTGGGCGTCCCGCTCGTGGAGGCCGTCACCCGCGCCACCGTCCGCCCCGCCGCGCTGCTCGGCCTCGACGCCGAGGGCTACGGGCGCCTGTCGGTCGGCGGGCCCGCCCACATCACCGTCGTCACCGAGACCGACGAGGTGGAGCTGCCCGACGCCGCCGGCAACACGATCGTCGCGCCCCGTCTCGAACCGACCCTCGTCCTGCACGACGGCGGCGCCGTGGAGATCACGCCCTGGCGCGGCCTCCCGTCATGAGTCCGGCGAGGTCCCGGATACGCGCCGCCCTGACGTCGGGCCGCCGCGTCACCGGCACGTTCGTCAAGCTGCCCTCGTGCGACGTGGTCGAGATCTGTGCCGAGGCCGGTTTCGATTTCGTCGTCGTCGACCTGGAACACTCGACCCTCACCGAATCCGACGCGATCGCCCTGGTCCGCCACGCCGACCTGTGCGGACTGGCGGCGCTCGTCCGCATCCCCGCGGTCGACGGGCCGCAGATCTGCCGTCTGCTGGAGAACGGCGCCGCCGGATTCCAGCTCTCCATGCTCCACGACCCGGCACAAACCCGCGCACTGCTCCAGGCGACACGCTTCGCCCCGGCCGGAACCCGCTCCATCAGCATGGCCAACCGCACCGCCCGCTTCGGCCTGCGCGAAGGTGGTCTCCGGGCCTTCCTGCGGGACGAGGCCGAGTCTCCGCCCCTGCTCGTCGGCCAGATCGAGACACCGGTGCACGGCCCCTGGGAGCCCCTGATCGGCGACCTGGACGTGGTGTTCGTCGGTGTCACCGACCTCGCCGTGAGCCTGGGCGCCGAGCCGGGCGGTGAGCGGCTCCGAGCGGCCGTCACCGGCATCGCCGCCGCCGCGGCCGAGCACGGCATCGCCTTCGGCGGCTGGACGCCCTCACCCGACACGGCGGCCGCCCACGGCCTGGCCGCCGCCCGCTACCTCGTCACCGGCTCCGACCTGCAAATCCTCGCCACCGGTCTCAAAGCAGCCGCATCCCAAGGAGGAAACGGATGACGGAACGCAACCCGCGGCTCTACGGCCGCGTCATCAACTGGGACGACATCCCCGAAACCGAACTGCGCAGAGGCGTACGGCGCCGCGTCTACTCCACCGACGAGGTCATGCTGGCCCACCACCGCCTGTCCGTCGGCATGGACCTCAACCCGCACAGCCACGACGACTTCGACCAGCTCGTCTACATCGCCGAGGGGCGCTGCAACTACTACGTCGACGGCGTCCCCCACGAAATGACCGCGGGCTCGTTTCTGCTGGTGCCGCGAGGCGCCGAACACTACGTCGAGCCCCTGGAGGAACCCTGCGTCAACATCGACATCTTCGTGCCGCCCCGAGCCGACTTCGCCGCGTCCCTGACCTACCTGAACCGGTCACGATGACGGCGCGGCGGTGACGCGGACGGCTCCGCCGCTGAACTGCTCGACGGCGACGCGGACGCGCTCCTGGGAAATCCCGTCGGCGGGAAGGTGGATGTGCAGGGCGCTGCCCTGCGCGGAATGCATCTGCGACATCAGCCCGGCCCGCAGCAGCCCGCGCCCCCGCCGGTACCGCTCAGGCTCACGCGGCAGAACGTACAGGTAGTCGAACTGGCCGGTGCGGGCTATCCACAGCCGCTCGATCGCCGACCAGGGGATCACGGTCTGGGTGCGGTCCCAGGCGAAGACCTTCATGCGGATGCCGTCGGCGGTCAGGGCGGGGTCGCCGCCGAACAGGGTCGGCAGGGCCACCAGCACGGCCAGCAGCAGCCCCGCCGCGACGCAGCCGAGCACCAGCGAACCCCCGGACGACACGACACGCGGCAGTTCCGAGGCGGCCAACAGGCTCGCGAGCCCGATGCAGACGACGGCCATCGCCGTGCAGGTCATCACCGTCCGGGCGGCGAGCCGGCCCTGCGTGATCCTCAGCTCCAGCACCGGCCCATCGCCCACCACGTCATCTCCCGCGAGCCACGTCCATGGACGATCGACGAGGCGACAGGTCCGCCTCGTCCGCCCGGCGGCCACCACGGGTCGCCGCCCTCGCCATCAAGACCGCCACGAATCCTATAGGCCCGAGTCTTCCGAAGCTCCGGCGAGCCGCATGAGCGTGCCCGGCGGAGACGACCGGGGCTCCCAACGGCACGGCCCGGGGGCGCCGCCGGCCTGCCCCCTGAGCCCTCCCCGCCCGGCCGCCGAGGGCCGTGCCGTTGCTCCCGGTCGGCCGTCACCCGGCCGTGTGCGCGAGGATGGCGGCGGCCAGCTCCTCGTGCACCTCCGGCGGCAGCGTGTGCCCCATGCCCGCCACGATCATCAGCCGCGCCCCCGGGATCTGCTCGGCGATGATCGCGCTGTGGCCCGGCTTGGCCGGCTCGTGGCTGCCCTCGATGACCAGCGTGGGCGCCTTCACCTGGTGCAGCACGCCCACCGGCTCGAAGTCGGGCTTGGCCATCGCGGCGAGCCGGTGGTTGGCCACCGCCGACAGGTCACGGGCCCGGTCGTAGATCTGCTCCTGCAGCCGGCGCGCCGCGTCCTCGTCGAACGGCAGCCCGGTGCCGTGCAGCAGACGCTGCTCGGCGATCATGCCGTCGATCCGCGCGCGCCGGTCCACCGGCGGCGGGGCGGCCATCAGCGCCTGGTAGAAGGCCACGAACTCCGGCGTGGGCTCCGGCAGGCTCCCCTCGGGCTGCGGCTGCCCCGTCAGGGCCCGCATGATCACCTGGCCCTCGCCGCCGCCGAGCGGCGAGGACCCGATGACGGTCAGCGAACGCACCCGCTCCGGCCGCTCCACGGCGACGAACTGGCCGAGCAGCCCGCCCGCCGAGTGGCAGACCAGGTGCGCGCTGTCCAGGCCGTGGGCGTCCATCACGCGGTACACGTCGTTCTTGATGTCGTCCCACGTGTACGGCTCCGCCGCGAAGTCGACGGTGCCCGACATGCCGGTGTCCCGGTGGTCGTACCGGATCACCCGGCGGCCCCCGGCGGCCAGGCGGCCGATGAACTCGTCCGGCCACAGGATGCCCTGCGACATCGACCCCATGATCAACAGAATCGGCTCGTCGGTCCCGGCGCCGAACTCTTCACTCCAGATGGTCACGTTCTGCATGTCTCACAGCATGTCGTCGCCGGCCACGGGCGCCTTCTGTAGAACTACTAGCCGCGCCAGTTCCGTACGGGAGCCGATGCCCAGCTTCGGATAGATCTTGTACAGGTGGTACTCGACCGTGCGCGGGCTCAGGAAGAGCCGGGCGGCGATCTGCTTGCTCGACAACCCGTCGGCGACCAGGCCCGCGATGCGCAGCTCCTGCGGGGTCAGCGCGTCGAGCACGGCCGCGGGCGGAGCCTGCCCGCTCTCGCCCGCCGCCCGCAACTCGTCCTGCGCGCGCCGCGCCCACGGCCGGGCACCCGCCCGTTCGAACGTCTCCCACGCCATCCGCAGATGTGCCCGCGCCTCGCCGGGCCGCTGCGCGCGGCGGAGGCGCTCACCCAGCAGCAGGGCGGTCCTGGCCGCCTCGAAGGGGTTGGTGTGCAGCCGCAGCGCCTCGGCGAAGGCGTCCTCGGACGACTCGGCCAGGCCCCGGCAGCGGGCCAGCAGCGCGTGCGACTCGGCCGTCGCGGCGTGCTTCGACCACTGCTCGTACGCGGCCAGCACCGCCCGCGCGCCCGCGTCGTCGCCCGCGCCCACGGCGGCCTCGACCCGGTCCGGCGCCGACCGCCACACCACGGTCGGATGCCCGGCGCCCGGTCCCGCCGCGACGATGGCCGTGAAGCGGTCGTGCGCCGCCGCGTGGCGGCCCAGGCACAGGTCGAGCAGCGCCAGCGCGTACGCGGCCACCCCCGCCCGCATACCCACCCGATGGGGGACGGCGATGGCCAGCGCCTCACGGGCGTGCCGCCTGCAGGACTCCTCCTCGCCCCGCAGCGCCGCCAGCACCGCCAGGTTGGCCAGGTGCGCGGCCACCGTGTTCTCGTACCCGGCCTCGCGGGCCAGCTCCAGGCCCTCCTCGGAGACGGCCTGGCTGCGCGCCAGCCGCCCGGCGATGCGCTCGGCGGTCGCCACGAACTCCAGCACCACCGGTAGCTGGCCCGTCATCCCCGACACCCTGGCCACCTGTCCGGCCCGGCCGACCATCTCGGTGGCCAGGTCCGACTCGCCCAGGTAGCTGGCCGCGGCCGCCGCCCACAGGTGCCCCGCCGCGTCCTCCAGTTCGCCGGCACGCCCCAGCGCCCGCCGCAGCAGGCCCGGCCCGGCGGCGTCGCCGTCCAGCGTCAGGCCGATCCCGGCCACCGTGTCCCGCAGGAACCCCTCGGGGTGCGCCGCGGCCCGCCGGCCGAGTTCGACGATGGCCGCCGTGTCGCCGACGTACGAGGCCGCCTCCGCGGCGTCGGCCAGCATGTCCAGGCTGTCGCCCGCCGCCAGGATCCGCATGGCCTCGGCGGCGTTCCCCGAGTTCAGCTCGAACCGGCCCCGGAGCCGGGCGATCTCCATGGCGAGGGCGGCGTCCCCGCCGGCCCGCTCGCGCGCCTCGGCCAGCAGCGACTCCGCCTGCCCCGGACGGCCGCCGAGCCAGGCCGCGACGGCGGCGTCCTTCAGGCGGACGGCCCGGGTGCGCGGCTCGGGGGTCAGCTCGGCGGCCCTGGCGAGGGCCGTGGCGGCGGCGCCGTACCCGCCGCGGTCGCGCGCCCGCTCCGCGGCGGTCACCAGCGCGGCGGCGACCTGCTCGTCCTGCCCCAGGGCGGCTCCGGCCAGATGCCAGGCGCGGCGATCGTCCGTGGTCAGCTCCGCCAGGACGGCGTGCACGCGGCGGACCTCGGCGGGAGCGGCTGCCTCGTGCACCGCGGACCGGATGAGCGGGTGACGGAACCGCACGCTCATGCCCGACACCTCCGCCAGCCCGGCCCCTTCCAGCTCGGCCAACGCCACCCGCCCGGCCCCGGCTCCCGTGTTCTCGCCGGGCCGTACCGGCTGCTCGGCGAACAACCGGTCGGCGGCGCGCAGGACCTGGTCGAGGTCGGCCTCCACGGCGGCGACCAGGGCGACGAGCCGAGCAGAGGCGGACAACGCGGCCACCCGGTCGCCGAACAGCCGGGCGCCACCGGGCAACGGTTCGGGCAGCGGCTCGCGCCCGGCGAGCTGCGCGGGCGTCAGGCGGGCGGCGATCTCGCCCAGGGCCAGCGGATTCGCGCGAGTCAGCGTGACGAGATCCCGCGTCACATGAGCGGGCAGCCCACCACAGCGGGATTCCAGCAGCTCGGCCGCCGCGGACTCGGGCAGGCCGCGCACGTCCACTGTGAGCGGCACGCCCTTGACCGGCACGTCCCCGCGCACGGCGAACAACATCGCGATCCGTTCCGTCCCCAGCCGCCGGGCGGCGAACAGCAGCGCGTCGGCCGAGGCCCGGTCGACCCACTGGAAGTCGTCGACCACGCAGATCAGCCCGTCCGGAGCGGCCGCCTCGGCCAGCAACGACAGCACGCCGGCGCCCAGCAGGAACCGATCCCCGGCACTGCCCGCGGCGAGCCCCAAGGCCGTGCTCACGGCGTCGCGCTGCGGTTCGGGCAGCGCGTCCAGCGAGCCGGTCACCGGCCACAGCACCTGGTGCAGCGCCGCGAACGCGAGATCGGACTCGGACTCGACGCCGGTCGTCCGCAGCACGCGCATCGCGCCGCCGCGCGCGGCCGCCGCGTCGAGCAGGGCGGTCTTGCCCGCACCCGCCTCGCCCCGCAACACCACCGCGCCGCCGGAGCCCTCGCGGGCCCGCACGATCACCTCGTCGAGTGCGCTGATTTCCGCAGACCTGCCGTAAAGCACGAACCCCACAGTAGGAGGCCGCCCTACCCGCACGTCGGCCGTCGAGCGCACAGTCCAACCGCCCGCTCGGGGAACACACCGCCATGCCAGGCGTCGGTCAAGGCGCGGGACGAACTCCCTAGACTCGTCGCCATGGTGAATGTCCGGGAAGCCACGATCGATGACCTTCCGCAGGCGGCGGAGACGCTGGCGGCGGCGTTCGCCGACTACCCGTGGACCCGGCACACCGTGGCCCACGACGACCACGTCGGCCGGATACGCCGCATCCAGGCCCTGTTCTTCGAGCACATCGGGCTGGCGCACGGCCGGGTCTGGGTCGCCGACGACGGCCGCGCCGTGGCGGTGTGGACCACTCCCGACACCGACGCGGAGGCGGCGTTCGGCGAGATCGGCCCGCTGGTGACGGAACTGGCCGGCGATCGGGCCGAGATCTCGGAACGCGCCGAAGCCGCGCTGAACCCGTACCGGCCGACCGAGCCCGTGTGGTTCCTGGGCACCGTCGGCGTGCATCCTGCCGTCCAGGGCAAGGGCCTGGGCCGCGCGGTGCTGGAGCCCGGCATCCAGGCCGCGGCCGAGGCGAAGGTACCGGCCTTCCTGGAGACCGCCGACCCCGGCAACGTCGCCTTCTACCGGAAACTGGGCTTCGAGGTCGTCGCCGAAGTGGACGTCCCCGACAACGGCCCGAAGACCTGGTGCATGAGCCGCCCCCCGCACTGACCACGGTGAGCCTTCTCGGTCAGGCCGGGCTGGGAGTCAGCCGCCGAGGTAGGTCTCGATGTGTCCTGTGGCGACCCGGTCGACCTCGTCGGCCTTGCCGGAACGCAACGCGGACAGCAGGGCCCGGTGCTGCCGGGGGATCTCTTCCGGGGACGGGTGGCCGGGGGCGTCCCGCACGAAGTAGGCGCGCACCCGTGGCTGGATCGTGCGCCAGATCTGCAGCGCCTGGGCGTGTCCGCTGGCGGCGATGACCGCCTCGTGGAACGCCACGTCGAGGTCGGCCAGCCGTTCGGCGGACCCGCCGTTCTCCGCGGCGTCGGTCATCTCCTCGACGAGGCGTTCGAGCCGGTCGAGCAGTTCGGGCGGGCGGGTCTCGGCGATCTCCCGGAAGGCGAACCGCTCGATCGTCAGCCGGATCGGCACGAGGACCTCGCGCACCTCCCGCTGGGTGATCCCGGCGACCTCGGCCCCCCGGTAGGGATGGGTCACCACCAGCCCCTCCTGCTCCAGGATCATGATCGCCTCCCGGACCGGGCCGCGGCTGACCCCGGAGCGGGCCGACAGTTCGCGCTCGACCAGCCGGTCGCCGGGTTTCAGCTCGCCGGTGGCGATGGCCTGGCGAAGCCAGTTCAGGATCCATTCGCGCCGTGAGGCCGGCGGGGTGGACGGCGGCATCGAGCTCGTCACTTCTGTCCCATCCAAGGTCGAGAGCCCGCCGCGTGCGGGCACCCGGACCCTACGATAGCCGCCGCCGCGAGATGGCAGATGGTTGACCATCTGCCATTTGCCGGTTTAGTGTTCCGCATCACCGCACCGGCCCTTCCCGGAGGACGGTGCGCGAGCCCGGCCTTCCCGCTGCCGCGAGACCGGTGTCCGTCCGCTCGGAGGACACCGGCCGGGGCGTCCGGCGAATCGACCGTCCGGTGGCTCCCAGAGTCGTCCGGAGCCATCCACGAACGAATCAGGACCAGATGAGAATCCGTGACATCCGTGCAGCCGGCCTGCGAGGCGCCACCCCAGAAGGCGGGTGGCAGGACGAACTCACCCCCGACGACGTCGTCCACACCCTGGTGGCGGTGCACACCGACGAGGGACCGATCGGCATCGGCAGCGTGTTCACCAGTGAGGCTCTGGTCCGCGGTGCCCTGGAGATCCTGCGGCCGCTGCTGATCGGCGAAACGGCGACCGAACCCGAGCGGGTGTCGGAGCGCCTGCACCGGGCCACCTTCTGGATGGGCCGGGGCGGCACGGTGACGCACACCATCAGCGGCGTCGACATGGCGCTGTGGGACGTGCTCGGCCAGGTCACCGGCCAGCCCGTGGGCCGCCTGCTCGGCGGGCGGTACCGGGAGCGCGTCCGCCCCTATGCCTCCCTGCTCATGGACGAACCGGAGATCCTCGCCGAGCGGCTGCGGCGGCTGGCCGAGCAGGGCTGGCGCGCGTTCAAGATCGGCTGGGGGCCCTTCGGGCGGGTCAGCGCGCGGCTCGACGAGCGGATCGTGGCCGCCGCGCGCGAGGCCGTCGGGCCGGACGCGCTGCTCATGGTGGACGCGGGCGGCAGCGACAGCGCATGGTCCAACGGCTACAAGTGGGCGCTGCGCACCGCCCGGATGCTCGACGGTTACGACGTCGCCTGGTTCGAGGAGCCGCTCAGCCCCGACGCCCTGGACGACTACGTGCACCTGCGCCGCACGGCCACGGTGGCGATCTCGGGCGGGGAGGTGCTGACCCGGCGGCAGAGCTTCCACCCGTGGCTGGAGGCCGGCGCGCTCGACATCGTCCAGCCGGACGTGACCAAGGTCGGCGGCCTGAGCGAGCAGCGCCGCATCGGATGGGCCGCGCAGGACCACGGCGTGCGGCTGATCCCGCACGGCTGGAACACTGCCGTGGGACTGGCGGCCGACCTGCAACTGGCCTCGGCGCTGCCCGGCACCGACCTGGTCGAGTACGTCACGGGATCGCCCTACGTCGACTCGATCACCGCAGAGCCCTGGCGGCTGGACGACGACGGGATGCTCGCCATCCCCGACACGCCCGGCCTCGGGATCCGCCTCGACCCGGAGGCCCTCGACCGCTACGCCGACGCGACCGCCCTGCTGCGGCCGTGACCGGCCGGACGGAGAGCAGACCATGAACACCGCGGGTCTGGTGACGCTCGGCGAGACGATGGCGGTCCTGACGCCGGCCGTGTCGGGACGGCCGGGCCCGGGAAACCCGCTGCGCGTCGGCATCGGAGGCGCCGAGTCCAACGTGGCGGTGGCCGTGTCCCGGCTGGGCGCGCCCGGCACCTGGATCGGCCGCGTCGGCGACGACGATCTGGGCCGCCTGGTGGTCCGCGAGCTGCGGGCTGAGGGCGTGCGGGTCCTGGCCGAGGTCGACCCCCACGCGCCGACCGGGTTGCTGCTGAAGGAGCTGCGCGGCGGCCGCCCTCGGCGGGTCCGCTACTACCGCACCGGCAGCGCGGGCTCCCGGCTGTCGCCCACGGACGTCGACCGGGCCCGCCGGGCCATCGCCGACGCGGGCGTCCTCCACCTGACCGGGATCACCGCCGCCCTGGGGCCGCAACCCCGCGCCGCCCTCGCCCGCGCGACGCAGGTCGCCCGCGACGTGGGCACCCGCGTGTCCTTCGACCTCAACCATCGCCGCACCCTGTGGCCGGACGCCGCCGCGGCGCCGGTGCTGCGGGATCTGGCCGCGTCCGCCGACGTGGTGTTCGCGGGCGCCGAGGAGGCGGCGCTGATCCTGGGGCGTCCGGCGGCCGGTGAGGCCACCGTGGACGACGGCAGGGAACTCGCCGCCGCCCTCCTGGCCCTCGGGCCGGGCACGGCCGTGGTGAAGCTGGGCGCGCTCGGGGCGGTCGCCGCCCACGAGGGCGGTGTCGCCTACGCGCCCGCCCGTGCCGTGACCGTCGTCGACCCGGTGGGCGCGGGCGACGCCTTCGCCGGGGGTTATCTGGCCGAACTGCTGAGAGGCATGCCGCCCGACGTGGGCCTGCGCACCGGCAACGCCATGGGCGCGGTCGTCACCGCGACCGAGGGCGATTGGGAGGGGCTGCCGACCCGCGCCGAACTCGCCGAGGACCTCCAGGGTGAGGAGGTCATGCGATGAGCCGGGTCGACCGTACGTCCGCTGCCCGTCCGGTGACCGGGCCGCTGCTGGGTCGGTGCCCGATCGTCCCCGTGGTGGTGCTCGCGGACGCCGCGGACGCGCTGCCGATGGGCGAGGCGCTCCTGGCCGGAGGCGTCGACGTCGTGGAGATCACCCTCCGGACCCCCGCCGCGCTGGACGGCATCCGCAGGCTCGCGGCGCTGCCCGGGATGCGGGTGGGCGCCGGGTCGGTGGTCCGCCCCGACCAGGTGGACCGGGTCGTCGACGCGGGCGCCGCCTTCGTGGTCAGCCCGGGGACCTCGGCCGCCGTTCTCGACCGCGCCCGGGCCCGGTCGGTTCCCGCGTTGCCCGGCGTGGCCACCGCGTCCGATCTCATGGCGGTGGTCGCGCGGGGGCTGACCGAGGTGAAGTTCTTTCCGGCGGGCCTCCTGGGCGGCCCCGCCGCGATCTCCGCGCTCGCGGGTCCCTTCCCCGGCGTGTCCTTCATGCCCTCCGGCGGTCTCGACGCCGCCACCATGGCCGGGTACCTCGCGCTGCCGTGCGTACCCGCTGTCAGCGGAAGCTGGATGGTGGCGCCGGAACTGCTCGCCGGGCGGCGGTGGGACGTCGTCACCACCGAAGCCGCACGCGCCCTGCGCCTCGCCGCCCAGGCCCGCCCGGCGCCCCGACCCGAGGGCTGACCGGACGAACCACACTGAATAGGCCGTCGGGCCTAGAAGGTCATTCATCACGAGCGATCCCACCCGCCCCGCCCGAAAGCAAGGAATGCGTATGTCCGGCGAGTACACGGCTGCGGCCCCGTCCAGACCCACGATCGGCAGACCGCCCCGCCGGGTGGTCCTCATCTCCGCCGCGGGCGCCGTCGGGGGGTTCCTCTTCGGCTTCGACACGGCCGTCATCAACGGGGCCGTCGACCCCATCAAGGAGAACTTCGCGCTCGGCACGGTCGGCCTGGGCGTCGTCGTCGCCATCACCCTGTTCGGCGCCGCCACGGGGTCGCTGCTCGCCGGGTGGATGGCCGACCGTCTCGGCCGGACCAGGGTCATGGGGGTGGCCGCGCTGCTGTTCATGGCGTCGGCGACCGGCTGCGCGCTGTCGTCGGGGTTCTGGGACCTGGCGGCATGGCGCCTGCTGACGGGCGTCGCGGTCGGCTACGCGACGGTCCTCGGCCCCCTCTACATCTCCGAGATCGCGCCCGCCTCCGTCCGCGGCCGGCTCGCCTCGCTCCAGCAGATGGCCATCGTGCTGGGGATCTTCGCCGCCCTGCTCTCCGACTCCCTCATCGCGGCCGTGCTCGGCGGCGCGGACGCCAGATCGTTCCTCGGACTGCCCGCGTGGCGGTGGATGTTCCTCGCCGGTCTGGTCCCGGCGCTCCTCTACGGCGCCCTGTCCCTCCGGCTCCCCGAGTCCCCCCGCCACCTGGCCGCCCGGGGCCGCCGCGAGGACGCCTGCCGGATCCTGGCCGACCTGCACGCGATCCCCCGCGAGCAGGCCGAACGCGACGTCGACCGGATGAACGCCACCGTTCCCGGCGAGCACCGCCCGCGCTTCCGCGACCTGCTCTCCCGCCGGAGCGGGCTGCTGCCCGTCGTCTGGGTCGGCATCGGCATCGCCGCCCTCCAGGCCCTCGTCGGCATCGACGTGATCTTCTACTACTCGAACTCCCTGTGGAGCTCGGTCGGGTTCGACGAGTCCGCCTCCTTCGGCCTGTCCGTGCTCAGCTCACTGATCAACGTGGTGGCGACGATCGGCGCCATCGCGCTCATCGACCGGGTCGGCCGGCGCCGTCTGCTGCTCGCCGGCTCGGCGGGCATGGCGGCCAGCCTCGTCCTGGTCAGCGTCGGGTTCTCCAGGGCCGTCGTGGCCGGCGACGAGCTGACGCTCCCCGGGGCGTGGGGGCCGCTGACCCTCGTCGGCGCCAACGTGTTCGTCATGTGCTTCGCCGTCTCCTGGGGCCCGGTGGTGTGGGTGCTGCTGGGGGAGATGTTCCCCAACGCCATCCGCGGGGTGGCGCTCGCGCTCGCCGCGTCCGTCAACTGGTTCTCCGGCGTGGGGCTCAACCTGTCCTTCCCCACCATGCGGGAGATCTCCCTGCCCGGCAGCTACGCGGTGTACGCGGTCATGGCCGTGCTCTCCTGGGTCCTGGTCTACTTCGGCGTCCGGGAGACGACGAACCGCGAACTGGAGGACATGACCGACAGCCTCGCGCCACGCGCCCCGCGACCCTGAGCGCGCTCCCTCTACCCGCGGCCACACGGCCATGGCGAACCACCGGAGGCACACCACGATGCGCAACGACATCACTTTGATCACCGGAGCAGGATCCGGTATCGGGCTGGCCGTCGCGATGCTGCAGGCGTCGGCCGGACGCCCCCTTGCCCTGCTCGACACCGACGAGGCCGGTGTACGGGCGGCCGCCGCGGAGGCGGAGCGGCGAGGGGCTCCGCGAGCGCTGGCCATCACCGCCGACATCTCGGCAGAGGCCGACGTCGCCGACGCCTTCGCGCGGTGCCGCGCGGACCTGGGCGTCCCCACCCGCATCGTCGCCAACGCCGGCGTCGAGATCGCGCGCAAGGCGCACGAGACCTCGCTCGCCGAATGGTCCAGGGTGATCGACGTCAACCTGAGCGGCACCTTCCTCACCTGCCGCGACGCCATCCGGCTGCTTCTGGACGCGGACCTTCCCGGTGCGATCGTCTGCGTCTCGTCCCCCTCGGCGTTCGTGGGGTTCGCCGGAGGGTCCAACAGCGCCTACGGAAGTTCCAAGGGCGGGGTCTCCGCCCTCGTCAGGGCGCTCGCCATCGACTACGCGGCGTCCGGCATCCGCGTCAACGGCGTCGTCCCCGGCGCCACGGCGACCCCGCTGCTCGACGTCACCACGGGCGCCGGCGGCGACCTGGCCGAACGCGCCCGGACACAGATCCCCATGGGCCGGCTCGCCCGTCCCGAGGAGATCGCCGAGGCCATCGACTGGCTGCTCGGCCCGAAGGCCGGCTACGTCACCGGCGCCCACCTCCACGTCGACGGCGGCCTCACCGCCCGCGGCGCCAACGATTTCTGACACCACCGAAGCCCCGACCGGGTGACACTGAAAGGAACACGCGCGTGCAGTCACGTCCGACCGCTATCGGATCCACCGCCTGGGTCGTCGCCGACGGCTACATCCCGCCCCGCAGCACGGGTCCCGAACCCGAGATGACCAGCCACGACAGCATCTGCATGCTCAACGCGGGAGACACCGAGGCCCGGGTCGAGGTGCACGTCTACTTCACCGACCGCGAACCCGCGGGCCCCTTCGTCCTGGCCATTCCCGCCCGGCGCGCCTTCCACCAGCGGATCAACGACCTGGAGGACCCGGAGCGGATCCCCGCCGGCACCGACTACTGCCTGGTCGTCACCAGCGACGTGCCCATCGTCGTCCAGCACACCCGCCTCGATTCCCGCCAGGAGGCCAACGCCCTCATGAGCACCATCGCCTTCCCCGCATGACGCCCACCGCCTGCCCCTGACCCGACCTCCAGCGCCGCCGCGCGGGCCAGCCCCGCGCGGCATGCCTCGCCACCGCGCTCACCCCGCTGGAACCCCAAGACCACAACCCACAGCGGCCCACCGGGTGCGCAACAAGGCATAATCCCGCTCCTAGCCCGGCTCACCACGGCCACGAAGGGCGTGGTCAACGTTCAGGTAGCTGCTCTACTTCAACCACGACGACAAGGCCTGCCAACGCGATCGCATTTGACGACGGTGAATCCGTCGAGGCGCGGACTCATGTGCCGAGATGCGCCACATTGAGGCGGTCCCACCGATACAGACGCCCCGTCCGTTCCTGTGCCACGAGGTGCACCTCTGCCACCTTGAGCGGCTCCATGGACGGGCGGGGCGTGAGTGCTTCGATGATGGGCGCGGCCGGGCCGTCGCTGTTGCTGTAGGCGATTGAGATGTGCGGCGTCCAGTCGGGCTGGTCGGCGAGTTGATGGATGGTGACTGACCGGGCGACCGCCTCGCGGATGGCCGACCGCACCGGATCCAGCGCCCGTGGCGGGCGGATGCCGAGCATTACCGCCTCGCTGTGGAACCAGATCTTGCCGATCTCCACCTCGATGGGATCCACGCGTCTCAGGCCCTCAGCGGCCGCATCGGCCATGGCCTCGATCTCTGCATCGGGGATCTCGTCGGTGAACCCGACGATCTGCGTGGTCATGTGCAGCCACTGGCGCGGGACGAAGTCCAATCCGTCGAGTGTCGCCAGCCGCTGCTGGCACTGCCGGGCCAGTTCACAAACCGCGGGTTGGTCGTCGACCAGGATGTGCCAGACCAGCAACCGGCGGCCCGGTCGGACACCTGGGCGCCACCACCAGTGGTCCGACATGCGTTCGGGGAGGGGGCTCACGGGTTCTCCGGGCTTGGTCAGCGCGGTGCCGCCTCAGATGTAGTGGTCTCAAGGACCCCGCGCATGTAGGCGGCGGCGTCGGAGACGGTCGACGGAACGCCTTCCGTGCGGCCGATCTGGGCAAAGATTCGTCGCAGGAGGTTCGCGGTACGTCCGGGTGCGATCGCGTCCGCGATGCCGGCGATGTCGGTGATGACCTCCTCGGCGCGCGTCCAGTCGCGCACCTGCATCAAGCTTTCGAGTAGCTGGGCGAGATCGAGCTTTCCGTACAGGTATTCGCCGCGGCAGGCCAGCACCACCTGCTCGCGTAGGGGGACGGTACGGTTCCACTGGCCGAGCTGCGCGTGAGCCATCGCCTTATGCCGGGTCAGCTCGGTTTCGTCCACCCACCACGCCCATTGCGGATCGCGCGGGCTGATGCTCTCTGACAGCGCGTTCTTCGCCTTGGCGAACGCGGAGAGCGCGGACGATTCGTCGCCGAGCTGGGCGAGCGCTCGCCCCCTGCGGATCTCGAACAGCGCGCTCACACGGGCGGGCAGCTCCCCGGCCAGCGCCCGGTCCGCGATCCTCAGCGCCTCGGCAGGCCGATGCAGGTGCAGGGATTGCATGGCGAGATGGCCCAGTTCGAACAACTCCATGTCGCGGTCGCCGGCAGCCCGGGACAGCTCAAGCGCCTCATGGATGACCTGCCGCGACGCGGCCTGGTTGTCGGCGTCGTACGCCAACCACGCGGCGATCTCGCCCGTTTCTCCGGCTGCGGCCATGAGATCGCGCTCGACCTTGGCCACGTACGCACCGGTGGCGAGTTTGTGATTGGCCGTGCGGAACACGCGCGCGGCCAAAGGCAAGACATCGCCCGCGCCGTGGAGGGCATCCAGCCGTACGAGTGCCTGATTTGTCTCGCGGAGAGTTTCCACGTATTCCATGTCGGCTGGACGGCCGTTCGAGTGCGGCAGGCGTAGGACGTCCACGGCAGCGAGCGGGGCAGGCCCGGCAGCCGTCTTCTGGCCGAAGAGTTCCTCTATGTCTGTGCCGAGTGCGGCGGCGTAGGCGAATTGGTAGCGCTCGCTGATGCTGACTTTGCCTGCTTCCCAGCGTTTGATGTAGGAGATCAGGGTTTCCCGGTCGGGGCACTGGTCGGGAACGTGTGGGGCGAGGCGCCGGGCCATCTCGGGTTTGGACCAGCGGCGGCGTCTGCGCTCGGTTTGGAGGAGGGCGCCGATGCGGCGCCGTTCGTCGGCGGTGGTCATCGCGTGCCTCTCGGTCTACCTGCTTCAAGCCAGGGCAGTGCGTGCATCCAGACGTTCCTGAAGGTCATGTGCGATGTCCGCGACCGTGGACGGTGCGCCTGCGTGGGGTACGCGGCGAACGATGCGGCGGAGCAGGTTCGTGGTACGGCTCGAACCCACCTCGCCGACCTGGCCGGAGATATCGCCGATGATCCTTTCAGCGTCCGCCCATGAGGCAACATGAACCAGGGCGTTCAGCAGGTGGGCGCGGTCGTTGTACAGGGCACGTCGGTAGGCCGTGCGCCCTTCGACCGACTCGTGGAGCAGGGGGACGGCGGCTCCCCAGTTTCCGAGTTCGGCGTGGGCCATTCCCTTATGCCATGTGATCTCTGTTTCTGTGACCCACCACGTCCAGTAGGGATCGCGTTCATTGATGCCGTCTGCGATGGCCGACCGTGCACTGTCAATGGCGTCGAAAGCACGATTTTGGTGGCCGAGTTGCGCGAGCGCCCTGCCTCGTCGGATGTTGAACAGTGCCGTTACGCGAGGCGCAAGGCTCTGATCTGCGAGAAGTCCGTCCGCGATCCGCAGTGCTTCCGCCGGGTGACCGAGATGCACCGCCTGCATGGACATGTGGGTGAGTTCGAACAGTTCCATGTGGCGGTCCCCGGCCTGCCGAGACAGCATCAACGCCTCAAGGATGATCTGTCGTGACTCGGCTTGCCGATCTGCATCGTATGCCAGCCACGCGGCGATTTCGCCGATTTCCCCGGTCGCTGCGACAAGGTCTCGCTCCACCTTGGGCTCATATGCTCCAACGGCGAGTTTTCGATGGGCGTCACGAAAGACGCGCAGCGCTAGCGGAAAGGCTTCGTTGCCGCCGTAAACGGTATCCAGCCTGACGAGCGTTTGGCCGGTATCCCGGAGGTTCGCCACGTATTCCATGTCTGCCGGACGGCCGTTCGAGTTCGGCAGGTCCAGTGCGTCCATGGCGGCGGATTTGTTCGGTGGCCCGGTAGTCTTTTTCTGGCCGAACAATTCTTCTACGTCCACGTCGTATGCGGCGGCGTAGGCGAATTGGTAGCGCTCGCTGATGCTGACTTTGCCTGCTTCCCAGCGTTTGATGTAGGAGATCAGGGTTTCCCGGTCGGGGCACTGGTCGGGGACGTGTGAGGCGAGGCGCCGGGCCATCTCGGGTTTGGACCAGCGGCGGCGTCTGCGCTCGGTTTGGAGGAGGGCGCCGATGCGGCGCCGTTCGTCGGCGGTGGTCATCGCGTGCCTCTCGGATCGCCGTGCTCCGGCCTGCTCCCCCCTGCTCCTCATTGTGCCTCTGGTTGCGCCATGTGTGCCGCCTGTTCACTCACAGTCACCAGATTGTCGATGCCGCAGTGGCGTCGCCGAGACGACCTCGCCGTAGGAGGTTCGACTGATGAACACGTTGGCGGACGCGCCGCCGCGGTGGGTGATCCATATCGACCGGACGCTCGCCGAACTGCGCGCTCGATTCCCCGGGGTGCTGCTGTGGTACGGCCGCTACACCGGAAGCCTGTGGAGCATGGTCAGGGACCGGGCCGGGCGGGACCGCCTGGTCGAGGCCGCTGACCCCGCCGAGTTGGTCTCCATCCTGGCGTACTTGGAGCGGCGGTCGGCTCCGGCCGTGGTGCCGAGCCCGCGACCGGCCGTACGGTCGTCCACCAGTCGGACCTCCCGAACGCGGGCGGAGGGCGGTCGGCCTCGGCGCGTGCGGGCACGGCGGGGCCGGCGGAGGCGGCTGGTCGGCAGGGACCAGTGGTGAGCGAGGCGGAGATCAAGGCGGCGCTTCGTGCCGAGTTTCCCGGGTGGTCGATCATCACGGCGCGGGACACCGGGCGGTGGTGGGCGACCCGAGGGCCCAAGCTGGGCGAGCAGGTGCGGCACGGGGTGTCCGTGCTGGACGCGGACACCGCCCAGGAACTGCGGCAGCGGTTGCGGGAGGTCGAGCGGTGAGCGAAGTGGACGGGAACGCGGCCAGGCCCCGCGCAAGGTTCTCGGGGGCGGGGGCATTCACCGAGAACTCGTGGAGTGGCTGGCATGACCGAGCCGGACGCGTTCACCTGGCCGAGGCCCCTGCCGATCTCGTGGGCCATGCGGGGGTGCGGACCGTCGCGCCAATGCAGGGGGCGGCCGGGGTGCCGGGGGCGGGCGGGATGGTGGCGGGCGTCTGGTCGCCCCCGACGCCTCCGCCGTTGCCTCAGCCGCAGCGCATCGCGCCGATCCCCCCGCGCCGCGAGCGTCCGGAGCAGCCCGAGCGTCCCGGACGCCCGAAGCGCCCGGAGCGGCCGCAGCGCCGGGGGTGGTTGGCGCGTCTGCTCGACCGGCTGACCTACACCGAGCCCTGGGACTGGTGACCAGGGGGCGGCCGCGTGGTGGGCCCCCGGGATCACCGCGTCGTCGCCCTTTCCAGCCGCACCCCGGGGCGGGGAAGAGCAGCCCGGGAGTGCGGTACCTGGCGGCGGCGCGGCGTGCGGATGTCGAGCCGTCGCCGCTCAGACCGCCGCGTCCTCGGGATCAATGTGGCCCGACCCCGGGGACGCGGTGCCAGACGGCGGGGCGGCCGGAACAGCGCGGCCGGCCGCCCCGCCCCGCAGACCAGGCGGAAAAGCGGGCGCGTCCGACGGGGGCGAAGACCTACGACACGGCTGCACCGTCCCCACATGTGCTCTGCGGAAGGGACTGGAGGCGTGCGCAGGGGGTCAGCCGGTGGCGTTCAGGGGGTGGTTGGCGCCTAGGCGTTGGGAGAGGGCGCGGGTGGTTTCCAGGAGGGCGCGGGCCATGGGGGAGTCGGTGTCGCGGGGGACGCTGACCGTGGTGCCGACGATGGCCATGGCGGCGATGATGGTGTCGCCCTCGAAGACGGGGGCGGCGATGGTGTGGACGCCGTTCTCCGACGGGGAGTTGACCGACAGGCCGTGTTCGCGGATGCGGTCGAGCTCCTCGGCGAGGTCGGGGGAGCGGCGCAGGATGCGGGTGAGGCCGGGGACCTGGTCGGCGGGCAGGTGGGCGCAGAAGACGCGGCCCTGGGCCGAGGCGGTCAGGTCGAGGCGGGAGCCGACGCGGACGCTGATGCGGATCAGGTGGTCGGTGTTGTCGGCGGAGCGGACGACGGTGGGGGCCTCGCCGTCCCAGATGCTGAGGACGACGGTCTGCCCGACGGTCTTGACCAGGCGGTCCATGTACGGTTCGGCGGCGCTGACGATGGGCAGGGCGGCGCGGGCGGCGGCGGCCAGGGTCAGGACCTGCGGGCCGAGGGAGTACAGGGCGGTGCGTTCGTCGTAGCGCAGCAGGTTGGCGGCGCGCAGGGCCTTGGTGTAGCGGTGGGCGGTGGCCTTGCTGGCGCCGAGCCGGGTGGTGATCTCGTTCAGGCTCAGGTGCGGCCGGCTCACGGTGAAGGAGTCCAGGATCAGCGCGGCGCGCTGGACCGTCTGGATGGTGGGGGCGGTCTCCGCCCCGTCACCGGCGATCTTCGCAGCCATCTTCCCCCTACCTCCAGCCTCGGCGCGGCGGCCGTAGCAGACGGCAATCCCATCATGCGGACGGCCCGGAGGACGGGTCTTTCGCGACAGTGCCGTCTCTCTATGCGAGACGCAATCATGGCAACTGGGATGCCGGTCGTCAAACCGGTGGAGCGGCTCTTGACACCGCTGAGGCGGCTGGGGAACTCTGTACGCAATGCGAGACGCTGTCTCGTATTTTTGTGCGAACCCGCGATTGAGGGGGTGCGGCCGGATGGTCGAGCCGAGCGAACCGGGCGGGGAGGGCCTGCCGGGCGGGCTGGTGGTGGAGGACTGGGACGCGCTGACCTTCCGCGTCAACCGGATCGCCTACCGGTCGCAGCAGATCTTCCGGCGGGAGCGGGATCGGATCTGGGCCAGGACGTGGCTCTATCTGGGGCACGAGACCGAGGTCGCCGAGCCCAACGACTTCAGGACGCGGGTGCTCGGCGGACGGCCGCTGATCTTCTGCCGGGACGCCGAGGGCGAGATCAGGGTCTTCCTCAACTCGTGCCCGCATCGCGGCACCGTGTTGTGCCGCGAGACCGAGGGTTCCACCAAGCTGTTCCAGTGCTTCTACCACGCCTGGACGTTCCGCAACACCGGGGAGATCGCGGCCGTCCCCGGGCGTGACGCCTACGAGGCCAGCGAGGGCTTC
Organism: Actinomadura miaoliensis; assembly: GCF_039536785.1. NCBI lineage: Bacteria > Bacillati > Actinomycetota > Actinomycetes > Streptosporangiales > Thermomonosporaceae > Actinomadura > Actinomadura miaoliensis. The sequence goes on from NZ_BAAAZG010000040.1 coordinate 114,919, forward strand.
TTCGACGCGATGAAGCTGCGGGCCGTACCGAGAATGGCCGTGCACGAGGGCTTCGTGTTCGTGGCGTTCGATCCGGACGTGCCGCCCCTGCTCGACTACCTGGGCGACGCCGCCGACTACATGACGATGGTGAACGAGCAGCACGCCGACGGCATGGAGGTGCTGCCCGGCACCCAGCTCTACAGCGTGCGCGGCAACTGGAAGCTGGCCGTGGAGAACGCCATGGACGGCTACCACTTCTCCCCGACGCACAACACGTTCGTCGGCTACCTGCGGGAGACCGGGTTCGCCGTCACCGACGACGACCAGTACGCCTACAACCTCGGCAACGGGCACTCCCTGCTCGTCCTCACCGGGCACGGCGGACGCATCAGCATGCTGTGGGAGCCGCGGTTCGGCGAGGACGAGAAGCGCCGCACCGCCGAGCACCGCGCGGAGATGGACCGCAGGCTCGGCCCCGAACGCGCCCGCTACGTGGCCGACGAGAGCCACATCCTGTACGTCTTCCCCAACCTGCTGCTGTTCGACCTGGAGGGGCTGTCGATCCGGCAGCTCGAACCGGCCGGGCCAGGACGCACCGACGTGCGGGCCTGGCAGCTCGCGCCGCGCGGTGAGGACGAGGACACCCGGGCGCTGCGCATGAAGACGATGGTCAGCTTCGTCGGTCCGGGCGGCCTGGCCACACCGGACGACATCGAGGCGTACGAGGCGGTGCAGCGCGGCATCGAGGCCACCGCCGACGACCCGCGCGCCGGGCTCGACTACAGCGACATGTCGCGCGGCATGGTCGACGAGGTCAAGGGCGTGCAGGGACGGTCGATCGACGAGGGCGCGATGCGCGGGTTCTGGCGGCACTGGGTGCGGGCGATCGGCGTCGCGGACGGCCTGGCCGTCACCGGTACCCGTCCGGCGAGCTTCCTGGAAGGGAGGAACGTGCGATGACGGTGACCGCACGGACGCACGGCGCCGTGGTCGCGGGGGGACGCGAGGTCACCCGCGCCGAGGTCGAGGACTTCCTGTACGCCGAGGCCGACATCCTGGACGCCTGGGACTACGACGCCTGGCTGGCCCTGTTCGAGCCCGGCACCGCGCGGTCGGAGGTGCCGGCCACCGACTGGAACGGCACGTCGCCGCACGCGTCCGGCTCGTTCGTCAACGACGACTGGGACCTGATCCGGGCGCGTGTGAAGCGGCTGAAGTCGCGCAAGGCGCACGCGGAGAACCCGCCGTCGCGCACGCACCGCCTGGTCTCCAACGTGCGCCTGTTCCCCTGGCAGGACGATCCGGCGCTGCTGCGGGTGACGGCCGCGTTCGTGATCCACCGGGCCCGGGACGGCGAGTTCGACCCCTACGTCGGCCGCTACGACCACCTGCTGGTCGCCGAGCCGGACGGCCTGCGCTTCCGGCGGCGCCGCGCCGTGCTGGGCCACGAACTGCTGCGCCCCGGCGGACGGCTGAGCTTCATCCTGTAAGGGAGCCCGATGATCAAGCACACGCTGGCGTTCCGGTTCCGGCCGGACGTCCCCGCCGCGACCGCCGACGCCGTGCTGGCGGAGCTGGCCGCCTTCCCCGACCGGTATCCGGCGATGCGCCACTTCTCGCTCGGCCGCAACATCAGCACCCGCGACACGAGGTTCACGCACGCCTTCTCCGTCGAGTTCGACAGCGAGGCCGACCTGCGGGCGTACCTGGAGAGCGACGCGCACGAACGGTTCGTCCGGGAGCGGTGGCGCCCGGTGATCGACGAGCAGGCCATCGTCAGCTACGAGACGGCGCACAGGAGCGGGCGGCCGCGCGGCCCGTACGGCATGGAGTACGCCCGCGTCGAGGTCCCCGACATGGCGCGGACGATCGAGTTCCTCCAGTACCACGTGGGGCTCCAGCTCGAACAGCACACCGACGAGTACGCCTACCTGCGCGCCGACATCGAGCACCACTCGATCGAGCTGGTCAGCGCGCCCGGACGGGAGACGGGGCAGACCGTCGCGATCGGCTACAGCGTCGAGAACGAGGACGTCCTGGAGGCGCTGCACAAGAACGTGGTGGACGCCGGGTACGAGGTGCTCGACCTGCACGAACGCCAGCAGGCCCTGTGCGGGGCGGGCTTCGCCGTGCGCGACCCCAACGGCCTGGTGGTCGAGCTGTTCACCGAGTTCCAGGAGTACGCCGAGCCGCCCCACGTCGAGCTGCGGCCCGTCGACCTGGTCCACCCGTTCATCGCCACCACCAGGTTCGAGGAGTCGGTGGAGTTCTACACCAAGGTGCTGAACTTCCTGCCGTCCGACCACATCGTGGGCTCCACGACGTTCCTGCGCTGTGAGGACCGCTATCACCACAGCCTCGCCCTGCAGAACAACAAGGAGCACTTCGTCGCGCACCTGTGCTTTGCGATGAAGAGCTTCGACCACGTCATGCGGATGCGCGCCCGCGCCCTCTACAAGGGCTCGCCGATCGCGTCCGACCTGGTCAACCACTCGGCGTCCACGTCGATCGCGTTCTACCTGCACGACCCCGCGCACGGGCCGCGCTATGAGCTGTGCGACCGGCACCGGGTGTTCACGCCGCAGGAGCACGAGACGCACCGCGCCCGCCGCATGCCCGCCGACCCCCGCAACATCGACGTGTGGCGTCCGGCCGCCGACGACTGGGGACGTTTCTGAGCACGGCTGACGAGATCGTCCGGGTCCTGGAGGTTCTGGACGGCCGGCCGGCTCCGCACGGCGGTGAGGCGGCGGCCGCCGTGCGGCTGGCCGAGTGGTGCGCGGCGCGCTGGCCGTGGATCGAGTGGGACGTGCGCCGGTACGGCGAGGCGGGCGCGAACGTGGTGGCGTCGGCCGGCGGTCGCGGCGGGACGCTGATCTACTCGCATCTCGACACCTCGCTCAGCGGCGACCCGGCACAGGACCGTCCGATCACCGGCCGCACCGACGACCCGGGGCCGCTCACCGTGCACGACGGCCTGGTGGAGGGCTTCGGGCTGGGCGTGGCGCGGGCGCCCGCAGCCGCCGCGCTGGCCGGGTTCGTCGACGCGGCCCGTTCCGGTCGCGCGTCGCCGCGGCTGCTGCTGGCCGGCTCCGGCACGCACCGCAGCACCCTCACCGGCGCGGCCGGACGCCGGCGTTCGACCGGCCTGGACCACTTCCTCGCGGAGGAGTCCGACGACCTGCCCGCCGCGGCGATCATCGCGAAGTGCGGGCCGCCGACGCTGCTCTGGGAGGAGCCGGGCGCGCTCTACCTGCGGCTGCGGATACGGGGCGGGCAGGGCGCGGTGCTGGTCCGTGACTCGGCGCGTCCGCCCGGCGGCGTGCTCGCCCACGCCGCGCCGGTGATCGAGGCCGTCGAGCGATGGCGGGCCGCCTACGTCGCGTCCCACACCGCCCCTGGCACGCAGGTCGGCCCGGCCGCGGGCCTGGGTTCGCTCACCGGCGGACGCCCCGACAAACCCGACCTCTTCCCCGCCGTGCTCGAAGCCGGGATCTACGTGGTCACCGTGCCGGGCGCACGCCCCGACGACATCGCCGACGACCTGGCCGGGCACGTGCGCGCGGCCTGCGCGGACGGTCCCCTGGCCGCCTGCGCGGTCGAGGTGGACCACGACGAGGTGCATCCGGCGGCGGCGACCGCCCGGTACGCGCCCATCGTGCGCGCCGCCCGGGCGGCCTGGCGGGAGGAGTTCGGCGGCGAGCCCCCGCCCATCAGCGGCTGGACCGGCTCCACCGACGGCGTCGTGCTGCGCTCCCACGGCGTCGACACCGTGCGGCTCGGGCCGTCCGCGCGTCCGTCCGCCGCCGACCCGCGCCGCGACGTCCTGGACCTCGGCTCGCTCACCGCCTACTCCCGCCTCTACGCCGCGATCGCTCAGAGCCCCCAGTCGTAGTTGGGGACGGCCGCCTCGCCGATCCGGAACCGGCCCCCGGGCACCCAGGTCTTCTCCTCGTCGTGCGCCTTCACCACGTTCTTGCCGAAGCCGGGCACGAGGGGACGGCCCACGTCCCGGCGCAGCCACAGCCGCAGCAGGTGACGGCGGCGCTCCGGCTCGGGATGGTCGACGTACTCGGTGCGCGAGTGCAGGGCCGCGTAGTTCAGCAGCCACTGCACGTCCCCGGGCTGGAAGTCCATGTCCAGCGGGAGGCCGGGCTCCTGCGCGATCTCGTCGAACAGGTGCAGCACCTCGATCTGCTCGGGCGTCAGCCGCGGCACCTCCGGGTAGTCCTGCGCGGAGAAGATCATCGAGCTGCCCGCGTAGGTGCTGAAGATCCCGTCCACATAGCTGCAGATCGGCGAGGTGTAGGTGTCGGCGGGCGCGTCCGGGTCCTGCCGCCGCCAGTCCCAGTGCCACGGCTCGAACAGCAGGTGCGCCAGCCCGGGCCGCCGCCGCAGGATCTCGTTGTAGATCGTCGTGCCGCTGACCAGGCTGCTGGCGCCGCCCGCCCGCGCCCCGCGCAGGCACATCAGCGCCACCACGTCGGAGCTGTCGGAGTGGAACGGCAGCCGGTCGCGCACCCGCGACGGCAGGGCGGTCGGGTCGTCCAGGGTCTTGTCGGACGTGGCGATGACGTGGTCGAGGACGTCGCCGTGCTGGTTCTGGGCCATCGGCGTGCCCAGGTGCAGGCCCATCACATAGAAGATCGCCGCCGCGACCGTGTCGCCGTACTCCTCGGTGCGCAGCCCGCGGACCAGCACGAAGCCGCGTCCGGAGTCCATCTGCCGGGCGCACTCGCCGATCAGCCCGGCGCACGCGTCCAGCGGGTAGTCGGCGGCGGTGACGGTGCGCAGGTCGGGGTCGTCGGCGGCGAACCGGCGGCCGGCCGCCTCCAGTTCGGCGCGTTCGGCGTCGTTCAGCAGGTAGATCCACTCGGTGGACCGGGACAGCTCGTCGCCGCGCCAGGCGGACGGGCCGGAGATGGGGGACAGGTCGACGGTGGTGCTCATGCGCTGCCTCGCTTGCGGATGCGAAGGGACGGAAACCACGGACTGACGCGGGGCTGGAGGACGACGGCGCGGGCGTCCGCGACGTGCGGTCTCGTCGGAGAGCCGGCACGGGCGCACGACGGCGCGCCGCGACGGGCGGTGGATCAGAACGGGGTCTGCGGGTCGCCCGCGGCGGTGCCGGGGCGCATGCCGGTGCGCGGCGGGTGGACCCGGAGCGGCTCCACGTAGCCGCCGGGCACGCGGCCGCGGCCCGGTGTGGGGGCGGCGGCTCGGCTCATGGCGTGCTCCCGGCGGTGGAGGATCTGCCAGCACCCTAGGCCGCCCCACTTGATCTCGTCAAGCGAGACGGCATCTCGCATGAGCGTGTTACGGGATGGGACGCACCTGGACGGTGCCCTCCGTCACCCGGGACTCGAAGGCGGGCTGGCGTCCCGTGGCCGGGCCCCGTACGACCGACCCGTCCCGCACCCGGAACGTGCTGCCGTGCCAGGGGCAGACGACGCAGGTCTCGGCCTTGTCGTCGGTGATGACGCGGCCCTGGTGCAGCGGCCCCGCCAGGTGACTGCAGCGGTCGGCCAGGACGTGGATGTCGTCGCCCTCGCGCAGGACGAACAGGCTGATGTAGCCGAGGCGGCGCAGCACCGGCCACCCGTCCGGCAGCTCCGTCACCGGGCACAGGTCATGCCAGCCCAGCGGCACCAGGTGCGCGAGCTGGTCGGCGTGGCTGGCCCCGGCGGCCTGGCGGAACGCCAGGTGTCCCCCGAGGTAGCCGCCGGCCAGCAGTGCGGTCAGCCCGGCGAACCCGAGCGTCCGCCCGGCGCCCTCCCGGCCCCGCCGGCGCGCCACCAGCGACGCCGCGTACAGCGCCGTCGCCGTCGCCGTGCTCGCCGCGTGCACCACGCCGACCCGCTGCTGCTCGCGGTGCAGCGCCGACCAGTCGGCCAGCCCGGTCAGCGCGGTCGGCACGGCCGTGGACAGCCCCGCCGCGACCAGCGCCCGGGACGCGCGCTGCGTGCCGGCGGTGGGGGGCATCAGGTCCAGCACGGCGGCCGACATCCAGCAGCCCATCGGCAGGTCCGTCAGCGGCGGATGGGCCGGGTGGCCGAACGGAACCCCGTGCAGCAGGTCCTTGGCCGGGCCGGGACGCAGCGTCCGCCGCACCACGGCGGACACGCCGCGGATGACACGGTCCAGGGCGCTGGCGTGCTCCAGCCCCTCCACCATCTCCACGGGGTGCGACCGGACCGACGGCCGGGGGCCGCGCCGGAAGATGTTGCTCGCCCGTCGGTTCATGTCCCTCCTCGGGTACGCGGTCCCGAATCGGCCTGGCGGCCTCACGGCTCGCCCGTCAGCGACAGTAGTCCCCCCGGTCACCCGCGGCCACCCGGGGAGAAGCCGTCCGCTCCCCGGCCGTCCGCGATCTGCCGCGTCCCACGGTCACTCTTACCTACCTGGCGGTAGTGGGACCTAAACCCCCGTTCCGGGCGCGCCGGACAAGCGGGCGCCCGCGCCCCACCATGGTCCTGGGCCGCTAATCGGAGTTACCGTGACAAATAGGACATCGGACGCAACAAGGTGGTTGCGATGGAGGCGTGGGTCATCTGGCTGCTGGCCGCCGCCCTGCTCGGGATCGCCGAACTGCTCACGCTCACGCTGGCGCTCGGCCTGCTGGCCGTCGCCGCCCTGGTCGCGGGCCTGACCGGCGCGCTCGGGCTGCCGGCAGGCGCCCAGGTCGCGGTGTTCGCCGTCACCTCGGTCGCCGGGCTGGTGGTCGTCCGCCCGGTGGCGCACCGGCACATCCGCCAGCCGCCCCCGCTGCGCTCCGGCACCGCCGCCCTGGTCGGCCGCGAGGCGTACACGCTCACCGAGGTCAGCCGCGCGGGCGGCCGGGTGCGCATCGGCGGCGAGGAGTGGTCGGCCCGCCCCTACGACCCGGCGACGGTCATCCCCGCCGACACCACCGCCGACGTCCTGGCCATCGAGGGCGCCACGGCCCTCCTCTACCCCACGACGACCACCCCACCCACCCCCGAGACCTCAGGAGAGCACCCGCCGCCCAGGCACGCCGCGTCCGAGCAAGCGACAGCCGCACATGTGGACGAAGCATCGTCCGGGCAGGCGCCGGGCGGGCGAGGGCCGGCCGGGGAGGCGGCGTCGGCTGAGAAGGGGAGCGGAGGGCCGGGCCGGAAGGAGGCATCATGACCGACATCGCGCTGGCGCTCCTGGCGGTGGTGATCGCCGGGGTGCTGGTGCTGGGCATCACGGTGATGCGGTCGGTGTGGATCATTCCGCAGGCCAGGGCGCGCAACGTGGAGCGGCTCGGCCGCTACCACCGCACGCTGGAGCCGGGGATCAGCTTCGTCGTCCCGTTCGTCGACCGGGTCAAGCCCCTGATCGACCTGCGCGAGCAGGTGGTCTCGTTCAAGGCGCAGCCGGTGATCACCGAGGACAACGTGGTGGTGCACATCGACACCGTGCTGTTCTTCCAGGTCACCGACCCGCGCGCGGCCGACTACGAGATCGTCAACTACATCAAGGCGATCGAGCAGCTCACCGCCACCACGCTGCGCAACGTCATCGGCACCCTGGACCTGGAGGAGACGCTGACCTCCCGGGACCGGATCAACACCGCGCTGCGCGGGGTGCTGGACGACGCCTCCGGCAAGTGGGGCATCCGGGTCACCCGCGTGGAGATCAAGGCGATCGACCCGCCGGTGACGATCAAGGACGCCATGGAGAAGCAGATGCGCGCCGAACGGGAGCGGCGCGCCACGATCCTGACCGCCGAGGGCGTCCGGCAGTCCAAGATCCTCACCGCGGAGGGGGAGAAGCAGGCGGCGATCCTCAAGGCCGAGGGCTCCAAGCAGTCGGCCATCCTGGAGGCCGAGGGCCAGGCCATCGCGGTGGAGCGGGTGTTCCGGTCCGTCCACGAGAACGACGCCGACCCCAAGCTGCTGGCCTACCAGTACCTGCAGATGCTGCCGAAGCTGGCGCAGGGCGAGGGCAGCACGTTCTTCGTCGTCCCCAGCGAGATGACGGCCGCCCTGCAGTCCTTCGCAAGGGCGTTCACCGGCGCCGCGCCCGCCGAGCAGCCCGCCCGGCCCCCGATGGAAACCACCGGCAGGGCTCCGCAACCGGAACTGGACGGAGCCGAAACCCACACCCCGCCCTACGAACTGGCCCCCGGCAGCAGTGACCTTGCTCCGTCTGATCAGGCCAGGGTGCGGGATGCGCCTTCCCGCGTCCCCTGAAAATGAAGGAGGGGCGATCCCCCTGTCGGGACCGCCCCTTCCTCAGGCCAGGAGGAGGTGGCGTTCTCAGGAGCCGTTGACGCCCAGGCCCGCGGCGACGCGGTCGCCGAGGTCCTTCTGGATGTTGCGCCAGTACTCCACGACGCGCTTCTTCATGTCGCCGGTGACCTCGGGTGCCGAGGCGTGGCCGACGACGTTGCTCACCAGGTGGTCGCGGTCGACGTCCGACAGCACCTTCTCCCACAGCGCGCGCGGCTGGACGTAGTCGTCGTCCTCGCGGTGCAGGGTGTAGGCGCTGCGCACGATCTCGCCCGCCACCTCGTAGGACTCGCCCTTCCACAGCTCGGGGTCGGCGACCGGGCCGCCGAAGGAGTTCGGCGCGTACACCGGGTCCGTCGGGTTCCGGTACGCCATCGGGCCGTCGAAGTTGTACGAGTGCACCTCGTTCTTCGGCCGGTTCACCGGCAGCTGCAGGTAGTTCGGGCCGATGCGGTAGCGGTGGGCGTCGGGGTAGGAGAACAGCCGGCCCTGGAGCATCTTGTCCGGGGACGGCCCGATGCCGGGCACGAAGTTGGCCGGCTCGAACGCGGCCTGCTCGATCTCGGCGAAGTAGTTCTCCGGGTTGCGGGTGAGCGTCCACCTGCCGATGGTGATCGGCGGGTAGTCCGCGTGCGGCCAGACCTTGGTCAGGTCGAACGGGTTGAACCGGTAGTCGGCCGCGTCCTCGAACGGCATGACCTGCACCTGGACGGTCCAGGACGGGTGGTCGCCGCGCTTGATGGCCTCGTACAGGTCCTTGATGTGGACGTCGTGGGGCTGGCGGTCGGCCTCGTCCGCGGTGAGGTTCTTGATGCCCTGGTCGGTCTTGAAGTGGTACTTCACCCAGAACTTGTCACCGGCGGCGTTGTACCAGAGGAACGTGTGCGAGCCGTACCCGTTCATGTGGCGCCAGCTGGCCGGGGTGCCTCGGTCGGTCATCAGCAGGGTGACCTGGTGGGCCGACTCGGGCGACAGCGTCCAGAAGTCCCACTGCATGTTGTTGTCGCGCAGGTGGTTGTCGGCGCGCCGCTTCTGCGAGTGGATGAAGTCGGAGAACTTCTGCGGGTCCCGGATGAAGAAGACCGGGGTGTTGTTGCCGACGAGGTCGTAGTTGCCGTCCTCGGTGTAGAACTTGATCGCGAAGCCGCGCGGGTCGCGTCCGGCGTCCGCGCTGCCCAGCTCGCCCGCGACGCTGCTGAAGCGCACCAGCGACTCGGTGCGGGCGCCCTTCTGGAACAGCTTGGCCTTGGTGAACTGGCTGACGTCCTCGGTGATCTCCAGGACCCCGTACGCACCGCCGCCCTTGGCGTGCACGACCCGCTCGGGCACGCGCTCGCGGTTGAAGTGCGCCATCTTCTGGATCAGGTAGTGGTCCTGCAGCAGCAGCGGGCCGTTGGGCCCGACGGACTGCGAGTGCTCGTCGCTCGGCGCCGGGATGCCGGCATCGGTCGTGGTGATGGGCCTGTCGGTCATGAACGCGGTTCCTCCATGCTCCGTTAGTTATTCGGATCCGCGGGCGGTGGACGGTGAACCCGGTGACATCGCCGCGGCGGTGTCGGCCGGGTCGTCCACGGGCCTGTCACGGCAGTCCGGGCACAACCCCCAGAAAGTGACGTCCGCCTCGTCGACCACGTATCCGGCGGCGTCGGACGGCTGCAGGCACGGGGCGTGTCCCACGACGCAGTCGACGTCGCTGACCACCCCGCACCGGCGGCAGACCAGGTGGTGGTGGTTGTCGCCCACCCGTCCCTCGAACCGGGCCGGGCTGCCGGCCGGTTCGATCCGGCGGACCAGGCCCGCCGCGGTCAGCGCGTGCAGGGCCTCGTACACCGCCTGCAGGGAGACGTGCCCGACGCGCTCGCGCACGCCTCCGGCGACGGCCTCGACACCGAGGTGGTCACCGGTCCGGACGGTTTCCAGGATCGCGACCCTGGCGGCCGTCACCCGCAGGCCGGCCCGCCGCAGCTCCGCCGCGGTGGTCGGGGTCTCGGGGTCGGTCATGCGTCCAACATATCCGGATAAACCTGAATGATTCAAGTCTTTGAGTCAACCGGGTTTGTGGATCAGCGGCCTGCCGTGCCCTGCCCTCTTCTCCTGGGGTCGGGTCATGTCGCCCGCGGCCGCAACGGCCATGCATAATCGGACATCCCTGGCACGACTGATCACGGAGAGTGATCGGCGCGACCGCCGACGGCTTGACTGGCGGCCTCCTCGACGGGATGACCGCCCGGCGACCGGCGGGGGCGGAGCCGTGATCGGACGTCGCTGGAGCTCCCAATGCAACGGGCTTCTGGGCGCCTGCCGTGTCCGAGACGGAGGCCGTAAACCGACAATCATCCCTTGACTCTTCGGTTACAGGGAAGGGCAAGGGGTCGCCACAGCTTGTAAACGTTTCTTTACTCTCTGTATCGCTTCGGTAACTGGTCGGCACTGAATTTGTGTGAGTGACTATTCATGCGGCGACATGCTGATGCAGCCGACCGCCGGACGGTCGGGCGCGGTGGCGCCGCCAAGGGTTCTCGATCGGGCGCAGACGCCCGGAGGGAGGAGTCACGGCACATGACCATGAGCTACGGGACCGCACTGCGGCGCGACGTCATGGGGGAGGGCACCACCCCGCTGATCGGGGTGTTCGACATGTTCTCCGCGTCCGTCGCCGCCAAGCACTACGACGGGATGTTCGTCTCCGGATTCGGGTTCGCGGCCTCCCACTACGGGCTGCCCGACATCGGGTTCATCGCCTGGCCCGACATGGTCGCCTTCGTCCAGCGGCTGCGCCTGGCCTTCCCCGAGCACCACCTGCTCGTCGACATCGACGACGGCTACGTCGACCCCGAGGTCGCCTGCCACGTCGTCGAACAACTCGAGATGGCCGACGCGTCCGGCGTGATCCTGGAGGACCAGGCCCGGCCGCGCCGCTGCGGCCACGTCGACGGCAAACGCATCCTGCCGCTGGAGGAGTACCTGGAGAAGCTGGAGCTGGTGCTGCGGACCCGCCGTGACCTGGTCGTGGTGGCCCGCACCGACGCCACCACCGAGGAGGAGATCCTGCGCCGCGCCCGGGCGCTGGCCGAGACCGACGCCGACGTCATCCTGGTCGACGGCGTGCGCAGCGTCGACTGGATCAACAAGGTCCGCGCGGTCATCGGCGATAAGCCGCTGCTGTTCAACCAGATCGCCGGCGGTCGCTCCCCGCGCCTGTCCCTGCCCGAGCTGGCCGACCTAGGCGTCGACGCGGCCATCTACAGCACGCCGTGCCTGTTCACCGCCCAGCGCGCGATGGACGAGGCGCTGCTGGAGCTCAAGCTCAACGAGGGACGGCTGCCCGAGGTCGCCGAGGGCTCCGGCGCCGTCGGCGTGCAGGAGGCCCTCGCCCTGCTCGAGAAGAACATCAGCCGCCACCGTCCCCGAGACTCCCGGCCGCGCAGGCAGACCGCAGGGTCGGCGATGTGACCAAGCAGAGTTCACCCGTGCCCCCCGCACAACCACCCACCCGACGCGGGCCACTGCGCCGCCTGGCGGTCAGGACCCACGCCGCCACCCCCCGCACACTCACCCGCCCCCTCCGCGCCGCGCTGACCGCCCCCCTCCGCAGCGCCCTCACCAAACCAACCCACCGGCAACGCCCCGCCGCCACCCCCCGCCCGCTCCCCACCACAACCACCGCCCCAACCAACCCCAAGTCCCCCCGCCCCCGCCGTGCGGTGTTCATGCGGCCGCTCCGCGCCACGTCGGTGCGGCTGCCCCGGGCGGTGTTCGCCGCCCCCCTCCGCGCCGCGCTCGCCAACCCGGGTCGCCGGGAACGCGCCGCCGCAAGCCCGCCTGCACCACCCCAGCCGGTCTCCGGCACGGCCCCCGATTCAGCCCGCCCCACGTCACCTCAGCCTCTCCACTCCATGTCCCCCCAGCCCCTCCCCAAGACGTCCGCCCATCCCCTCCGCCCCAAGTCCGCCCGGCCGCTCCGTGCTGCGTTCGTGCGGCCGTTCCGCGCGTTGGCTCGGCCGTTCCGTGCTGCGTTCGTGCGGTCGTTTCGGGCGGTGTTCGTGCGGCCCATTCGTGGTGCGTTCGCGGGGCGGGGCCGTGGCGCGTTGGCGCGGTTGTTGCGGGTGGTGGTTCGGCGGGGGCGGGTTGAGCCGTTCGTTGTGGCGGTTCTGGGGGCAGTGGGGGTGGCCGCGGTGGTTCCGGCTCGCGGTGAGGCGGCCGTGTGGCTCGATCGGGTCGTGGACGTGGCGATCACCGGCCTGTTCTTTCTCTACGGTGTGCGGCTGCCCACGCGGCAGGCGGTGGCGAGCATGCGCAACTGGCGGCTGCACGGGGTGATCCTGGCGATCACCTTCGGGGTCTTCCCGATGCTGGCGTTCGGGTGCGCGCTGCTGGTGCCGGACGTGCTGGACGCGGGCGTGGTGTTCCTGTGCGTGCTGCCGTCCACCGTCCAGTCCTCGATCATGCTGACCTCGCTGGCCCGCGGCAACGAGGCGGCCGCCATCTGCAGTGCCTCGCTGTCCAACCTGCTGGGCGTCGTGCTGACACCCGCGCTGGTGGCCGGGATGGTCTCGGTGGGCGACGGCGGGCTGCCGCTGTCGGTCGTCGTCGACACCGTGCTCCTGCTGCTGGCGCCGTTCGCGGCCGGGCAGGTGGTGCGCGGGTTCCTGGGGGACGAGCGGGCGTGTGCGTGGGCGGCGCGGCTGAAGATGCTCGACCGGGCCGTCATCGTGCTGGCCGTCTACATCGCGTTCGGCAAGGGCGTGACCGGCGGCGTCTGGGGCCGGGTGGCGGCGGCGGATCTGGCCGCGCTGCTGCTGGTCGTCGCCGGGCTGCTGGCGTTCGTGCTGGCGTGCGCGGCGCTCATCTCACGCGGCCTGGGCTTCTCGCACGGCGACCACATCGCGGTCCTGTTCTGCGGCTCGCAGAAGAGCCTGGCCAGCGGGCTGCCCATGGCCACCGTGCTGTTCCCCGGCGCGGCCGTCGGCGTCACGGTGCTGCCGCTGATGCTCTACCACCAACTGCAGTTGCTGGTCTGCACATGGCTGGCCCAGAGGCTGGCCCGTTCGGCCCCGGCGGGCGCGTCCGCCTGAACCCACGCGCCCGCCCTTCCCCGCGACCCCGGCCCGCCCCGCCCCGACCCACCGGGCGGGCCGGGTGTCGCCTCACCTGGACAGGAGTACTCATGCACGTCATCGGCAAGGCTCTGGTCGGCGCGGTGCTGCTGGGCGCCGTCGCCCTCGTCGCGGCCCCGGCCGCGGCGGCCGACCTGATCTGCAACTGCGCGCCGAGCATCGTCATCTTCAACAACACCGGCGCCGACAGCGGAAACGACAGCATTCTGGAGGTCGACCGGACGTTCAACCTCAACCGGGGCGCGGGCAGCGCCGGCAGCGACAACGAGGGCGCGTTCACCGACATCCTCCGATAGCCGCACATGGCCACATCGCCCGCCGGGACACATGCCGAACCCATGGCATGCTTGGTGCCGGCGAGCGGTGGGGGAGTTCAGTGATCAGACGGAAATACGGGGCGCTTGCGACGGCTGTGGCGGGAGCGCTGGCCCTGACGGCGTGCAGCAGCGGCTCCGGCAAGGCCGAGGCCGAAGGGAAGACGGCCGCCCGGCCCTCGGCGTCCCGCACGGCGGCGCCGCCGTCCACCGCCGCCCCGGCCAAGCAGCCGATCATCCTGGCGTTCGGCGGGGACGTGCATTTCGAGGGCAACCTGCGCGCGCGGCTGGCGCAGCCGTCCACCGCGCTCGGCCCCATCGCCAGGACGCTGCGCGCCGCTGACCTGGCGATGGTGAACCTGGAGACGGCCATCACGACGGGTGGTACGCCCGCGCCGGGCAAGGAGTTCACCTTCCGCGCCCCCGCGTCGGCGTTCACCGCGTTGAAGGCCGCGGGCGTGGACGTCACCTCCATGGCCAACAACCACGGCATGGACTTCATGGAGCCGGGCCTGCGCGACTCCCTCCAGGCGATCCGCCGCACGAAGTTCCCCACCGTGGGCATCGGACGCAACGCCGACGAGGCGTACCGCGCGCACCGGGTCACCGTGAAGGGCAACCGGCTGGCGATCGTCGGCGCCACCCAGGTGCTGGACGACCACCTCATCCCGCAGTGGACGGCCACCGACGCCAAGGGCGGCCTGGCGTCGGCGAAGAACGTGCCGCGCATGGTGCGCGCGGTCCGCGAGGCCCGCAAGGGCTCCGACCTGGTCATCGTCCACCTGCACTGGGGCGCCGAGCTGCAGCCGTGCCCGCTGCCCCGGCAGAAGGAACTGGCCAAGCAGCTCATCGACGCGGGCGCCGACGTGATCGTCGGCGGGCACGCGCACATCCCGCTGGGCGGCGGCTTCATGGAGGGCAAGTACGTCCACTACGGGCTGGGCAACTTCGTGTTCTCGTCCGCCAACGGCCAGACCGCCAACTCGGGGGTGCTGGTCCTGCGGGCCGAGAACGGCAAGATCACCGCGGCGAAGTGGAAGCCCGCCCGCATCTCCGCCGGGCTGCCGCGCCTGATGACGGGCGCGGCGGCGACGGCGGAGCTCAAGCGCTACAACGGCCTGCGCGGCTGCACCGGCCTGTCCGCCCGCCCCTGAGCGGTCGTTCCTGAGCGGTCGTCCCTGGCCGGGGACGGCCGCTCAGCCGTCGACCCAGTGGTTGTCGTGCTCGATGAAGAACCGGGCGCGCTCCTCCTCGGTCATGTTCGGCAGGTCGGCGATGCCCTCGAAGTAGCCCTCGCGCGGCGCGCCCGGGGCGAACAGCAGCAGCATCGACGCGGGTTCGCCCGACTCGTTGCGGAAGGCGTGCAGGCCGCCCGGCGGGACGTAGAGGAAGTCGCCCGGCGTCGCGTCGATCCACTGCCGTCCGTCGTACAGGCGCATCGTGCCGGACAGGATGAAGAACGACTCCGAGATGCCCCGGTGGAAGTGGGTGGTCGGGCCGGTGGGCGCGGGCCCCATGTCGATGCGGTACAGGCCGAAGTCGCCGTCCGTCGATCCCGTGGTGGCCAGGTAGTGGTACTCCACCCCCTGCCCGACGGTCGGCCCGCTGGAGATGACGGGCGTGGAGACGTAGTCGGGCGGCGTGGTCGCCGGCCGGTACGTCGCGCTGACCTCGCCGGAGTCGCCGGTGTAGCGGGGCGGCGGGTAGACCAGGGACATCGAGAACTCCTCACGTTGATAATCTCAACATTGAGAGATCTAACTCCGTCGATCTCTCAATGTCAATACTGTCAACGTTGAGATAGTTTGCCCGGGAGGTCCGGTGGCGGACGCGGTGGACAAGGTGCTGGAGCTGTGGCGCGCGGAGCGTCCCGACCTGGATCCCTGGCCGACCGCCGTCATCGGCCGGGTCGGCCGGCTCGCCCGGCTCCTGGACCGCTGGCAGAAGGAGTTCCTCGCGCCGTTCGGCATGGAGAACTGGGAGCTGGACGTCCTCACCACGCTGCGCCGCTCCGGCCCGCCCTACGAACTGACCCCCGGTGCGCTGCTGCGCGCGGCGATGGTGACCTCCGGCGCGATCACCAACCGCATCGACCGGATGGAGGCCAAGGGGCTGGTCGAGCGGGTGCCCGGCAGCGGCGACCGCCGGTCGGTGCGCATCCGGCTCACCCGGCGCGGCCACCAGGTGCTGGACGAGGTGTTCCCGCACGCCATCGAGCAGGGCGAGCGCCTGCTGGCCGTGCTGGACGACGACGAACGCGAGAACCTGGTCAACGCGCTGCGCAGCCTGCTGGAGTCGATGGGCGACACGTCCCTGGACTGACGGGCGCCCGCCGACCCGGCGGCGGTCAGGCGGTGCGGGCGGCGGCGATCAGGTCGCGGTACCAGGCGTAGGACTTCTTCGGCGTGCGGCGCTGCGTCGCGTAGTCGACGTGGACGAGGCCGAAGCGCGGGTGGTAGCCCTCCGCCCATTCGAAGTTGTCGAGCAGCGACCAGACGAAGTAGCCGCGGACGTCCACGCCCTCGTCGATCGCGGTGCGCACGGCGGCGATGTGCGCGTCCAGGTACTCGATGCGGGCGTCGTCGTCCACGCGGCCGTCCGGGCCGGGTTCGTCGGGGAACGAGCAGCCGTTCTCGGTGACGTACAGCGGCGGCAGCGCGGGCCCGTAGCGTTCCTTGAGCGCGCGCAGCAGCGACAGCAGGCCGTCCGGGACGACCGGCCAGCCCATGCCGGTGACCGGATGCCCCTCGGGGGCCGCATCCATGTCGAACGGCAGCGGCGCACCGGGGGCGGGGGCGCGCAGCCAGGTCGGCTGGTAGTAGTTGACGCCCAGGAAGTCGATCGGCGCGGAGATGACGGGCAGGTCCTGGTCCCGGACGTGCGCCGCCAGGTCGTCGGGCTGGACGGCCAGGTCGGGGAGGCGGCCGAGCAGGACGGGGTCGGTGAACAGGCGGTTCATCAGCGCGTCGAACGCGTCGGCGGCGTCCCGGTCGCCGGGGGCGGACGGGTCGGCGGGCCGCGCGGGCGAGTAGTGGTTGGTGACGCCGACCGCGCGGGCGCCGCGTCCGCGCAGCGCGGTCACCGCCAGTCCGTGGCCGAGCAGCTGGTGGTGCGCGGTGGGCAGGGCGGCCAGGCCGAGCGTCCGGCCGGGCGCGTACAGGCCGAACGCGTAGCCGTACGCGGTGACGACGACGGGCTCGTTCAGCGTGATCCACATCGTGACCCGGTCGGCGAGGCGTTCGGCGGCCAGGTAGGCGTACTCGGCGAACCGGTAGGCGGTGTCGCGGTTCATCCAGCCGCCGTCGTTCTCCAGCGGCTGGGGGAGGTCCCAGTGGTAGAGGGTCGCGGCGGGGGCGATGCCGCGCTCCAGCAGGGCGTCCACGAGACGGTCGTAGAAGTCGAGGCCGGCGGGGTTGGCGGGGCCGCGTCCGGTGGGCTGGACGCGCGGCCACGCGATCGAGAACCGGTAGGCGTCCACGCCCAGGCCGGCGAGCAGCCGCACGTCCTCGGGCCAGCGGCGGTAGTGGTCGCAGGCGACGTCGCCGGTGTGGCCGTCGCGCACCCGGCCGGGCTCGCGGCAGAACGCGTCCCAGGTCGACGGGCCGCGGCCGTCCTCGCCGACGGCGCCCTCGATCTGGTACGCGGAGGTCGCCACGCCCCACTGGAACCCGTCCGGAAGCCCCATCGCCACCCCTCCAAACGCGAATTTTGTTCGGATCCTAGGGGGTGGAAGCGCCGCCCACCAGACACCCGACCGCCCGCCCGGCCGGTGGAAACGGCCGGTGACCGGTGGTGCCGGGCGGCACCGCACGGCGGTGCCGTACCCGCTCGCAGAGGTGACAATGGTCTGGTGACCGAGCTTCGAACGCCGTTGCGCCGCCGTCCCGCCCAACGCCGCAGCGCCGAGCGCGTACAGCGCATGCTGGACGCCTGCGCCGAGATCCTGGACGAGGACGGTTACGACGGACTGACCACCACGCGCATCGCCCAGCGCGCCGAGGTGGCGATCGGCTCGGTGTACCAGTTCTTCCCCGACAAGCGGGCCGTGGCGCAGGCGCTGGCCCTGCGCAACCTGGACCGGTTCGGCGAGCGGATCTCCCGGCGGCTGGCCGACGCCGACTTCGACCACTGGTCCGACACGGTCGGCGCCATCATCGAGATCTTCGTGGACATGCACCGCACCGTGCCCGGCTTCCGGGTGCTGCGCTTCGGCGACGTCGCCGACGTCAACCTGCTGGACGCCGCCGCCGACAACAACTCGGTGGTGGCCGACCGGCTGCGCGTCATGATCGTGGAGCGGTTCGGCGTCGCCGACAGCCCGGAGCTGGCCCGCGCGCTGGCCATCTCGGTGGAGGCCGGCGACGCGGTGCTCAAGATGGCCTTCCGCCGCGACCCCGACGGCGACCCCGACATCGTCGCCGAGGCCGAGCGGCTCATCCACGCCTACCTCGCCCACCACATCAGCGACCGCTGATCCGGGATCTGTGGGACACTCCGCCCATTCCCCCTTCCCCCGGCCGGAGGACGAGAACGGTGGACGTCGACGAACTCCAGGCACAGACCCGTTTCCTCGTACGCCAGCGGGTGCGCCTGATGGTGAACCAGTACGAGGTCCGCTTGGCGGCGGCCGACGGCTCCGAAGGCGAGCTGGTCGCGTTCGCGCAGCAGAAGCGCATGGCCTTCAAGGAGCAGGTCACCCTCTACACCGACGACTCCAAGACGCGGCCGTTCGTGTCGTTCAAGGCCCGCAAGGTGATCGACCTGGGCGGCGCGTACGACGTGGCCGACGAGCACGGCGGGCCGATCGGCGTGTTCCGCAAGGACTTCCGCAAGTCGCTGCTGTCGTCGACCTGGCATCTGGAGCAGCCGGGCGTCGGCACCGCCACCGGCACCGAGCGCAACCAGGCCGTGGCGGTGCTGCGCCGCGTCTGGGAGTTCCTGCCGTTCGTCAACAACGTGCCGTTCGCCTGGCCGTACCACTTCGACTTCGCCGTCGACGGGCGCCCGGCGTTCTCGGTGGAGAAGAAGTTCGCGCTGCGCGACCGCTACGTCATCGACATCGCCGACCCGGCCCTGGACCGGCGTCTGGTCATCGCCCAGGCCGTGGCGCTGGACGCTCTCCAGTCGCGCTGACCTGCCGGGCCTTCGTCGCGGCGAAGACGTCCAGCATGATGCGGGTCGCGTCGATCCGCGTGGTGCTGGGGCCGGCGCCGAGCGCGGGGGAGCCCGGCCAGCTGTGGCCGCCGCCGGCGACGGTGTAGAAGTCCACCCGGGCGCCGTCCCGGCATCCGGAGCGGCTGACCAGGGTGACGCCCGCGGCCGCCTGCCGCCGGGAGGTGCGTCCGCAGCCGAACAGCCGCGCCCAGCGTTCGACCTGGCCGCGCACGGACGGCAGGACGAGCGGACCGCCGCCCGCCGGGTGCATCCAGTCCGGGACGCGTGCCTCGTTGCCGTTGTACGGGGCGCCGCCGCCGTACGGAATGATCGGGTCGGCCGTGCCGTGGAAGACGAGCATCGTCGTGGGCCGGGGGCTGGCGCACGGACGCGTCAGGTTCAGGCCCGCCACCGGCGCCACGGCCGCCAGCCGTCCGCCGAGCCCGCACACCAGCGCGGCCGACATGCCTCCGCCGTTGGAGAACCCGGTGGCGAACTCGCGCCGCGTGTCCACGCACAGCGTGCCCTCCAGGTGGTCGAGCAGGTCGCGGACGTAGCGGATGTCCACCGTGCCGCCGGCCATGCCGGGCAGCCTCCAGCCCCGGGGCCGGGTCGCGCCGTTCGGCTCGACGACGGCGAACCCGCGCGCCGCGCCCAGGCTCGCGACCCGGCTGTAGACGGCCTCCTGGAAGCCGTTGGAGCGCAGCCCGTGCAGGTCGAGGACGAGCGGGAGGGGCGTGCGGCCGTGGGAGCGCGGCAGCGTCAGCAGGTACGGGCGCCCGCCGAAGCGGTACTGGCCGCTGGAGACCGCGGGCGTCCGCGTGCACCCCTCGCTCGGGGCGGCCGCCGCGGCGGCCCTGCCCGTGCTCGTCGGCCGGCGTTCGGGCGACGAGCCGCGCGACCCGTTCACCGAGCAGGCGGTCAGCGTCAGCGCCATGCCGAGCAGCGGGGCGACGACCTGGCGAAGCACGCCTTCGATCGTATGCCCGGGGCGCCCGCGGCGCGGCCCGTACGGCCACGGGGGTATGGCCTCCGCGGGGCTTTACATGTTACGAAGAGATGTAAAGCACGTGGGCGGTACAAAGCCCGCGGGACGGCCCCGCGGCACAACCCCTCGCGTCGCGACAGCGACGTCGGCGCCCCGAGGAGGCACCCCGGTGACTTCGTTCGACTTCTACACCAGCCCCGTCCCCCAGGAGACGTGGAACGTCCCGATGTCCGGTGACACCCGCTTCACCTGGGAGTACGACGACGGCCGCGACCGGCTGCTGAGCCTGTACCAGAAGGGCAAGGACAAGCAGTGGGACGCGCAGAAGCGCATCGACTGGGACCTGGAGGTGGACCCGAACAACGTGGTCGGCCTGCCCGAGCAGTTCAACCCGCTGTTCGGCTCCCGCATCTGGGACCGGATGACCGAGAAGGAACGCCAGGAGTACGGCCGCCACCAGGGCTCCTGGCTGTTCAGCCAGTTCCTGCACGGCGAGCAGGGCGCGCTGAACGTCTCGGCCCGCATCGTGCAGACCGTGCCCGACCTGGATTCCAAGTTCTACGCCGCCACCCAGACCATGGACGAGGCGCGCCACGTCGAGCTCTACACCCGGTTCCTGCACGAGAAGATCGGCATGTACTACCCGATCAACCAGGACCTGGCCAGGCTGCTCGCCGAGTCGCTGGAGGACAGCCGCTGGGACCTGCCCTACCTCGGCATGCAGGTGCTCATCGAGGGGCTGGCCCTGGCCGCGTTCGGCGTGTATCGGGACATGTCGACCAACCCGCTGGTCAAGCAGCTGCTGGCGTACGTCATGCAGGACGAGGCCCGGCACGTGGCGTTCGGCCGCCTGGCGCTCAAGGACTACTACGCCGAGCTCACCGAGAAGGAACGGGCCGAACGCGAGGAGTTCGTCGTCGAGGGCTGCTATCTCATGCGCGACCGCTTCAAGGGCCGCGAAGTGGTCGAGAATCTCGGCCTGCCCGTGGACGAGTGCATGGAGTACGTCGAGAACTCCGAGATGTACACGCTCTACCAGTCCCTGCTGTTCAGCCGGATCGTCCCGTGCGTGAAGGACATCGGGCTGTGGGGGGAGAAGGTGCGGTCCGCCTATGCCGACATGGGCGTCCTGGACAACGCCAAGGCCGACCTCGACGCGCTGATGCGCCAGGATGAGGAGATCGCCGACGCCGTCGACCGGGAGCGTTACGAGCAGGAGCTGGCCGTCCGCAGGCAGGAGGTCGACGCGGCCATCGCCCTCGGCCAGGAGTCCTGACCTCCCGTTTCGGACCGGTTCCGCCCCTGAATTCGGCTGGCGCCCGACCGGTCCGGCCGCCCGGGTCGACGCACCACCCGGGCGGTTGCGTTTCCGGTCGCAATTCGTCCCGGCCGGGCCGATATGACCGGCCGGGACGATTCTCCCGCCGGACGGTCAAGATCGCGTACGGGGCGCGAAACGGCGTATGTCGATTCGCTAAATGTTCTTCTGCGTTGGCCAATTGATCCGGCGGTTCGCCCTGCGGCCGCCGGGGACGTACTAACGTCCTCGCACGTCGGTGTGCCGGAAAACCGCGTCCGGTGACAAGAACCGGTTCGGCGGCGTGCACACGCGCAAAGGTCGAAACGACCAACGCCGGGGGGATGAATGAATCGATCCGTCAGGAGCCTGCTCAGGGGCGCGGTACTGGCCCCCGTGGCCACCGCCGTGACCGTCGCCGCCGCACCGGGGGTGCTGGCCGACCAGGGGCCGGCCGGTGGTGCCGTCCGTCACAGCGTCGACACGATCGCCCCCGCGCCGCTCGTGCCCACCGTCGGGAAGGTCGCCAAGAGGCCCACCGCGGCGGTCGACGGCATGCTGGGCGTGCGCGGGAAGGCCGGGTCCGTCAAGGGTGACGGGCACACGGACCTGCAGTTCAGGGCCCGTCGCGCGCTGGGAGCCCGCGACGCGGTGAAGGCGCCGTGGCCCGGCGACTTGGACAACAACCAGGAGCAGTTCGTCGAAGTCAAGAGCGACTGCAAGACGGGCAATTCCCAGGAGACGTCCAACGACGGCGCCAAGGACTCCAAGGCCCAGCGCGAATGCGACAACAAGAAGCACGTCACGTCGTCTCGCGGCAAGGCCGACCCGTGGTTCAGGCTGGCCTCGGGCACCGCGCTGCCCACGGACGCCGCGCCCGTCAACGGCCGCCTGTCGCGGTCGCCTGGAAAGTCGGCCCGGAAGGCCGGCACCGCGCAGGGCGCGGTCGGCCGGTCGCAGGCGCGCCGGGCGCCGGCCGAGGATGCCCCGTCGGAGGCGGGTGTCGGCGGCGCGCTGCGCCAGCTGCTGGGCGGTGTGCTGAACAAGCTCGGGAACAACAAGCGGAAGTCGGACGCCGACAAGGACGCTTCGGAGATGGCGCCGCAGGCGCCGCAGGCGCCGACCGGCGCCGGCAAGCAGAATGCCGGCCGCCCGGCGTCCGGCCAGGGCGAGGCGCACGCCAAGAAGAGCGCGTCCGCCACGCCGCTGTCGCTGAGCTAGATGCCGGGAGGGCGTGGCCTGTCCGGCACGAATGGGGCAGACGGCACCCGCTGAACCGATCCCGTCACAACGGGGCGTCGCGCGATCCGCGCGGCGCCCCGTTCGCTGTTTGTGAACATTCCGGCTGACCACCAGTTATCTCCACGAGATCGACATCCAATGGTCAGCAAAGGCGATCTTGAAATTCGATCACGGTGCGTATGTGATCGACTTCAGCGGGCAAAAAGTCACCGTGACAAACCCCACAAACGACGGCCCACCGGTTGATTCCCGCGAATTTCAACGTACGGTCATGGACTTGTGTGCGGCGTCCGCCGGGATCCGTGATGCGCGAGTTCGGCGCCGCACCTGCCGGACGCCGAATTTCCGCGATGATGCGGTGGCGCTGATAACAGGCGCACGGTCAGCCGGGGCTCGCCGATGGCCCGCGGCACGTGCCCGCGGGGTCGTTCACCCCGGGACGGGCCGACCGTGCGCGGCGGGGGATTCCGTGACGCGACGATGTCCGCGCGGCCTGCCCGCCGCGCCGAACGGCG
Organism: Actinomadura miaoliensis; assembly: GCF_039536785.1. Lineage (NCBI taxonomy): Bacteria > Bacillati > Actinomycetota > Actinomycetes > Streptosporangiales > Thermomonosporaceae > Actinomadura > Actinomadura miaoliensis. Next base: position 137,768 of record NZ_BAAAZG010000040.1, read on the forward strand.
GTGCCAGAGGCCCGCCGGGCGTCCGGGGTCCTGTTCCCGACCGAAGGACTCTCCGTGGGTAGGTCTGGCGAGCATCGCCTCAAACGCCACTTCAGGAAAATCGTCATCATCTCCGGCGTCGCCGCCGCCGTTCTCGCGGCGGGCGCCTGGGCGCTGGCCTCGGCCGGCCGCGACCCAGGGGCCACGCGCGCCGCGCTCGACACGGCACCGCAGGCGGACCAGCCGCGCACCGCCCCCGACCGAGCCAGTCGCGGCGGGAGGCGCTCCCCCGACCCCTCCGCGTCCCCCAGTGCGTCGGCGTCCGCCGAGCCGTCGCAGCCCACCGAGACGCCCGCGCCCACCAAGGCGCCCGAGGAATCCGAGTCCTCTGGCTCCCAGGACGCGCTCAAGGCCCAGGCGAAGAAAAAGAAGAAGCGCAAGTCCAGGGTCGTGCGCACCGGTTCCTGCGAGGCGTCCTACTACTGGCAGGGGCAGACGACCGCCAGCGGCGAGCGGTTCGACCCCGACGAGCTGACCGCCGCGCACCGGAGCCTGCCGATGGGCACCAAGGTCCGTGTGATCAACAAGAACAACGGCCGTGCGGTGACCGTGCGCATCAACGACCGCGGCCCGTTCGTGGGCGGCCGCTGCCTGGACCTGTCCCGGGCGGCGATGGCCAAGGTCGGCGGCACCGGCTCCGGGGTGATCCCGGTCCGCTACCAGGTGCTGGCCCGCGCCTGACGGCCCGCCTCACGCCCTGGACGCCCGAGCGTCGCCCCCTTGGACGCCTGAGCGTCGCCCCCTTTCGACGCCTGAGCGCCCCCCGACGCCCCTGACCGTCACCGGCCGGTCAGCAGGTACCCCCTCGCCGCTCCCGCTCGCGGCCTAGACCCTCGACCCCTCGAAACGCACCGGAGCAGGCCCCTGCGCGGGCCCGTCGTCCGCCGTGCCGTCCTGGGGCCGGGCGGCCGCGGGCGGGGCGGCCCCGGCGCCCCCTGAGGCCGCCGCGACGTCCGGGAGCGTCTGCGACGCCGAGGCCCCCGCGCCGGCATGGTCGGCGCCGGTCCGGCCGTCGGCGGTGACCTGGCCGGAGCCGAGATCCGGGCTCACCTCGGCGAGCCGGTCGCGGAACCAGTCGGTGACCACCCCGTCGACCCGCACGGCCTCGGTGGTGGGCGGGCGCGCGTCGGTGCCGGGCTCGGCCGCCAGCGCGTGCCCCATCCGGAACGTGGCCGACTCCACCGCCGACGCGCCGCGCCGCAGCAGCAGGTCGCGCAGCGCGGTGATCTCGCCGGGCGGGACGAGGCGGTCCTTGGTGCCGCCGACGAGCAGCAGGGCCGCGTCCCGGGCGGCGACGTCGCCGGCGCGGGCGCCGAGGTCGAGCCGTTCGGCCAGCGCGGTGGCCCGCTCGTTCCAGTCGCGTTCGCGGGCCGAGCGCTTCTCCAGGGAGCGGGCGGCGTGCGCGGGCGCCACCACGGGCGCGACCAGCGCGGCGGCGGTGACCGGCACCACGCCGCGGGCCAGCGTCAGCAGCGCGACGGCGCCGCCCGCCGAGAACCCGGCCAGGCCGATCGGGCCGTCCCCGAGGCCGAGGTCGCGCCGCAGGTCGGCCAGCACGGCGGGCAGCCGCTCGACGGCCTGCTCGACCGCGGCCCCGTACGCCTCGACGCCCTCGGAGGTCAGCAGCGCGCCCGAGTCGAGGCCACTGGCCGGACGGCCGTCCACGGCGGGCAGTTCGAGGTAGACGCGCCAGGTCGGCACCCCGGTCAGCGGCAGTGCGGCGGCCAGCGCGGGCGCCGTGCGGGGCGGGTCGAAGCCCGGCCAGGCCACGATCAGCCGGGTGGGGCCCGCCGGGCGGGCGTCCACCGCGGTCGGCGGCAGGGCCAGGTAGCCGATGCCGTCGGCGGTGCCGGAGATGGGCCGGCCGACGTCGGGGCGGTACGGTCGGTCGCCGCTCATCTGCTCGTGTCAGCTCCTGGGGGTGTCGACTGTGCCGGGCGTGTGGGACCGGCCGTGCCGGCCGGTCGTGCGGGAACGCCGGGAGCCGGAGCGTTGGGAGCCGGCGCCCCTCCCACAACCCAGACGGTTCCCCAACATCATGTTTCCAGCGGACGGCGAATAATGCGGCCGAATCCCCGTAGCTCGTACGACCTAGTGACGCATTCCTCACTTCGGGTAACCCAAGCGGCTCCACCTGGGCAGGAGTGCGAGCATCGGGGGCGGGGACATGCGTCGCGTCCCCGTTGTGGGGGGACGAAACTCGCGCCAGGGGAACAAGTCTGGCGAATCGGGCGTCCAACAGTGGAGCGCGGCAGGTGGGTCCGGCCGGCCGCGCCCGGACACCGGCCAGACGAGAGGCGGACGAGGGAGAGCCTGTGAACAGCAAACGCAGAGCGGCGGCCGCGGGCCAGGCATGGCACATCTACAGCCAGACGCTCGGCCCCGACACCCCCGGGCTCCTGACGCGGATCCGCGCGGTGCCGCGCATGCTCAAGGCCGTCCTGCGCGGCGAGTACAAGGGGCTGCCGTACCGCACCCTGGGCCTGCTGGCGGTGGGGCTGGTCTACATCCTGTCCCCGATCGACGCCGTCCCCGAGATCCTGGTGCCCGTCGTCGGGCTCGCCGACGACACGGGCGTCGCGCTGTGGCTGGCGGCCGTGCTGGTCAAGGCGGCGGGCGACTACGTGAACTGGGAACGCGGCGGACGCCCGACGGTCGTCGTCGGCGACGTCATCGACTAGCGGCCCGCACGGACCGGGGCTCAGGACGGGCCGAGCTCGCGGGTGAAGCGTTCGGCCGCGGCGCGCATCACCGGCACGATGTCGGTGACGGCCTCGGCGGTCAGCCGCACGGACGGCCCCGACACCGAGATCGCCGTCAGCGTGGGCGCACCGGGCAGCGGCACGGCCACGCAGCGCACGCCGACCTCCTGCTCCTCGTCGTCCACCGCGTAGCCGCGTTCGCGGACGCGCGCCAGCTCCGCCACCAGGGCGTCGGCGTCGGTGATGGTGCGCGGCGTCTGGGCCGCCATGCCGGTGCGCGCGAGGATGCCGCGCACGGTCGGCTCGGGCAGCAGCGACAGCAGCGCCTTGCCCACTCCCGTGCAGTGCGGCTGGACGCGCCGTCCCACCTCGGTGAACATCCGCATGGAGTGCCGGGACGGGGCCTGCGCCACGTAGACGACCTCGTCGCCCTCCAGGACGGCCATGTTGGCGGTCTCGCCGACCTCGTCCACCAGCCGGGCCAGCGCCGGACGCGCCCACGTGCCCAGCAGGCGGCTGGCGCCCTCGCCGAGCCGGATCAGGCGCGGGCCCAGGGCGTACCGCTTGGACGGCTCCTGCCGGACGTACCCGTGGTTGACCAGCGTCCGCATCAGCCGGTAGATCGTCGGCATCGGCAGCCCGGACACCTCGGTCAGCTCCGACAGCGCCATCTCGCCGCCCGCGTCGGCCAGGTGCTCCAGCAGCTCGAAGGCGCGCTCCAGGGAGCGGACGGCCTGGGCACCGCCCGCCCGGGCGTTCCCGGCCTGCGCCACCGGCGGCTCCTTTCTCGCGACCGTCCGATTCTACGGAGAGTCGATTTCGGTGCGCGAAAGAGACGGCGTATGTTACGCAGAGTGATCCACTGGAAATAATCTTCTGAGCCCGGCGCCGACCGGCGCCGTCCCCCCGGGCGGAGGAGGCCGCAGACGAGGGGGAGCGGGTGCCTACCGGGGAACGTGTCGTGTTCGGACGCGCCCGGGCCCGGCGGCGGGCCCGGCTTCGCACGTGGTTGCGAACCCGGCTTCGTGGCCGGTGGCCGGTCCGGCTGCCGACCAGGCGGTGGGGCGTCGCGATGCTCGGGGGAGCGCTGGCCGTCCCCCCGGTTCTGCTCACCGGCCCGCATGCGGACGCCAGCGATGTACGGCTGACCGCCTCGGCGACATTGGTCGGCGCCCGCACGCTCGCCCGCGAACGCGTCCACACCTACGCGTTCACGGTGCGCGCCCACGGGGGCAGGGCCCGGAACGTGTGGCTGAGCCTGTCCGCGCCCAGACCGTTGTCGTGGGGGCGGCATCCGTCGCAGTGCGCGGCGGCGGGGCAGCGGCTGCGATGCGTGCTGGGGGACGTCGAGCGGTCGCGGCGGCTGCGCGTTGACGTCCGGGTTCCGCGCGCGTCCCGCCTGGCCCGCCTTCCCGCGCTCACCGCGCTGGTGACGGCGGGCAACGCCGACCGGCCGTCCCGGGTGCGGATCGCGCCCCCGCCCGTCGGCCTCCCGGCGGACGTGCCTCCGGTGCCGAAGGTCCCGAAGATGCCGAAGATGCCGAAGGCGCCGGACGGGCCCAAGACGCCGCCCGAACTGGACTCCCCCAGCCGGCCCGACGTGACGATCTCGACGCCGAGGCCCGACAAGCCGCACAAGCACGTCCCCAAGCACAAGTACAAGCTCAAGTACAAGGACAGGGCGAAGAGCGGGCACAAGCCGAAGGGCAAGCACAGGCCGAAGCTCAAAACCGGTGAGGCGCCCAACGTCGCGGGTGCCCCCGAGAAGCCGAAGAGGCCGTCCACGAAGCACAAGCGGCCCACCCCGCACGCGACGTCGACGTTGAAGGGCGGGCGCGAGCCTTCGGCGAAGGTGCCGCCTTCCGGCCTGGTGCCCGTCCCGCAGCCCACACAGGGCACCGCGCCGAGCCACGCACCCAGCCAGGCACCGAGCAAGGCACCGGACCAAGCGCCGAGCAAGGCACCAGACCAGGCGCCGAGCGCCGGGCCGAGCAGCGCGCCGAGCAGGGCACCGAGCAACGCGCCGGACAACGCACCGAGCCAGGCGCCGGAAGCCGCGCCGGGGACCGTGCCGCCGTCGTCGCCGGGCGCGGGCCAACCGATGCCGCCCATGCCGTCCGCGTCGCCGCCGTTCGTGGCGCCGCCCGACGGTCGGCTGCCGCTGGCCGGCAACGGCATGACGCTGATCTCGCCGACCGGCCTGTACGGGCAGACCGGGACGCCGTGGCTCGTCGTGCTCGGCATGGTCGTGGTCGCCGAGGTGGCGCTGCTGTGGCTGGCGACGTGCCTGGCGCTGCTGCGCAGCCGTCTGACCGAGTCCATGGCGGTACGGGCCGCCAGGCGCTCGCAGGACGTCCTCTGACGGAGGGGCGCGGGAGCCGCGAGGTTGACGCGTGCGTGTCGTCACCCGGGTGACGGCCGTCCTAACGCGACACGGGTGAACGGACGGCTTCCGGATCGATGGACGTCACATCGGTCGGACCATACCAAAACGGTAATTGCCTCACTAAGCTATCCGGCTAACAGTAAACGCCCTCGTTGCGGACAGGGGATCCGGTATGTCAGAGGCGACGTTGCAGTGTCCCAAGTGCGATTCGGCCCTTCACACCCATGAGCGGCATGGCGTCATCATCGAGGAATGCCCGGGGTGTCAGGGGGTGTTCCTCGACCGCGGCGAGCTGGAGCAGCTGATCGACGCCGAGAGCCGGTACCTGGCCGAGCTGTCGGACGGGGAGAATCCGCAGACCACCTACCAGGGGAGGCATCGCCGGGGCATCGTCCAGCAGATCTTCTCGGGCGGTGCCGGCTGACCGCCGCCGTCGACGCGAGGGACCGCGCCCGCGCCGGGTCTCCGGGGCGGTGGCCGGGAAGCGGTCGAGAACGGCGCGCGCACCCAGGGTGACCGTTTCCGGGAAACGCATATCGGCCGGTAATTCCGCTTGTCATCCGGGTGATAAATCGTGCTTGCGGTAATGTGCCGCGCACGCGTGTCACTCTTCTGTACCATCGGGTAACTTCGCGCTGCACGATCACCGCCGCGTGCCCCCGGAGGGCGCCGGACACCGGGAGGCCGGCCGGGACCAGCGGAGCCGGCCGGACCTCCGTCCGACGCCGCACGCGGCCCTTCCCCCCGGAGATGATCTATGGCACTGGGCTCGCTGCTTCCCGAACTGGCGCCCGGCGGTTCGGGCCGTACCCCCCTGATCGAGCGGGTCGCCCGGTGGGCCGCGGACAAGCCGGACGCCCCCGCCTTCACCTTCGTCGACTACTCCCTCGACCCCGCGGGGGTGCAGGTCACCGCGACGTGGGCCGACACGCACCGGCGCGCCCGCGCCATGGCGACACGCCTGCGCGCCGCCGCCGAGCCGGGCGAACGCGCCGCGCTGCTGCTGCCGCAGACGCTCGACTACATGATGACGATGCTCGGCGCGATGTACTCGCACGTGGTGGCGGTGCCGCTGTTCTCGCCGGACCTGCCCGGGCACGCCGAGCGGCTGCTGGGCGCCTACGCCGACGCCGCGCCCGCCGTGATCGTCACCTCGCGGGACGCGCTGCCGCACGTGGAGAAGTTCCTGGCCGACAACGACGTGCCGCGGCCCCGCGAGATCGTCTTCGCCGACGAGGTGGACGAGGCGCTCGCGGGCGACTGGCGCGACGAGCCGATCGGCTTCGACGACCTGGCGTACCTGCAGTACACCTCCGGCTCGACCCGCCGCCCCGCCGGGGTGGAGATCACCCATGGGAACGTGACGGCCAACGCGGCGCAGCTGTGGGCGGGATGGGCGCCCGAGCGGCCCGACCCGGAACTGGTGAGCTGGCTGCCGCTGTTCCACGACATGGGGCTGATCGCCACGATGGCGCTGCCGATGGTGAACGGCGACCACGCCATCTACACCGACCCCGTGTCGTTCGTCATGAACCCGATGCGCTGGCTGGAGCTGATCGCCGAGCGGCCCAACAAGAACGTCTACACGGCCGGGCCGAACTTCGCCTACGAGTACGTCGCGTCCCAGGCGACCCCCGAACGGCTCGCCGGGCTGGACCTGTCCGGCCTGGTGACCTGCCTGAACGGGGCCGAGCCGATCCGCACGTCCACGCTGTCGGTGTTCGCCGGCACGTTCGGCCCGGCGGGGCTGCGGCCGGGCGCGCAGGCCCCGGGGTACGGGCTGGCCGAGGCGACGGTGTTCGTGTCCGCCGCCGCCGACGACACCCCGCCCAGGGTCGTCCACGCCGACCGGGAGGCGCTGACACGCGGCGAGCTGGTCCTGTGCGCCGAGGGCTCCGACCGTGCCGGGGCGCTGGTGTCGTGCGGACGTCCCGTCGGGCAGATCGTCGCGATCGTCGACCCGGAGACCCGGCGCGAACAGCCGGACGGGCGGGTCGGCGAGATCTGGGTGCACGGGCCCAACACCGCGCACGGCTACTGGCGCAACTCCGAACGCAGCCGGGAGACCTTCGGCGGCGAGCTGGCCGAACCGGGCGACCTGCCCGCCGGGCCGTGGCTGAAGACGGGCGACTACGGCGTCGTCCACGAGGGCGAGCTGTACGTGACGGGCCGCATCAAGGACCTCATCATCGTCGACGGCCGCAACCACTACCCGCAGGACGTCGAGGTCACCGTGCAGGAGGCGCACGACGCCGTCCGACCCGACCACGTCGCGGCGTTCTCCGTCCAGGGCGACGACTCCGGGGAGCTGCTGGTGGTGGTGGCCGAACGCAACCGCCGCGTCCCGCTGGCCCGCCTGGACCTGGCGGAGGTGGAGAACGCCGTGCGCGCCGCCGTCACCGTCGAGCACGAGATGAGCGTGCACGACTTCCTGCTGGTCGAGCCGGGCGCGGTCGTCCGCACGTCCAGCGGCAAGATCGCCCGCTCCGCCACGCGGCAGCGGTATCTGGACGGCGCGCTGCCCACCACCCGGCAGCGGCTGGAGTCGCGCCGCAAGGACGGTTAGCCTCGGCCCCGGCCGCCACCCGGCCGGGGCCACGGCCGCCGGACCGCAACCGGCGGCCCCGACAACACGGGAGGACCATGCTCGCCGGGCTGGGGCGTGTCATCCACCGACGGCGCTGGACCTGCCTGGTGCTGATCCTGCTGGGCACCGTGCTGGCCGGCGGCTGGGGCCTGGGCGTCTTCGAGCGGTTCAAGCAGGGCGGCTTCGAGGACCCCAAGGCGTCGTCCACCCTCGTCGCCAAGCTGGGCGCCACCTACTTCGGCAGCACCAACCCCGACGTGCTCGTCCTGTACCGCAGCGACACCATGACCGTGGACGACCCCCGGTACATGGCCGCCGTGGTCACGACCGTCGCGCGGCTGCCCACCGACCGGGTGGCCGAGCAGATGTCGTACTGGTCGTTCGAGGGCGACGACGCGGACTCGTTCGCCTCCCGCGACCGGCACCAGACGTTCGTCGCCATCAAACTGCGCGGCTCGGACGACGCCGCCAAGGCGCGCAACTACGAGGCCGTCAAGGACCGGCTGGACGCGCCCGGCCTCGACACCCGGCTGGGCGGCAGCGTCCCGCTCGGCCTGGAGTTCGGCGAGCAGGTGGTGACCGACATCGTGCGCGCCGAGACCATCACCGCGCTGCCGCTGCTGATCCTCCTGCTGCTGCTGTTCGGCGCGATCACCGCGTCCCTGCTGCCGATGGTCGTGGCGCTGTTCTCCATCGTCGGCGGCCTGGCGGTGCTGCACGCCGTCACCTACGTCACCGACGTGACGTCCTTCGCGCTGGAGGTCGTCACGATGATGGGCGTCGGGCTGGCCATCGACTACTCGCTGTTCGTGGTGTCGCGGTTCCGGGAGGAGCTGGCGCACGGCATGGCGGAGCGTGGCGTCCCCGACGGCAAGCCGTGGAAGTCCGCCGACGACCGCCGCGAACGCCGCGCCGCCAGGAAGGCGCACCGCAAGACGCTGGACCCGATCCGTCAGGCCGCGCTCGCCCGCACCCTGGCCACGGCGGGACGCACCATCGTCGTCTCCGGCGTGACGGTGTCGGCGGCGCTCGGCGGCCTCCTGCTGTTCCCGCAGATGTTCCTGCGGACGATCGGCCTGGCGGGCATAGCCACCGTGCTCGTCGCCGTGTTCGGCGCGACCGTCCTGCTGCCGACCATGCTGGCGTTGCTCGGCCCCAGGGTGGAGTTCGGGCGCATGCCATGGCGGCGTCCCGGGCGCGCGCGGCGCGACCCCGACTCCGGCTTCTGGTACCGGCTCGGCCACAGCGTGATGAAGCATCCGCTGCCGTACTTCGCGGTGACGCTGGCGATCCTGGGCGTGCTGTTCGGGCCGTTCCTCAACGTGCAGTTCTCCAGCGTGGACGCGCGCGTCCTGCCCAAGGACAGCCCCACCCGCGCCGTCGTCGAGACGGTCAAGCGCGACTTCCCCAACGGCTCGGCCGAACCCATCGACGTCGTCATCTCCGGAGACCTCGTCCCACGCAACTGGCGGCCGACGCGCCAGGGCGACAGCATCCCGCCCTACCTGGAGAACTTCCGCAAGAGCCTGGCCGCCCTTCCGGGCGTGACCGACGCCCGCTTCACCGGCTACTCCGGCACCTACGGCGGCGTGCGCGTCTCCGTCACCCACCGGTACGAGCCCATGGCGCCCCAGGCGCAGGACCTGGTGAAACGCATCCGGGCAATGGAGCTGTCCAAGGACGGCTACCCGTTGCACATCGACGTCGGCGGCAGCACGGCCGGGCAGATGGACCTGATGTCCAGCCTCATGCGCAGCCTGCCGAAGATGGCGGTGTTCGTGGGCGTGGCCACGTTCCTGCTGCTGTTCATGTTCTTCGGCTCGCTCGTCCTGCCGCTCAAGGCGATCGTGATGAACGTGCTGTCCATCGGCGCGTCGTTCGGCGCGATCGTGTGGGGCTTCCAGTACGGCCACCTCGCCGGACTGCTCGACTTCACCCCCACCGGCGGCGTCGAGGCCACCAGCATGATCCTCATCCTGGCGGTGGTGTTCGGCCTGTCCATGGACTACGAGGTCTTCCTGCTCAGCCGCATCCGCGAGGAATGGGACCGCACCCGCGACAACCGCACCGCCGTCGCCGTCGGCATGCAGCGCACGGGCGGCATCATCACCAGCGCCGCCCTGCTGTTCCTCGTCGTCATCGCGGCGTTCAGCACGGCAGGCATCACCGTGGTCAAGCTCATCGGCGTCGGCATGTTCGTGGCGGTGGTGGTGGACGCGGTGCTCGTCCGCTCCCTGCTCGTCCCCGCCACCATGCGCTTCATGGGCTCCGCCAACTGGTGGCTGCCGGGCCCCCTCGCAGGCCTCCACTCCCACATGGACCTCCGCGAACGCGACGACGTACCCACCCCCGCCCCCGCACCTTCGCCTGCCCCCGCCCCCGCACCCGCGCCTCAGGCGTCCAAGCCACCGTCTCCCATCCCCCTGCAGTGGGAACCCGCCCCCGAACCACCTTCCGCAACGCAGCACGCCGGGCCCACGGCAACGAGCACGAACGGCGCTGAGCGCGCGCGTGCGTCTTCCGGTGTTGCACCCACAGGGCGAGCACGCACGCGAGAGGGCGCCAACGGCCACGCCCGCAATGGCGTGCGCAAGGACGGGCCGTGGCGTCCCTGGGCGGACGGGCAGCCGACGCCACCGCAGCGGCAGGCCGTCCAGAGCAAGCGGGAAATCGTGCCGGCCCCGGACGGAACCGGATGGCGCTGGAAGGACGACGTGTAGCCACTGCGGCCGCCGTCGGACGGTGCATGACTCGCCAGCCGCAGGCGCGCCCACGACGGCGATGTGAAGGCGCATCCTGACATCGCCGTCCCCCGGGAGCAATGCCGTTCGGATCTCCCTGTAGGGTTGAGTTTAGATCTAAACTCAAGGGAGGTTGGCATGACGCGCACGATCGTGGTCAGCGGCGGCGGCACCGGCATCGGCAGGGCGGTGGCGGCGCGTTTCGCGGCCGACGGGGACCGAGTGGTGATCATCGGCCGCCGCGCGGACGTACTGGAGAAGGCGGCCGGGGAGCTGGGCGGCACCGCACTGCCGGCCGACCTGAGCGAGCCGGCGGAGGTCGAGCGGGTGCGTGCTGTCCTGGCGGATCGTTTCGGCTCGATCGACGTGCTGGTCAACAACGCGGGCGGCAATGTCGAATGGCGCGGCGGCCGCGACGGCGTCGCGGAGCGGTGGACGGGCAACTTCCGGGCCAACGTGCTGACGGCGGTGCTGCCGACCGAGGCGTTCCGCGACCTGCTGAACCCGTCCGGGCGGATCGTGTTCATCACCTCGATCGCGGCCTTGCGCGGGTCGGGCGGCACCTCGTACGGCCCGATGAAGGCGGCCCTGCATCCGTACGCGTTCGACCTCGCCGCCGCCCTCGGGCCGCGCGGCGTCACGGTGAACGTGGTCGCCCCGGGGTTCATCGAGGACACCGAGTTCTTCGGCGGCGCCCTGGACGACGAACGCCGCGCGACGCTCGTCGCCCAGACCCACACCGGCCGGGCCGGGACGCCACAGGACGTCGCCGAGACCGTGCACTGGCTCGCCTCGCCCGGCGCCGGGCACGTCACCGCGCAGATCATCCAGGTGAACGGCGGAGCCGAACGTGGCCGCTGAGCCGCCGCGCGACCACGCCGACGCCATCCAGGACGCCTGGCGGCGCGAGCTGCCGGGCGTCCCGGTGGAGTCGATCGGGGTCATCACCCGGATCTGGTGGGCCGCCAAGGTCTTCGGCGACGAGCGCCGCCGTCTCCTCGCGAATCTCGGCGTGGACGTCGCGACGCTCGACCTGCTGTCCACGCTGCGGCGCTCGGGCCCGCCGTACCGGATGAGCCCGGGGGAGCTGGCCGAGGCGTGCATGGTGACGCGCGGCGCGATCACCCAGCGGGTGGAGCGGGCGGTCAGGGCAGGGCTGGTCGAACGGACCACCACCGGGTCGGGCTACCACGCACGCGCGGTGACCCTCACCGACGCGGGCAACGCCCTGCTCGACCGCGTCGTCGCCGACCTGCTCGCGGCCGAAGACCGCCTCATCGGCCACCTCGCACCCGAACGCCGCGAGCAACTCGCCGACCTGCTCCGCGAACTGCTCGCCGGCCTCGGCGGCCCCACCCTGACCGGCCAGGTCGGAGACTGACCACGTCCCCCAGACGAACTCACTCGCCGTAAGGTGTGCGGCTGGTCGACGACCTCGCGCAGCGTATTGGCCGACGATCACACGCTGATGCGGCGCGCGCTGCGGCTGCTCTGAACGCCCAACCGGCCCCGACCCTCCACGGCCGGTAGGCGGTCAGGCCCGCGGCCGTGCCAGTCCTGATTTCCGTCACTCAGCGTGGTTGGACGTTGAATTGGGCAGCGTCTGAAAGGAGTTGTGGACGGAACCCGTGGGGATGGTGGGCCGCCATTCGGTGAGCAGGACGGTGGCGTCGTCGCTCAGCGCCCCGCCCCTCTGTTCGCTGAACAGGCCATGGATGAGGCGGCGTAGCGCCTCGGGCGCGGACATGCCGGCCGCGGTGGTCCGGATGATCGTGTCGGCCAGCCGGTCCACTCCGAACTGCTCGCCCTCCGGGGTCCGTGCTTCGGTGACGCCGTCGGTGTAGCACAGCAGACGGTCGCCCGGCTGGAGCGTCTCGCAGCGGACGCGCGGCCTCGCGCCCTCCAGCAGCCCCATGGGCGGGTCGGGCAAACCGGGCAGTTCTTTGACCACCCTGTTCCGGCGGATCAGCAGCGGCGGTGGGTGACCGCAGTTCACCCACTCCAGCCGGCCGGTCCCCGTATGCAGATTGATCAGCAGGCCGGTCATGAACCGCCATTCCGGAGAGTGCTCGCGGATCGCGGTGTCGGCGAGCAGGGCGATGTCGGTCAGGCCGCCGCCGGCGCGGCGGGTGCTGCGGCAGGAGGCCAGACCCACGGCTGCCACCAGCCCGGCCACCAGGTCGTGCCCGGCGGCGTCGAACAGCGAAAGGTGCACCGTGTGGTCCATGCTGGAGAAGTCATAGGCGTCCCCGCCGAGCCGGTAGACCGGTTCGGCGGCGGCGGAGATCACCACGTCCTCGGTGGCGTAGGTCTGGCCGGGCATGAACGCCCACACCATCTCGGCCGACAGATGCATCGGCTCGCGGCGGCGCACCTGGTCGAAGGCGTCGCTGTGGACGCCATAGCTGGCCACCAGCAACCCCACCATCCCGGCGAGCAGATGGCATCGTTGCAGCACCTGCTCGTCCAGATGCTCGAGCACCAGTTCCAGCACACCCAGCCGAGCGGTACCGTCCAGTAGCGGCAGCCACACACGATGCTGCCGCACCGGCTCATCCACCAGGGTCACCTCGCCGGGTGTGTCGCTGTCTTCGGCCGTCACCACGGTCAGCTTCCGGTAGGCCAGCCCGGCCACCGTGCCCTCGATCCGCACCACGCCGCGATCCGCCACTATGGCGCCCGGATCGCGCACGTCCACCTCGTCACTGATGTCGGCGACGATGTCGGCGTGCGAGGGCAACGGCACGAGCACCGTCTCCTGCAGATCGGCCAGGTAGACCACCGCGCGCCGGACACCCAGCGGCTGGGCATGCTCCATGATCACATCGGCGAGCTGAGCGGGCGGCTGGACCCGTGCCACCCGCAGCACCTCGGCCAGCACCCGTTCGCCCACCGACAGATCGGCAGATGCGCCACCGTTCATGGCCTCAAACCCGCAACGACCGATTGATACGGCCACCGGTTCCGCCGCCGCGCCCTTCACCAGGCGAAACCACTCCCTACCTACACTACGCGCGTCTAGCACCAGTAGGAGCGACGCTGACGGCGCCAAAGACCGCCTGCAAAAAATCAGCGCGCTCCCCCGGTGAGGCGCTGAAAAAGGATCATGCTCATCCCGGCCGCGCCGGGCCACGGGCCGCCGTCCAAAGCCCGGCGGCTCCCGGTCGGCGCCGGGGTACCGCGCGGCCGCTCCCCCCGCCGCCTGGACGCCCGCCGCGCC
>NZ_BAAAZG010000041.1:0-7938 GCF_039536785.1 Actinomadura miaoliensis
GCCGCACCCGCCGGCGAGCAGCGCGGCGGCCATGGCGGCCGCCCCGGCGACGAGCCCGCGCGGCACCGTGCGGCGGTCGTGCTCGGATGGTTGCTTCACTGAGGCTCCAAGGGATCGTGCCACCGGAAGGACGTGGGATCCGCACTTCGGCGGACCTACTCTGTCCTTCGTTTACGCGTGTGTCGCGCCGGTGGGCGCACGCTTTCCGAAGCCTTCGAACGGCATTGGGTTTGGCTTGGCCGGTAGGTTCGGCCGTTATGGGCTGGACCGCGCAGATCGCGACCGCCCCGGCGACGTTCGCCGGGACCGCCCTCGGCTGATCCGGACGCCGCTCGCGGTCGATCCGGAGGCCGTCCCGCACTCGCACCGACGAATTCGGCATCGCGGAATTCGGTTTATGAGGTATTGCGCAGTGTGGAAGGCGCACATAGGTTCGCAGCACCCGGTCCGCCCCGCCCCACCAGGCGGAACCGGGACGAGGGGAGGACCCGTGACCTATGTCGCCTGGCTCCGCCCGTCCGCCGTCCGGCGGCGCGGGCCGTCCGCGGGCCGCGGCGCCGATCTCGGACTCAAGGCCGCGGGTGTGGCGGCCGTGCTGGTGCTGGCGGAACTGTGCACGCGCGGCGGGCTGCTGCCCGCCCGCTGGTTCCCCAACGCCAGCGACATCTACATTGAGTTCCTCAGGCTGGCCGGCGGTCGTCCGCTGTGGACGGAGATCGGCCGGTCGCTGCTCGGCTGGGCCGCCGGGCTCGGCCTGGGCGCGCTGCTGGCGGTGCCCACCGGGATGGCGCTGGGAGCCAGCCCGACCGCCTACCGGCTGGCCCGCGTCGTCATCGAGTTCTGCCGCCCGGTGCCGCCGGTCGCGCTGATCCCGCTGGCCGTGCTGGTGTACGGGACGGGCACGCAGACCAAGGTGTTCCTGGTGGCGTTCGCGGTGTTCTGGCCGCTGCTGTTCCAGACCGTCTACGGCGTGCGGGACGTTGACCCGGTGGCGTCCGACACCGCCCGCTCCTACGGCCTGGGCACACTGGCCCGCTTCCGGACGGTCGTGCTGCCCAGCGCGACCCCCTACATCGCGACCGGGCTGCGTATCGCCTCGTCGATCGCGCTGATCCTCACCGTCACCGAGGAGCTGGTCGTCGGCACGCCGGGCCTCGGCCGGGCCATCATCGTCGCGCAGTCGGCCGACAACGCCACCCGCATGTACGCGCTGATCATCGCGACCGGGCTGCTGGGCTGGGCGCTGAACGCGGCCTTCCAGACGCTGGAGCGGCGCGTGCTGCGCTGGCATCCGGCCCAGCGCAAGGGCGGGGAGGCGGCACGATGATCGCCAGATTGCGGGTGCTCGGACTGCACCTGGTCGTCCCGGTCGGCGCGCTGCTGGCGTTCTGGGCGTGGTCGGAACGCGCGGACAGCTTCTTCTTCCCGCCCGCCTCCGAGATCGCCCGTTTCTTCGCCGACCTGTGGCTGTTCGACCGCGTCCCCGGTGATCTGCTGCCCAGCCTGGGACGGATGTTCGCCGGGTACGCGATCGCGGTGGCCGCCGGGGTCGCCGCCGGCACGGCGCTCGGCCTGTCGCGGACGCTGCGCACCGCCGCCGACCCGGTGGTGCAGTTCCTGCGGGCGTTGCCGCCGCCCGCGCTGATCCCGTTCGCGCTGCTGCTGTTCGGCGCGGGCGACGCGTCCAAGGTGTTCATCATCGCGCTCGGCACGGTGTGGCCGATCCTGCTCAACACCATCGACGGCGTGCGCGGCGTCGAGCGCGGGCAGCTCGACGCGGCCCGCTCCTACCAGGTGCCCGTCCGGGCGCGGCTGACCCGGATCATCCTGCCGGCGGCGAGCCCGCGCATCGTGGCGGGCATGCGGACGAGCCTGTCCATCGCGATCATCCTCATGGTCGTGTCGGAGATGGTGGCCAGCGACAACGGCGTCGGCTACTTCGTGCTCGAGTCGCAGCGCTCGTTCGCCATCCCGGAGATGTGGACCGGGATCGTGCTGCTCGGCCTGCTCGGCTTCCTGCTCAACTGGCTGTTCCAGCTCGTGGAGGCGCGGGTGCTGTTCTGGCACCGCGGACTGAAGGGGACCAATGACGATGCTTGAGGTGGACCGGCTCCGCAAGGTGTACGGGCCCGACCCGTCCGCCCGTCCCGCCGTCGCCGACCTGTCGTTCGAGGTCGGGCCGCGCGAGTTCGTCTGCATCCTCGGCTCGTCGGGATGCGGCAAGACGACGATGCTGCGCTGCCTGGCCGGGCTGGAGCAGCCCACGTCGGGCCAGGTGCGGCTGCACGACACGCCCGTGACCGGCCCGCCGCCGGACATGGCCCTGGTGTTCCAGGACTACAGCCGGTCGCTGTTCCCCTGGATGACGGTGGAGCGCAACGTGTCCTTCCCGCTGCGCTACAAGGGCGTGCCGAAGAAGCAGGCGCGCGAGGCCACCGAGGAGGCGCTGGAGGCGGTGGGCCTGGGCGGCAAGGGCAAGGCGTACCCGTGGCAGCTGTCGGGCGGCATGCAGCAGCGCGTGGCGATCTCCCGGGCGCTGGCGTACCGGCCGCAGGTCCTGCTCATGGACGAGCCGTTCGCCTCCGTCGACGCCCAGACCCGCGCCGAGCTGGAGGACCTGCTGCTGGACGTCTGGCGCCGCTACGAGACCACCGTCCTGTTCGTCACGCACGACATCGACGAGGCCGTCTACCTGGCCGACCGGGTGCTGGTGCTGCGCCCGCCCGCGCACGTCGGCCTGGAGGTGAAGGTCGACCTGCCGCGTCCCCGCGACCAGCTCACCACCAAGGGCCATCCGGACTTCGGGCGGCTGCGCAGCGAGCTGTTCGCGGCCCTGCAGGACACCCCGGTGAAGGCGTCGTGATGCGCCGGACGATCCTGGCCGTCCTGCTGGCCGCGGCCTCGCTCGCCGCCTCGGCCTGCACGAACTACGGCGGCGACCTGTCGGGCGGCGCCGGGCTGGCCGCCGGACGCGGCTCCGCCGACGGCCTGCGGCAGATCAAGGTGATGGACACCGCGGGCATGCCGTCGGCGTTCCTCACCTACGGCGTGCAGCGCGGCTACTTCCGCGCCGAGGGCCTGGACGTGCGGATGCAGACGTCGGCGGGCGGCGCGGCGGCCATTCCCGCGCTGGTCAACGGCGGGCTGGACGTCGCCGGGTCCAACGTGGTGTCCGCGGTGATCGCCATGAACCGGGGCCTGCCGGTCCGGATGGTCGGGTCGGGCACCAGCACGTCCACCGACCCCGAGCGCGACTTCTCCGGTCTCGTCGTCCCGGCCGGCAGCCCGATCCGCAGCGCCGCCGACCTCGTCGGGAAGAAGGTCGCGGTCAACACGCTGCGCAACATCAACGACATCGTCATCGACGCGTCCATGCGCAAGGCGGGTGCGGCGGCGCCGAACGCCCGGTACGTGGAGATGGGCTTCCCCGACATGGCGCCCGCCCTGGAACGCGGCGACGTGGACGCGGCGATGCTGATCGAGCCGTTCCTGACCACGGCCGTGGGCAAGGGCATGCGGGTGGTGGGCCGCCCCTACTCCGACACCCGGCACGGCCTGCAGATCGGCACGTTCCTCATGGCGGCCGCCAAGGCGCGCGAGCAGCCGGAGCTGGTGTCGGCGTTCCAGGCGGGGGTGCGGCGCACCGCCGAGTCCATCGCGCGGGACCCGGACGCCTTCCGCGCCGCCCTGCCCAAGATCGCCGGGTTCGCGCCCGCCCTCGCCGCGAAGATCAACCTGCCGGGCTGGAACGGCACCACCGACCGCGCCTCGGTCGAGCTGATCGCGTCCTCCATGCGGCGCCTCGGCCTGACCGACGAGCCCTTCGACTACGACAAGGGCGTGCTCAAGTAGCCCGCGGGCTACAGGCGGGCGCGCAGCAACTGCTGCACCGACTCGGCGGCGCGTTGGAGATGGGGGACGAACTCGCGGCGCACGTCCGCCTGGACCGTGCGCGCCGCCGGGAGCACGACCGCCAGGGCGGCGAGGGGGGCGTCGGTCAGGTCGCGCACCGCGACGGCCACGGCGCAGATGCCCTCCTCGCCCTCCTCCTCGTTGAGCGCGTAGCCGTGCGCGCGGATCAGGCGCAGCTCGGTCTCCAGCCGGTCCCAGGTGGTGATCGAGCTGGCCGTGCGGCCGGACAGCACGCGGTCGCGGTAGCGGCGCTCCAGCTCGAACGCCGGCAGCGCCGCCAGGATCGCCTTGCCCGCCGCCGTGCAGTGCGCGGGCATCACCACCCCCGTGCGGTCGCCGACGCGCACCGTGCGGGGGCTCTCCACGCAGTCGACGAAGCGGACGTTGCGTCCCTCCAGCAGCGTGAGGCTGACGGTCTCCTGCGTCTGCTCGGTCAGCTCCTCCAGGACGGGACGCGCCACGGTCCGGATGTCGATGCGCCCGATCGCGGCCAGCCCGATCTCATTGAGGACGGGACCGGGCCGGTACACCCCGTTCGGCTTGTCCTGGAGCACGAAGCCGCGCCGCCGCAGCGCGCTGAGCAGGCGGTGCGCGGTGGAGCGGGCGACGCCCAGCAGGTCCGCCGCCTCCGACACGCGCAGCGTCTGCTGCTCCCCGATGAGTTCCAGCAGGCGCAGGGCGTTGTCCACGGAACGGGACCCGCCGTCTGAGTTCGGCATAGCGGAACTTTAACAGCAAATCTTTCGCTATGGCGGAATGCCATGGCAGCGTTGCGTGCATGACCCGCACCCCCATCTCGCAGGACCCCTCGGACCGGCCGGTGATCGTCGTGGGCGCCGGGCCGGTCGGCACCACGGCGGCGGCGCGGCTGGCCGCCGACGGCGTCCCCGTCGTCCTGGTGGAGGCCGAGCCCGAGCCCCGGGCGGACTGGCGCGCCTCGACGTTCCACGCCGCGACGCTGGAGCTGCTGGAGGGCATCGGCGTCACCGCCCGGATGCACGAGGAGGGCCTGGTCGTGCCCGTCTACCACTTCCGGGACCGCCGGGACGGCCTGGTCGCCGAGTTCGACTTCCGCCTGCTGGCCGACGAGACGCGCTACCCGTACCGGCTCCAGCTCAACCAGCAGCACCTCGTCCGCATGGTGTTCGAGCGGCTGCGCGGCGCCGACGGCGTGGAGCTGCTGTTCGGCTCCACGGTGACCGGCGTGGCCAACGACGGCGACGGCGTGACCGCGACCGTCGAGACCCCGGACGGCACCCGCGTCCTGCGCGGCTCCCACCTGATCGGCGCGGACGGCCCGCGCTCCACCGTGCGCCGCTCCCTCGGCATCGACTTCGAGGGCTACACCTACCCCGAGCGGTTCCTCATCGTCAGCACCACCACCGACCTGAGCGAGCTCATCCCCGGGCTGGCGCATGTCAACTACGTCGCCGACCCGCACCAGTGGCTGTTCGTGCTGCGCACGCCCGAGTCGTGGCGCGTCGTCTACCCGGTGTCGCCGGACGAGCCCGTCGAGGAGGCCACCGCGCCCGACCGGCTGCAGCGGCACCTGCAGGGCGTGGCGCCCAACCCGGCCGGCTACCCGATCGTCGACCGCCAGGCGTACAACGTGCACCAGCGCGTGGCGTCCACCTTCCGCGTCGGCAACATCCTCATCGCCGGGGACGCCGCCCACATCAATTCCCCGATCGGCGGTGTCGGCCTCAACAGCGGCATCCACGACGTGATGGACGCGGCCGCGCGCATCGTGCGCATCCGGGCGGGCGACGGCGACCCCGAGGCGGAGCTGGCCGCCTACGACGCGGTGCGCCGCCGCGTCGCCGTCGAGTACGTGCAGGCCGACACCCAGCGCAACACCGAACGGCTCAAGGAGACCGAGGAGTCGCGCAGGCGCGCCGCCCAGGACGAGATGCGCGCCACCGCCGCCGACCCCGAGCGTGCCCGCGCCTACATGCGGCGGGTGTCGCTGCTGGAGAGCGTCCGGCGCTTCGGCATCGGCACGCCCCCCGCGCACCTGGAGGGAGCGGCCGTATGACCGAACCGGACATGAGCGACCTGGAGAAGCTGTACGCGCGGGTGGACGCGGCGGGGCTGCGGCCCCTGTGGACGATCACCGAGCAGCTGCTCACCCCGACGCCGCGCCCCAAGGCGGTGCCGTGGCTGTGGCCCGCGGCGACGATGCGCCCGCTGGCCGAGGAGGCGATCCGGCTGGTGCCGGTGGAGCGGGGCGGCGAACGGCGTGTGCTGTCGCTGGCCAACCCGGGCCTGGGCGGCAGGCCGTACGCGGCCGGGACGCTGTGGGGCGCGCTGCAGGCCCTCGGCCCGTACGAGTCGGCACCGGCGCACCGGCACTCGCCGGGGGCGATCCGGTTCGTCCTCGAAGGCGAGGGCGTGTGGACGACCGTGAACGGCGACGCCTGCGACATGGCCCCCGGCGACCTGGTGCTCACCCCCGCGTGGGCCTGGCACGACCACACCAACGGCGGCGACGCCCCCATGTTCTGGTTCGACGGCCTCGACCTGCCGATGATCGAGGCGCTGGACGGGGTGTTCTTCGAGCCGTACCCCGAGCAGCGGCAGCTCGTGGACGACCCGCACAACGCGTCCGAAGGCACCCACCGCCCCGCCTACGCGCGTGCAGGCGCCGTCACGACACTCGACCCCGCGCCGTCGCCGCTGCTGGTCTACCGGTGGGCCGACACCGACGCCGAGCTGTCCCGGCTGGCCGGGACCTGCGACGACGCCGTGGTCGAGCTGGAGTACACCAACCCCGAGTCGGGCGCGAGCGTGCTGCCCACGCTGAGCTGCGGCATGCTGCGCGTGCTGCCCGGACGGCGCCCCGTGCGGCCGGTGCGGCGCGGCGGCAACACGGTCTTCGTGGTGTTCCGCGGCGAGGGCCACACCGTCATGGACGGGCGGCGCTTCGACTGGCGGGCCGGTGACATGTTCGTGGCGCCGTCGTGGGTCGCCGTCGAGCACCACGCCGCCGTCCCGTCCGACCTGTTCGCCCTGGGCGACGCGCCCGTACACCGCGCCCTCGGCATCTACCGGGAGGAGAGCCTCCCCGGCCCGCAGACCGTCACCGGCACGTTCACCGGCACGTTCACCCCGGAGGAGACGCCATGAAGCTGGCGCTGTTCGACGACGCGCGGCTCGGCGCGAACCGGCTCGGCGTCCTGGTCGAGGACGGCGTCGTGGACGTCACCGCGTCCCTGCCCTGGCCGCACGACCCCGACCCGCTGACCGCCGGATGGTGGCGGCGGCTGTGCCGCGACTTCGCCGACGTGCGCGAGGAGCTGGCGCGGGCGGCGGACAAGGGGCCCGCGCTGGACCCGGCGGACGTCCGGCTGCGCGCGCCCGTCCTCAACCCGTCCAAGATCGTCGCCTGTGCCAGCAACTACGCCGACCACGTCGCCGAGATGCACGGGGTGCAGGAGCGCACCCTCGGCAAGGTCGAGCACTGGATGATGAACTTCGACGTGTTCCTCAAGGCGCCGTCGTCCATCAGCGGCCCCCAGGACGACATCGTGCTGCCGGACGCGGTGGTGAACGCCGGGCAGGAGATCCACCACGAGTCCGAGCTGGTCATCGTCATCGGCACGGGAGGCCGCGACATCCCCGAGGCCGACGCGCTCGCCCACGTCCTCGGCTACACGATCGGCCTGGACATCACCGTGCGCAGCGCCGCCGACCGCTCCCGCCGCAAGTCCTACGACACCTTCAGCCCGCTCGGGCCGTGCGTGGTCACCGCCGACGAGGTGGGCGACCCGTCCGACCTGCGCATCCGGCTGACCGTCAACGGGGAGGAACGGCAGCACGTGCACACCGCCACCCTGATCACCAAGGTGCCGGCGATCGTGGCGTACGCGTCGTCGATGATGACGCTGCTGCCCGGCGACGTCATCTTCACCGGCGCGCCGCCCGGCGTCGGCCCGATCGAACGCGGCGACCGCCTGGACACCCACATCACCCGCATCGGCGCCATGCGCCTGAACGTGCGCTGAGACGGCGGCGGCCGGGCGGGGA
>NZ_BAAAZG010000041.1:7967-23729 GCF_039536785.1 Actinomadura miaoliensis
CCGCCCCCCACCGTGAGGGTCGGGTCAGTCGGTCGCCGGGAGCGCCACCCGGTCGTAGCGGGTCGGCTCCGACGGGCCGTGGTAGATGGAGTTGACCACCAGCGGCCAGGTCGCCCGCGGCCAGCTCCGGAAGGTGATCTCGCTGGCCGCGACCGTGGCGTGCCCCTTGCCCACGTCGAACGTCGCCACGTTCGCCAGGCCGCCCAGCGCCTCGCTGCCCTTGGCGTAGCCGCTGGCCAGCAGGTCACCGTCCTCGGGATACGCGGACGCGACCTGCGCCTCGCCCCGCACCCGGTACGCGGCGTCGCGGTTGAACCACACCGGCCACGACTTCGGCATGCCCCACGCCGCCGGAACGTCCGGCTTGTACGACGCGCGCAGCAGCGCGCCCGGCACGGAGAACTTCTCCTGGTCGGACGGTGCGGCGTTGTCGATCGGCAGATCGAGCAACTGGCGGGCGGTCTCGGACGCGCCGCCGATCGCGACCAGGTTGCCGCCGCCGGAGACGAAGCCGGCCAGGGCCTTCCAGCCGTCCTCGCCGACGCCGCGCGCCCACGCGAACTGCGGCGGGTTCTTGGCCGGGTCCAGGCCCTTGACGATGGTGTCCTTCGACACGCCGTCGGCCAGCACGATCGTGTCGTAGCGTCCCCTGAGGTCGGCGTAGTCGTCGGCGCCGACGACCCGGTAGTTCACGCCGTACTGGTCGAGCAGCCACATCATCCAGCCGCCGGGCATGTTGTTGGCCCCGCGCACCAGGCCCACCCGTGTGCCGGGCTTGAGGCGGAACCCGTCCACCTTCGGCACCGCGTCCGTGGCGTACACCGGGATGCCCGTCGAGGCCGCGACCTCCTGCAGCACGCGGCGCGCCGCGTCCGACGGCGGCACGACCACCGTGCCGGGCGCGAACTCACGGCCCGCCGCGTCGAACTCCTCGCCCGCACGGAACACCGGGACGTTGGCCTTCTGCAGCCGCGCCAGCACGTGCGCCACGCCGTAGGAGTCGGGCGCCACCAGGTACGCGCCGCGTGGCGGGGCGGGCATGCGCACCTGCTGCGGGACGACCTGCCGCACCCGCTGCAACGGCGCGGTGAACGCCTCCTCGACCGGCTCGACGTCCACGCCGAGCAGCAGCGCCACGTTGTCGGTGGTCTCGCTGTACGGCATGATCAGCGGGCAGTCCGCGCACTTGCGGGCCGCCTTCTCCGGATACTCGTCGATCTTGAGGAGCTGGTCGACCCAGCGGCCCAGCGGCTGGCGCGTGCGCAGCACGTACGAGCCCGCCGGGTAGCGCTTGCCGTTCGCCGTGAACGCGGCGGTGGCCTGGTCGATCTCCACCTTGCCGAACTCGAACAGCCGCAGCATCTCCAGCACCGCGTACGGGTCGCGCTGTCCGGCCGGGACGACGTAGGCGTACGGCGTGCCCGGCACCACGTCCGTGAGGTTCGTGCCGTTGCGGGCCACCTGGTACAGGTTGTTGAACAGCCACGACTCGGGGTTGTCGGCGACGTACTTGATGCCCGCGTACGCGGCCGTCTTGGCGTACGCCACGATCTGCTCGAGCGTCCACGTCGCCTTGTCGTACGGCTGCGGCATGCGGATCGTCATGTTCTGCGGGCCGAGCGGCTTGCCGTCGGTGCTGGTGTACGGATACGCCAGGTCGCGGGCGCTGGCGATCTCGGTGAGGAACAGCGACGTGCCCAGGAACGTGGAGTAGCCCATCACGTCGGCGTTCCAGAAGATGCCGTAGGCGTCGTCGGTGCCCACGCCCTTCTTGCCCTCGGCGGTCAGCGCGCGCACCGCCTGCGACCCCTGCGTGATCGCCGACTGCAGCGTGATCGGGTCGACGCCGGTGCCGAGCGGCTCGTCGTAGGGCGGCGCCCACAGCCGGGGCCCGCCCGTGCCCGCCTGGTGCATGTAGTGCCCGGCGACCGGCCGGTACGTCTGCTCCAGCCGGGCGCGCGTCCGCGTCTCGCGCTGGGTGAACATGAACCAGTCGCGGTTGTTGTCGTGCCCGACGTACCGGTGGTACAGGTCCGGGTACACGCGGTTGTACGCCGTGCCCGCCGTCTTGTTGAAGTGGTCGACGACCAGGTGCTGGCCGTCCGGGTTGCCGGACGGGATGACCAGCAGCACCGCGTTGTCCAGCACCCTGGAGGTGTAGTCGGAGGTCTCGGTGGCGAACCGGTGCACGATGTCCATCAGCGCCTGGGTGTTGCCGACCTCGGTGGAGTGCAGCGTCCCCTCGATCAGGTACACCGGCTTGCTGCGCGCCGCCAGCCTGCGCGCCTCCTCCTCGCCGATGCCGCGCGGGTCGGCCAGCCGCTGGTTGTCCCGGACGATCTGGTTCAGGTTGCGCAGGTTCTTGGGCGAGCTGACGAACAGGACGGGGTACTCGTTGCCCATCGTCGTGGTGTCGGCGACCTGGTAGTTCACCCGGTCGGAGCGGTCGGCGACCAGCCGCAGGTAACGCTTGATCGAGTCGAACCCGGCGAGCCTGCCGGTGGTTCCCATGGCGAAGCCGAAGTAGTCCTTCGGCGTTGGAATGCTCTTGTTGACGCGCACGGCCGCGCCGACCGTCCCGGACGCGTCGGCGTGCAAGGGCACGGCGACGAGCGCGAGAACGGTCGACACGGCGGCCAGCGCGCGGGCGGTCCGCCGCGTCGGCATCCGAACTCCTGGGGGTGCGGGGGAGGGGGGTTTCGGCCCGACCGGTCGGCTGGTGTAAGCGTGGCCGCGCTCCGACGATCAGTCAATCCTTGATCGTCGGGCCATGAGCTGCTAGGCGATCAATGCGAAAACGACTCTCCGTGACGCACCGGATCCGTAGAGTGGTCATCCGTGCAGGTCAGGCTGTGTGCACACGAAGCGATCGTCGAGGAGAGCCATGTCCGTACGCGTGACCCCCAGAGTCGGCCGACGCCTCGTCCAGGGCGTCGTGGCGCTGGCCGCCGTGCTCGTCGTGCTGGCGCCGATGGCCCCCGGGCCGGTCGTCGCCCTCGCCGCCGTGGGCGGTGACTGCCCGGGCGCCAGGATCGCCGCGTCCTCGGACCACCACTGCGTGCCCGGTGACGAGGAGGAGGCCGACGAGAACGAGATCGGCGACGGCGAGGGCCAAGGCGGCAAGGGCCAGAAGGGCGGCAAGGGGAAAGGGAACGGCAAGGGCAAGGGGAACGGCAAGGGCAAGGGCTACGAGGCCTGAGCCGTCCGCCGAACCGGGCCGCCGCGCCGCCCCCCAGGGGCGGCGCGGCGCACGGTCACTTTTCCGTGGACTTCTGCGTGGGCTTGGTCTTGCCGGAGGTCTTGCCGGGGGCCGCGCCCGCGGTGTCGGCCTTCTCCTTGGCGGCGGCCAGGGCGGCGTCGCGGCGGGCGCCGGGGTCCCAGCCGGTCAGCACGACCCGCTTCTGCACCCAGATCGCCAGCGCCAGCAGCGCGACCACGACGACCAGCAGCACCAGCAGGCCGCCGACCGGTCCGGCCTTGACCGCGTACCCGGTGACGATCCCGAACCAGCCGAAGTCCGCGTCGCCGAACGTGGTGTTGGCCTTGCCGAACGAGCCCAGCACGTCCAGCAGCAGCGCGGGCAGGAACGTGATGATCACGCCGTTGACGAACGCGCCCGCGATCGCGCCGCGCCGTCCGCCGGTGGCGTTGCCGAACACCCCGGCCGCGCCGCCGGTGAAGAAGTGCGGCACCAGGCCGGGCAGGATCAGCGCCATCCCGAACGCCGGGTCGAAGATCCAGGCCAGCAGGCCCAGGCTGACCAGGCCGCCCACGAAGCTGGAGATGAAGCCGATCAGCACCGCGTTCTGCGCGAACGGGAACACGATCGGCGCGTCCAGCGCGGGCACCGCGCCCGGCACGACCCGCTCGGCGATGCCCTGGAAGGCGGGCACCAGCTCGCCCAGGATGGTCCGCACGCCGAACAGGATGACCGCGACGGCGATGCCGAACTGCAGGCCCTGCATGACCGCCTGCATGAGGTAGTCGCCGACGCCGGTGGAGCGGTCGCCGAACGCGGCGAACGCCTCGTCCTGACCGGCGCGGCCCAGGAACAGCAGCGCCACCACCACATAGATCAGCACCATGGACAGCGCGGTGGCGACCATGGAGTCGCGCAGGAACCGCAGCCCCTCGGGGATCTTCATCTCCTCGGTGCTGCGGCTGCGCCGGCCGACCAGCTGCCCGGTGGCGCCCGCGGCGATGTAGCCGAGGGTGCCGAAGTGACCGATGGCGATCTTGCCGTCGCCGCCCACCCGGCGGGTCCACGGCTGGGCCAGCGCGGGCATGGCCACCAGCATGACGCCCATCAGGACCGTTCCAACAGCGACCACCTCAAGGGTCGGCATGTCGGTCGTGGCCAGCACCATGGTCAGCAGCGTGGCCATGAACAGCATGTGGTGGCCGGTCAGGAACACGTACCGCAGCGGGGTGATCCGGGCCAGCACCAGCGCCAGCACGAAGCCCAGGATCATGATCCACGCCACCTGGGCGCCGAACCGGTCCTGGGCGATGCCCACGATCGCCTCGTTGGTCGGCACCACGCCGTGCGCGCCGGTGGTGCCCTCGATCATCTTGCCGAGCGGCTCCAGCGCGTTGGTGACCAGCGTGGCGCCCGCGCCGATCAGCAGGAAGCCGAGCGCGGCCTTCAGGCCGCCGCCGACCACCTGCCCGGCCGAGCGGCGCAGCGCCAGCAGCCCGACCGCGGTGATGATCCCGACCAGGTAGGCGGGAACGCTGAGAATCTCGTTGACGATGAACTGCGCGACGTCGACGACCCAGTCCATGGAGACCTCCCGCCGGTCAGCCGCGCGCCTCGATGGCGGCCGACAGCTTGCTGGTGATCTCGTCCACGTCCACGAAGTTGTCGACCACGACGACCTCGGCGGAGACCTCGCCGAGCTCGGCGGCCAGCTCACCGGAGGTCAGCACCACGTCGGCGGTGACCGCGGCGCCGCGCGCGGTGCCGATGTCGGCCACCTCCACGTCGCCGTCCACGCCGAGGTTGCGCAACGCCTTCTCGGCGTTGGTCTTGAGGATGATGCTCGTTCCGATGCCCATGCCGCAGACCGCGAGCAGCTTCACTCCTGGCCTCCTTCGTACTCGGAGATGAGCCGCCGGACCTCGGCGGCGGAGGTGGCGTCCTGCAGGGCCCGCATGCGGCCGGTGTCGGCGAGCATGCGGGCGAGCTTGGCCAGGGCGCCCGAGTGCGCGTCGTGGTCGACCGCGGCCAGGCCGATGACCAGCCGGACCGGGTCGTTGGCCTCATGGCCGAACGGCACGGGCGTGGCCAGCGCCGCCCAGGACAGGCCCGTGCGCAGCACCGACGGCGAGGGGCGCGAGTGCGCCAGCGCCAGCCCCGGGGCCAGCACGATGTAGGGGCCGAGGCGTTCGACGGTCTCGATCATCTCGGCGGTGTAGGCGTCGGTGGTCGCGCCGGAGGCCACGAGGAGATCGCCGGACGCGGTGATCGCCTCCCGCCAGTCCGCGGCCCGTACCCCCACGGCGACGGCCGTCTCGGGCAGCGCGTCCAGCAGCGCGATCTGTTGCGAGTTCGCGGTCATTCGCGGTGTCCTCCTTCGGCGGCATTCAACAGGTCAAAATCCACTTATGTCCAGCACTATTCCTAAGGCGGAGCGTACGCGGTCAAAAGCGGCGCCTCCCGGCCGGTGCGGTCCGGGGCCGCGGCGCGCTCGGCGCGGCCGTCCGTGAACGCCCCACGTCAGATGGCGAACGTGGCCGTCAGATTATGCGCTGGCGACCGGTGGTCCGGGCGCGGGCGGGCGCGGCGACGCGGACGCGGGAGGGGGTTTCGGTCAGCCGAGGGCGGCGCTGATGCGGTCGGCGTCGTAGAGGCGCTCGTGCACCAGCAGGGCGGCGCCGATGGTGCCCGCCCGGTGGCCGAGCGTGGTGGGGACGATCTGCAGGTCGCGCGAGGCAAGCACCTGCGCCCGCTCGTACACCACCTCGCGGATCCCGGCCAGCAGCGGCTCGCGGGCCTCGGCGAGGTTGCCGCCGACGATGATGTGGGACGGGTTGAACAGCCCCACCACGTCGGCGAGCGCCTCGCCGATCAGCCGTCCCGCCTGGCGGACCAGCCGGACGGTCTCGTGGTCGCCGCGCCGCGCCAGCCGGGCGATGTCCTGGCTGGTGCGCACGTCGTACCCGCGCTCCACCAGGCGGCGGCGGATCGCCCAGCCGCCCGCGGTCGCCTCCAGGCAGCCGCGGTTGCCGCAGCGGCACGGCTCGTCGGTGCCGCGGCGCAGGTGGCCCAGGTCGCCGGCGGCGCCCTGCGCGCCCCGGTAGATCTCGCCGCCCACGATCAGCCCGGCGCCGATCCCGATGCCGATCTTGACGACGACCATGTCGGGATGGTCGTGCCCGCCCGCCTTCTGCTCGCCGAGCGCCATGATGTTGACGTCGCGGTCGACGACCACCGGGACCGGGTCGGCGGCCCCCGGCGGCAGCGCGCGGGACAGCCGCTCGGGCACCGACACCCCGTCCCAGTCGGGCATGATCGGCGGGCTGACCAGCCGTCCGGTGGCGGTGTCCACCGGACCGGGCACGCCGACGCCGACGCCGCGCACGTCGGCGGCTTCGCGGCCGACGCGCGCCAGCAGCCGCGCGAACGCCTCGGTCACCCAGGCCAGCACCGCGTCGGGGCCGTCGGCCACGTCCAGGTCGGCCTCGGTCTCGGCGAGCACGTGCCCGCCGAGGTCGGTGACGGCGACGCGGGTGTGGCTGCCGCCGATGTCGGCGCCCAGCAGCACCCCGGCGTGCCGGTTGAAGGCGAACGTCTCCGGCGGGCGTCCGCCGGTGGAGCCCGCGTCCCCGGCCGGGACGATCAGCCCGGCCTCCAGCAGGGCGTCCAGCCGCTGCGCCACGGTGGACCGGGCGAATCCGGACAGCCGGACCAGGTCGGCCCGGGTGCTCGCCCGGCCGGTGCGGATGAGGGTCAGCAACGTCCCGGCACCGGCGCGCGGCACCGCCGCTCGGTTCTTGACCACCCGTCCAGGTTACTTTTGTTTGTCAATCAGCATAAGTTTGTCTAGCGTCGGACAGAAGCGCGGGGAGGGCAGATGACGCAGGACCTGGATCGGGCGGCGGTCGACGTGGCGCGGGTGCTGGCGCTGGACGTCGTGGAGGCCAAGGGCAACGGCCACGCGGGCACCGCGATGGCGCTGGCGCCGGTGGCGCACGTGCTGTTCCAGGAGATGGTGCGGCACGACCCTGCCGACCCCGGCTGGCGGGGCCGCGACAGGTTCGTGCTGTCGGCCGGTCACGCGAGCCTGCTGCTGTACATCCAGCTCTTCCTGACCGGCTACGGCCTCACCCTCGACGACCTGCGCCGGACCCGCGCGTTCGGGTCCCGCACCCCCGGCCACCCCGAGTACGGCCACACGGCGGGCGTGGAGATGACCACCGGCCCGCTCGGCCAGGGCGTGGCCACGGCGGTCGGTATGGCGATGGCGCTGCGGCACGAACGCGCCCTGCTCCAGGCCGGCGCCCCGTTCGCCGACCGGACGGTGTGGTGCGTGGCCGGCGACGGCGACCTGCAGGAGGGCGTCAGCGCCGAGGCGTCCTCGCTGGCGGGCACGCTCGGCCTCGGCGAGCTGGTCGTGGTGTACGACGACAACGGCATCAGCATCGACGGCCCCACGTCGCTGTCGTTCACCGAGGACGTCCCGGCCCGCTACCGCGCGTACGGCTGGCACGTCCAGGTCGTGGACGACGGCGACGACCTCGACGCGCTGCGGGCCGCGCTGGCGGCGGCGCGGGACGAACGCGACCGCCCGTCCCTGGTCGCCGTCCGCACGGTGATCGGCGGCCCGGCCCCCACCCGCGGCGGGACGGCCGCCGCGCACGCCGGTCCGTTCGGCGCCGATGAGACCGCCGAGGTCAAGCGGCTGCTCGGCATGGACCCGCAGGTCTCCTTCGCCGTCCCCGAGCACGTCCTCGACCACACGCGGGCGGCGCTGGAACGCGGCGCCCGCCTGCGCGCCGACTGGGACAAGGCCCACGCCGCCTGGCGCGCCGCCGCGCCCCTCGACTTGGTCGACCTGGACGAACGGCTGGCCACCGGCACGCTCCCGTCCGGCTGGGCGGATCTGCTGCCCGCGCCGGGCGACGGCCCC
This sequence comes from Actinomadura miaoliensis, assembly GCF_039536785.1. NCBI lineage: Bacteria > Bacillati > Actinomycetota > Actinomycetes > Streptosporangiales > Thermomonosporaceae > Actinomadura > Actinomadura miaoliensis. The sequence goes on from NZ_BAAAZG010000041.1 coordinate 16,100, forward strand.
CAGCCGACGCGCAAGGCCGGCGGGGCCGTGCTCGCCGCGCTCACCGAGCACCTGCCCGAGATCTGGGGCGGCTCGGCTGACCTGTCGGAGTCGACGAACGTCGCCTTCCCCGGCCGCCGCCCGTTCTCCGCCGCCGACCCGGCGGGGACGACGCTGCACTTCGGCATCCGCGAGCACGCCATGGCCGCGATCCTCAACGGCATCGCCCTGCACGGCGGATTCCGCCCGTTCGGCACCACCTACCTGGCGTTCTCCGACTACCTGCGGCCCGCGCTGCGGCTGGCGGCGATGATGCGGCTGCCGGTCACGCTGGCGTTCACCCACGACTCGGTCACGGTCGGCGAGGACGGGCCGACCCACCAGCCCGTCGAGCAGCTGTGGGGGCTGCGCGGGGTTCCGGGGCTGGACGTGGTGCGCCCGGCGGACGCGGCCGAGACGGTCGCCGCCTGGCGGCGCGTGCTGGAGCGGGCCGACCGGCCGGTGGCGTTCGCGCTCGGCCGTCACCCCGCGCCCGCCCTCGACCACGGTGGACCGGACGCGGCGGACGATCTGGCGGCCGACGTGGCGCGCGGCGGCTACGTGCTGGCCGACGCCCCGTCCCCCGACGTGCTGATCATCGCGACGGGGTCGGAGGTGGCGCTCGCCGTCGAGGCCCGCGACCGGCTGGCCGCCGACGGGATCGGCGCCCGCGTGGTGTCGATGCCGTGCCTGGAGTGGTTCGCCGAACAGGACGAGGCGTACCGCGACGCCGTCCTGCCGCCCGACGTGCCCGCCCGGGTCAGCGTGGAGGCGGGCGTCGCCCAGGGCTGGTGGCGCTACCTCGGCACCCACGGCGAGGCCGTGTCGGTCGAGCGGTTCGGGCTGTCCGGGCCGGGCGACCGGGTGCTCGCCGAGCTCGGCGTCACGGTCGACGCCGTGGTCGACGCCGCCCGCCGCTCGATCGCCCGCGCCCGGCACGGACGCTGATCCCGGGGACGCTGATTTCGGGGATGCCGATCACGCCGGCGGCTTGGCCGGCTCGGCCGGACGGGCCTGCGGCTCGGCGGGCCGCCGGATCCTGCCCGGCAGCAGGAACAGCGCCAGCACCGGCACCAGGTACAGCGACCACACGACCACCTGCAGCACGGTCGGGTCCGGCTGGAAGTTGACGGTGCCCTTGAGCAGCGTGCCGTACCAGCTGCCCGGCGGGATCGCGTCGCTGACGTCGAACGCCTTGGTGCCGAGGCCGGGCAGGAACCGCGCCTCCTGCAGGTCGTGGAACCCGTAGGCCAGCACCCCCGCCGCCACGACGACCAGCATCGCGCCCGTCCAGGTGAAGAACCGGCCCAGGTTGATCCGCACGGCGCCGCGGTAGAACAGCCAGCCCAGCACCACGGCCGTGGCCAGCCCGAGCAGCGCGCCGACCAGCGGGCGCACGCCGTCACCGGTGGCCTGCACCGCCGACCAGATGAACAGCGCGGTCTCCAGGCCCTCCCGGCCCACCGCCAGGAACGCCGTCACCACCAGCGCGCCGGTGCCCATGACCAGCGCCTGGTCCAGCTTGCCGTGCAGCTCGGACTTCAGGTGCCGGGCGGTGCGGCGCATCCAGAACACCATCCAGGTGACCAGGCCCACCGCGATGATCGACAGGGTGCCGCCGAGGAACTCCTGCGCCTCGAACGTCAGCGTGGTCGACCCGTACTGCAGGACCGCGCCGAACGCCAGGGCCACGGCCACCGCGATCGCCACGCCCGTCCAGATGGGACGCAGCGCGTCCCGGCGGCCGGTCTTGACCAGGTAGGCGACCAGGATGCACACGATCAGGCTGGCCTCCAGGCCCTCGCGCAGCCCGATCAGGTAGTTGGCGAACATCAGGAGAACAGCTCCTTGCCCCACCAGCCGGCCGCGTCCCGGACCCCGGGCGGGATCGCGAAGACCGCCGAGCCGACATGGCGGATGTACTCGTTCAGGGCGTCACTTCGCGCCAGGCGCGTCTGCACCGGCAGGAAGCCGCGGCGGATGTCGCGCTGGTAGGCCAGGAAGAACAGCCCGGCGTCCAGCCGTCCCAGCCCGTCGGTGCCGTCGGTGTACGAATAGCCGCGGCGCAGCATCCGCGCGCCGCCGTTGCTGTCGGGATGCGCCAGCCGCACGTGCGCGTCGGCGGGCATCGCGTTCAGGTCCGGCTCGTCGTGCTCGCGCCGCGCGCCGTACGGGGCGCCCTCGCCCTTGGTGCGGCCGAAGATGTCCTCCTGCTCCTTGAGCGGGGCGCGGTCCCACGTCTCGATGTTCATCGCGATCCTGCGGGCGACCAGGTACGAGCCGCCGACCATCCACGCCGGGCCGTCCTGCGGCCGCACCCACACGTGCTCGTCGAGCGCGGCGGTGTCGGTGCCGGAGATGTTGCGGGTGCCGTCCTTGAACCCCATCAGGTTGCGGGGGGTGTGCGCGTCCGGGGTGGTGGACGACGTCTTGCCGAACCCCAGCTGCGACCAGCGCACCGACACCTTGCCGAAGCCGATGCGCGCCAGGTTGCGGATCGCGTGCACGGCCACCTGCGGATCGTCGGCGCACGCCTGCACGCACAGGTCGCCGCCGCCACGCGCCGGGTCGAGCGCGTCGCCGGGGAAGGGGGGCAGGTCGATCAGCGCGGCCGGGCGGCGGGCGGCCAGGCCGAACCGGTCCTTGCCGTCCTTGGTGAACAGGGTCGGGCCGAACCCGACGGTCAGCGTCAGCCGGGACGGCCTGAGGCCGAGCGCCTCGCCGGTGTCGTCCGGCGGCGCCTCGGGCAGGCCCCCGACCGCGCCCTCGCCGACCGGCTCCCCGGCGGTCATCCTCGCCGCCGCCCGCGTCCACTCCCGCAGCAGGGAGATCAGCGCCTGCCGGTCGTCGGTGGTGACGTCGAACGCGGCGAAGTGCAGCCGGTCCTGGACGGGCGTGGCGATCCCGGCCTGGTGCGTCCCGTAGAACGGCACGGCGTCGCCGGAGTCCGGCTCGTCGCCGCCGAGGCCGATCGCGGCCGCCGCGGCGCCGCCGGACGCGGTCACGCCGAGGGCCAGGCCCGCGCCGCCCCAGCCGAGCAGCGCGCGCCGGGAGACCCTCGCCGAAGGCGGTGCGGTGTCAGCGCTCATCGGACCGGCCCCCTCACCCGGCGACGGCGGCGGCGAGCTTGGACAGCGGTTCGGCCAGCGCGTTGACGCCGTCCGACAGCTTCTTGCGGTCGTCCTTGCCGACGGTGTCGTAGGGGACGAAGCCGTCGGGCGACCCCTTGTCGCGGTGGTCGTCCAGCAGCCGGAACAGCGCGGCGAACCGCTCGTCCAGCTCCTTGGCCAGCGCCGGGTCCTTCTCGGCGGCCACCGGCTTGAGCAGCTCGTAGGACTTCTGCGCACCCTCCACGTTGGCGTGGAAGTCGGCCAGGTCGGTGTGGCTGTAGCGCTCCTCCTCGCCGGTGACCTTGCCGGTGGCGACCTCGTCGAGCAGTTCCTTGGCGCCGTTGGCCATGCCGGTCGCGGTGATGTCGGCGGTGCCGACGCGCTTCTGCCAGTCCTTCAGGTCGGCGACCAGCCGGTCGGCGAGCTTCTTCTCCTCGTCGCCGATCCTGCCGCCCTGCCACAGCGCCTTCTCCAGGCGGTGCCAGCCGGTCCACGCCTGGCCCTGTTCGAGGCCGTCCTCGCGCACGTCGACCTTGGGGTCGATGTCGCCGAACGACTCGGCGACCGGCTCAGTGCGCTCCCAGCCGACGCGGGAGACGGCGTAGGCCTTCTTGGCCCGCGCCACGTCGCCGGCCTTGACGGCGGCGGCGAACTTCTCGACCTTGGGCAGCGTCTCGTCGGCCTGCGCCTGGACGTACCGGCGGTACTCGGCGATGGCACGATCCAAACGCGGATCACCCGCCCGCGCCGCGCCCTGGCCGGTGGCGGTCACCTTCTGGCGGATGCCGTCGCCCTGCATGCCGGGCTTGCACGCGATCTCGTACGACCCGGCCTTCACCTCGGCGGTGATGTCGGCCCGGGTGCCGGGGCCGATGTTCTCACGCTCGGTGACGATCCGGTCGCCGGGGGCGTAGACGTAGACCTCGGTGACCTTGGCCCCGGTGTTGCGCACCGCCAGCTTCACGTGGCCCGCCGGGAACGTCGTGCGCGACACATTGCACTCGGTGTCGCTCGCGGTCACCTGAATCGCCTCCGACCCGCCGCCTTCGCCCTGTTTCTCGGTACAGCCGGGGACGGTGGCGAGGGCCACGGCCGCGGTGACGGCCACCGCGGCGCCACGGGGCAGACGGACGGCTTTCATGGTCGGCTCCAGGGAAGTCGAGTCCTCACTGAGCCTCGTCGCTGGGACCAAGGCCGACCTAATTTAACTTAGCCTCCCCTAACCCGCCATGGGGCCCTCCGTGATTCCGCTCTCACCGCTGACCAGCGAAGATGATCAACTTCGTCACCCGCCGTCAGTGGACGTCGCGGGCCGTCAGCGGCCGTGCGCGGTCACAGGTCGGCGAGGACGCCCTCGATCAGCGCCGCGGTGTCGCTCGGCACGCACGCCTGCGCGCACAGCGCGTCCATGGTGCGGCCGTACAGGTCCAGGTCGACGCGCCGCTCCAGGTACGCGGCGTTGTCGAGCTGCTCCAGGTACACCACGTCGGGCAGGTCGGGCTCCTGGAAGCGCAGGATGGTGAACGGACCGCCCGGCGCGCTCACCCCCCGGTCGAACGGCAGGATCTGCACGGTGACGCTCGGCAGCGCGCTCACCTCCAGCAGGTGTTCGAGCTGGCCGCGCAGCACCGCGACGCCGCCCAGCCGCCGCCGCAGCGCCGCCTCGTCGATCACCGTCCACAGCTTGGGCGCGTCCGGCCGGGTCAGCAGCCGTTGCCGCGCCGTCTCCAGGCAGACGCGGCGCTCCAGCTCCTCCTTGGGGGCGTGGGGATGGCGCAGCCGCGCCACGGCGCGGGCGTAGTCCTCGGTCTGCAGCAGGCCGGGCACGAACTGCGTCGCGTACGTGCGCAGCCGCACCGCGGCCTCCTCCAGCCCCACGTACTGCTCGAACCAGCTCGGCATGATGTCGCCGTACGGCTGCCACCACTGCGGCTCGTTGGCGCGCCGCACCAGCGACAGCAGCCCGGCCCGCTCGGCGTCGTCGACCACCCCGTACATGGTCAGCAGATCGGCCACGTCGCGCTCCTTGAAGCCGACCCGGCCGAGTTCCAGGCGGCACATCTTCGACACCGACGCGCGGATCGCGTACGCCGCGTCGTCACGGCTGATCCCCGCGGTCTCGCGGAGGCGGCGCAGCTGCGCGCCGAGCAGCACGCGCAGCACCGTGGGGCCGCCGCGGGAGGACGCGAACAGGGGACTCACCGGCCGGCCGGCCGCCGACTGGGCCATGGTCATCGCGCTCCTCGACCCCCGGCCACCCGTGCGCACCCGGCCGGAATCGCCAATCTGAGATTCTCGTGCGCCGGCCAATCCTAGTCCGCGGCCACGCCGAGATCATCCGGTGAATGCGAACGGTTTTCCTGGAGCGTTCCGGAACGGTGCGGCGAAAGATCGTCACGGCTCCGCTCCGGACGGTGATCCTCGCATGTGAACGCATTCGCTAAACGTCTTGATCGGCGGCCTCGCCACGGGGGTGATGACACGAAAAGGGCCCGCATCGTGCCGGCCGGCACGATGCGGGCCCTTTCATGTGGCCCGGGAACGACGCCCTCGGACGTCAGTCCTTGTTGAAGTTGACCGCGCCCTCGATCGGGGGCGGGCTGTCGGGCACGCCGGACGGCTTCGGCACACCCCGGAAGGTGAACTTGGCGTCCTCGCCCTCGCCTTCCACGCCCACGATCACGATCTGCCCGGCCTTGAGCTCGTGGTAGAGGATCTTCTCCGACAGGGTGTCCTCGATCTCGCGCTGGATCGTGCGGCGCAGCGGACGCGCGCCCAGCACCGGGTCGTAGCCGCGGTCGGCGAGCAGCTGCTTGGCCTCGGGCCGCAGCTCGATGCCCATGTCCCGGTCGCGCAGCCGCTCGTCCACCTTGGCGATCATCAGATCCACGATCTGGATGATCTCCTTCGGGGTCAGCTGGTGGAACACCACGGTGTCGTCGACACGGTTGAGGAACTCGGGCCGGAAGTGCTGCTTGAGCTCCTCCTGCACCTTGGCCTTCATCCGGTTGTACGACCCCTGGTCGTCGCCCTGGCGGGCGAAACCGACCGAGACGCCCTTGGAGATGTCCCGGGTGCCCAGGTTGGTGGTCATGATGATGACGGTGTTCTTGAAGTCCACCACCCGGCCCTGGGCGTCGGTGAGGCGTCCTTCTTCCAGGATCTGCAGCAGGCTGTTGAAGATGTCGCCGTGGGCCTTTTCGATTTCGTCGAACAGCACGACCGAGAACGGCTTGCGCCGCACCTTCTCGGTGAGCTGGCCGCCCTCCTCGTACCCGACGTAGCCGGGCGGGGAACCGAACAGCCGCGAGACGGTGTGCTTCTCCATGAACTCGCTCATGTCCAGCTGGATGAGCGCGTCCTCGTCCCCGAACAGGAACTCCGCCAGCGTCTTGGACAGCTCGGTCTTACCGACACCCGACGGGCCGGCGAAGATGAACGAGCCACCCGGACGCTTGGGGTCCTTCAGCCCGGCGCGCGTGCGGCGGATGGACTGCGACAGGGCCTTGATCGCGTCGTGCTGGCCGATGACGCGCTTGTGCAGCTCGTCCTCCATGCGCAGCAGCCGCGAGGACTCCTCCTCGGTCAGCTTGAACACCGGGATGCCCGTGGCGGTGGCCAGGACCTCGGCGATCAGCTCCTCGGTGACCTCGGCGACGACGTCCATGTCGCCGGCCTTCCACTCCTTCTCCCGCTGCGCCTTCTGGGCGAGCAGGCGCTTCTCGCGGTCGCGGAGGGCGGCGGCCTTCTCGAAATCCTGGGCGTCGATCGCCGATTCCTTCTCGCGGCGGACGTCGGCGATCTTCTCGTCGTACTCGCGCAGGTCCGGCGGCGCGGTCATGCGGCGGATCCGCATCCGCGACCCGGCCTCGTCGATCAGGTCGATCGCCTTGTCCGGCAGGAACCGGTCGGAGATGTAGCGGTCGGCGAGGCGGGCCGCCGCCTCCAGCGCGCCGTCGGTGATGGAGACGCGGTGGTGGGCCTCGTAGCGGTCCCGCAGGCCCTTGAGGATCTCGATGGTGTGGCTGAGGGAGGGCTCGGCGACCTGGATCGGCTGGAACCGGCGCTCCAGCGCGGCGTCCTTCTCCAGGTACTTGCGGTACTCGTCCAGGGTGGTGGCACCGATGGTCTGCAGCTCGCCCCGCGCCAGCATCGGCTTGAGGATGGACGCGGCGTCGATCGCGCCCTCGGCGGCGCCCGCACCCACGAGCGTGTGCAGCTCGTCGATGAACAGGATGATGTCGCCGCGGGTGCGGATCTCCTTGAGCACCTTCTTCAGGCGCTCCTCGAAGTCACCGCGGTAGCGGGAACCGGCGACCAGGGCGCCCAGGTCCAGCGTGTAGAGCTGCTTGTCCTTGAGGGTCTCGGGCACCTCGCCCTTGACGATCTTCTGGGAGAGACCTTCGACGACGGCGGTCTTGCCGACGCCGGGCTCGCCGACCAGCACCGGGTTGTTCTTGGTGCGGCGGCTCAGCACCTGCATGACCCGCTCGATCTCGGTG
>NZ_BAAAZG010000042.1:0-56137 GCF_039536785.1 Actinomadura miaoliensis
GCGGCGGCCATGGCGGGCGGCGGGCCCGCCAGGTCGGGAGCCGGGGGCGGGCGCAGCCGCGGCGCCGCCGTGCCGTTCGCCCGGCCGTCGGCGGTGTCCCCGCCGTCCCCGCCCGGCGGGGTGACCAGCGGGTCGAGCATCTCCAGGACGGTGTGGCCGGCGGCGGCCGCCTGCGCCGCGCTGCCCGTGCGTCCCCCCGAGATGTCCAGGACCAGCGACGGCCGGCGCGGCAGCCAGCGGGCCAGCTGCGCCGCCGCGACCGCCCAGTAGAACGTCCAGTACAGCGCCAGGGACCGGCCGTCGCCCGGCGCGGCACGCAGATCCGCGACGCTGGGTTCGGGAGGTTGCGCCGGCAGCGGTAGCAACGGTTTGCTCCTGTTCTCGCCCTCTATGTGGACTTCTTCCCCGTGGGTGCCGCGCGTCACCCTCCGTGGTCCCCGGGATTCGTCCTACCCGGGAATCGACGCGCCGGTCCGTGCGTTGCACCGTCTCACAACCGTCCGCGTACGGGCGTCCTCCGACCCGCGAGACGACCGAAACCGTCGCGAAAAGGGCCACTGGGCGTGCCGTACGGGACCGACAACGATCCGTACAGCGGAGGTGCTGCTCGATGACCACGGCCGTTGCCGAGCATCCGGGGGACGCCGCGGTGCAGCCGCCGCGGAACGCCCCCTATGGTCCGGTCCGGCTGCGCGGCCCTATATCGTCTGTGGCGTACGGCGCCGCCAAAGGCGCCATCACGGACGAAGGGGGTGGTCAGGTGGCCGCAGCGGAGCGACAGCGGAGCGAGGAGCGCCTGAGCCGCCCGTCACAGGGGAACGGGGCGCAGGAGACGCAGGCCCCGGCGCGTTCGAACGCCACCGAGACCGTGGAGCAGCGGCAGGAGCGCTTCCAGCGCGACGTGCTCCCGTTCCTGGACCAGCTCTACTCGGCCGCGTTGCGCATGACGCGCAACCCCGCCGACGCGGAGGATCTCGTCCAGGAGACCTTCGCCAAGGCGTTCGCGTCCTTCCACCAGTTCCGGGAGGGCACCAACCTCAAGGCGTGGCTGTACCGGATCCTCACCAATACCTTCATCAACTCCTACCGCAAGCGGCAGCGGCAGCCGCAGCAGTCGGCCACCGAGGAGATCGAGGACTGGCAGCTGGCGCGGGCCGAGTCGCACACCTCCAGCGGCCTGAAGTCGGCCGAGGCCGAGGCGCTGGAGCACCTGCCCGACACCGACGTCAAGCGGGCCCTGCAGGACCTCCCCGAGGAGTTCCGCATCGCGGTGTACCTCGCCGACGTCGAGGGCTTCGCCTACAAGGAGATCGCCGAGATCATGGGCACGCCCATCGGCACGGTGATGTCCCGGTTGCACCGCGGGCGGCGGCAGCTGCGCGGCATGCTGGAGGACTACGCCCGGGAGCGCGGGCTGACCCGGGCGGGGGAGGGATCGTCATGAGCTGTGGCGACCACCACGACACGCCGTGCAGCGAAGTGCTGGCCAGGGTCTACACCTATCTGGACGGCGAGCTCGACCAGAGGGGCTGCGGCGAGGTGCAGCAGCATCTGGACGAGTGCGGGCCGTGCCTGCGCGAGTTCGGCCTGGAGGAGGCCGTCAAGAAGCTGGTCGGCAAGTCGTGCGGGTGCGAGCCGGTGCCCGGCGACCTGCGGGCCAAGGTGATGGGACGCATCGAGCAGCTGTGCGGCGAGCTCAAGGAGGCCGAGGGAGCCGGGGAGGCCGGCGAGGCCCGGGCCGCCGGGGCCGCCGGGGCCGCCGGCAAAGCCGAGAAACAGGCCGCCGACTGATCTAGGGTTTCCGGCGTGCTCGTACTCGTCACCGGCGCTGCCGGATTCATCGGCTCCCACCTGGTCGACCGGCTGCTCGCCGACGGCCACCAGGTCATCGGCGTCGACGACTTCTCCTCGGGCCGCAACGCGCGCCCGGACGTGGAGATCTGGCGCATGGACGTGGCCGACCCGGCGCTCGCCGGCCGGGTCGCCGCCCGCCGGCCCGAGGTGATCTGCCATCTGGCGGCGCAGGTCAGCGTGCGCGCCAGCGTCGCCGACCCGCTGCACGACGCGCGCACCAACGCGCTGGGCACCGCCAACGTGCTGGAGGCCGCGCGCGCGGGCGGCGCCCGCAAGGTGGTGTTCGCCTCCAGCTGCGCGGTGTACGGGGTGCCGGACGCGCTGCCCGTCCCGCCCGACGCCGAGCTGCGGCCCGCCTCGCCGTACGCCGCGTCCAAGGTCTCCGGCGAGGTGTACCTGCGCACGTACCGGGCGCTGCACGACCTGGACTTCACCATCCTGACGCTGGCCAACGTCTACGGGCCGCGGCAGACCCCCGAGGGCGAGGCCGGGGTGGTCTCGATCTTCACCGACGCGCTGCTGGCGGGCCGGCCGACCCGGGTGTTCGGTAACGGCACCCAGACCCGCGACTACGTGTACGTGCTCGACGTGGTCGACGCGTTCGCCCGCGCCACCGGGGACGCGGGCGGCGGCGGCCGGTTCAACGTCGGCACCGGCCTGCAGACCACCGACCGCGAGCTGCACACCCTGGTCGCCGAGGCGGTGGGCGCGCCGGACGACCCCGCGTTCGCGCCGCCGCGGCCGGGCGACCTGCCCGCGATGGCCGTCGACCCGGCGGCGACCGAGCGGGCCCTCGGCTGGCGGCCGCGCGTGCCGCTGCGCGAGGGCCTCGCCGCGACCGCCGCGTGGGCGCGCGAGCGGGTGGCCGCAGGAAGCGCCTGAGGTGCGGATCACCTAAGGTGACGATTAGTTCACGCTTTGCTCACGATTCGCCGCATGCCTGTGTGACCTGCGCCGCTCACGTTAGGCTTGTGCCGGAATCAGCGACGGGAGCACTCGCATGCCCCGGCGGCCGGGTCCTCGCGCTCGCCCGGGCGCTCGGGGCCGGTTCACGGGGGGAGGCGAATGCCATGCTCAAGCGTGTGAGGACGGCCGGGCTCAGTCGAGACCGGGGCGCCTCGGCGTCGTCGCTGAGGATGCCCGAGGGCGTGTCCTGGGTCTAGGTGGGCACCGGCACCACCGGCCCCGGCGGCGGCCCCACGTTCCGTTTCCGAAGGTGCGGCAATGCGTGGACTACCACTGGCTGCCTGGGCGTACGTCTGCGGCGTGGTCGCCCTGGCGGCCGGGCTCATCGCGACGTCGTCGTTCCGCGAGCTGGACTGGTCGAAGCTGGCGGTGCTGGCCGCCCTGTTCCTCATCTGCGACTCGGCGCCGGCGCTGCTCAACGTCGAACGCGCGCGGGTCTCGCTGAGCTTCGCCGCCAGCCTGGCGTCGGTGGTGCTCCTGGGTCCCGCCGGGGCCGCGCTGCTGGGCCTGTCGGCCGTGGTCACCGGACAGCGGCTGTTCGCGCCGGTGAAACGGCTGTTCAACGGGGCCCAGTTCGCGCTGTGCGGGTACGCCGCGGGCACCGTGTTCGAGGCGCTCGGCGGCAGCCCGCCCCGCTTCGGCCAGGCCGACTGGGTCGAGCAGGTCATCGTCCCGTTCCTCGGCGCCCTGGTCACCTTCGTCGGCGTCAACCTGCTGCTCATGGCCGGCATCCTGCTGCTGTCCAAGCAGGCGGCGCCCCGCGAACTGCTGCGCGAGAGCGGCCAGCTGTCGGTGGGCTGCCTGGGCTACGGCATGTTCGGGCTGCTCATCGCGGGCCTGTGGCAGCACGTCGGCACGTTCGCGGCGGTGCTGGTGCTGCTGCCGCTGTTCATCGCCCGGTGGGCGCTGGAGCAGACCCACGCCCAGCAGCAGGCGCACGCCGCGACGCTGGCCGCGCTGTGCCAGGCGGTGGAGACCAAGGACTACTACACCCGCGGCCACTCCGAACGGGTGTCCCGCGGCTCGGTGATGATCGCCCAGGAGATCGGCATGCGCGCCGACCGGGTCGAGGCGATCCGCTACGCGGGCATGCTGCACGACGTCGGCAAGCTCGGCGTCCCCACCAAGGTGCTGCAGAAGAACGGGACGCTGACCGAGGAGGAGTTCGCCGCGATCCAGCTCCACCCGATGCGCGGGCTGGAGATCGTCCGTGAGATCGGCTTCCTTGACGAGGCGCTGGCCGGGATCATGCACCACCACGAGAAGATGAACGGCACCGGCTACCCCATGGGCCTGGCGGGCGACGAGATCCCCGAGTTCGCCCGCGTGATCTCGGTGGCCGACGCGTTCGACTCGATGACGTCCACCCGCTCCTACCGCTCGGCGCTCAGCATCGAGAAGGCGGTGGGCGAACTGCGCAAGTGCGCGGGCGACCACTTCGACCCGGTGATGGTCGACGCGTTCCTGCGCGCGCTGGAACGCGACGGCTGGGACCCGCCCAAGCCCGTGGTGCTGCCCGACGACGACGTGGTGGAGACCACCCAGCAGGACCACGACGATCCCAGCGCCCCGATCCGGGTCGCCGGGGACGGCGCGCGGCGGTAGGGGCCCGTGAGCGCCCACCACCCCCGGAGCGCCTGGCAGAACGTCGACTCCGGGAAGCTGCTGGTCATCGCCGCCGCCGGGCTCTGCGTGGCCGTCGCCGTCACCCGGGTCACCACGGTCGGCCTGCAACAGCCCGACGTGGCGGTGCTCTTCGGGGTGCTGATCGCGCTGGGCGAGCTGTTCCGCATGGTCATGCCCGGCAACCGCGAGGTCGCCCCGGTCGCCACCGCGGGCGCCCTCGGGTACGCCCTGCTCGTCGGCGTCGGTCCCGAGAACGCCCCGCCCGGGGCGCTGCTCGGCGTCCACCCGGCGCTGCACTCGCCGCTGCAGGTGGTGGCGGTGACCGCGGCCGGCATGCTGGTCGGCTCGCTCCCGCACGCCGCGGTCGGCCGGATGCCGCGGCCGGACGCCATGGCGCGGCGGCTGTTCACCGTGGCGGTGGTGGCGCTGTGCTTCCGCCCCCTGCTGTCACTGGACCTGGACTGGCAGTTCCTGCTGGCGGCGATGTGCCTGACCGTGGTGATCTCCTGCTTCACCGACGTGGTGGTCGCGGCGTGGATCCGCGCCGAGACGGTGCGGGCCCGGTTCGGCATCGCGCTGCGCGACGAGATCCGCGCCAAGATGGCGCTGTGCGCGGCCACCAGCGCCACCGCCATGCTCATCGCGGTCGCCACCACCGTGCTCGGGCCGGTGGCGCTGGCGGTGTTCACCGCGCCGATCCTGGTCACCCAGTTCGCCTTCCGCCGCTACTCGGGGGTGCGGGCCACGTACCTGCAGACGGTGCGGGCGCTGTCGCGGGTGACCGAGGTCGGCGGCTACGTCGAGACGGGGCACTCGCGGCGGGTCTCGCGGCTGGCCGTGGGCATGGGCCGTGAGCTGGGCATGTGCGAGGAGGAGCTGCTGGAGCTGGAGTACGCGGCCCTCATGCACGACATCGGCCAGCTGTCGCTCGGCGACCCGATCCCCGGCGGCGCCACCGTGCTGGCCTCGCCCACCGAGCAGCGCCGCATCGCCGAGCTCGGCGCCGAGGTGATCAAGCAGACCGGGGTGCTGGACCGGGTGGCGCACATCGTCCGGCTGTCCTCGCACCCCTACCGCACCGCCGCGTCCCCCGGCGAGGGGACGGCCTCCCACACCTCTCGGCGGAGCAAGGGCGAGCCGGCCGGCGCCGACGACGGCGTGGAGCGGCCGGTGCCGCCGCCGCTGGCCAGCCGCATCATCAAGGTCGCCAACGCCTACGACGACCTGGTCGGCGACTCCTCCGACCGCGACCGGGGCGCCGCCGTGCTGGAACGGCTGCGGCTGGACTCGGCGTCGGAGTACGACCCCGCCGTGGTGGAGGCGCTCAGCCGCGTCGTCGACCGCCGTCTCCGCTCGTAGCGCCTCCCGCCCGCCCGCCGCACGTGTTCGCCGCGCGTGTTCGCCGCGCGTGTTCGCCGCGCGTGTTCGCCGCGCGTGTCGCCGGACGTGTCGCGGCCGGTAGCCGGACGTAGGGGACATAGGGGGCGGCGGACAAAACTACCGGCTGGTATTTGTCGCTCGCGCGCCCGGACGCGTCGCCCGCGCGCGGACTAGGGTCGGCCACGTCCGTTCCGGCGCGCCGTCGCGTGTACAGGTGTACAGGTGGAAGGAGAACCCCCTGGTGTTCGAGTCCGTGCTCGTGGCGAACCGCGGTGAGATCGCCAGCCGGATCATCCACACCGTGCGTGCGATGGGCCTGAAGGCCATCGCGGTGTACTCCGAGGCCGACGCCGACCTGCCGTTCGTCGCCGAGGCCGACGAGGCCATCCTGATCGGGCCGCCGCAGCCCGCGCGCAGCTACCTGGACGCCCCGCGCATCCTGGAGGCCGCGCGCCGCACCAACGCGCAGGCCGTCCACCCCGGGTACGGGTTCCTGTCGGAGAACGCCGCGTTCGCCCGGCAGGTGATCGACGCGGGCCTGGTCTGGATCGGCCCGCCGCCGCTGGCCATCGCCCGCATGGGCGACAAGATCAACGCGCGGAACCTGATGAAGGAGGCGGGCGTCCCGGTGGCGCCCGGCGTGTGGGAGCCGGTGCCGGACGCCGACACCGCCGCCGAGGAGGCCGAGCGCATCGGCTACCCGGTGATGGTCAAGGCCGCGGCGGGCGGGGGCGGCATCGGCATGGCCGCCGTCCGCGACGAGACGGGCCTGCGCGCGGCGTTCGAGACCGCCCGCACCCGCGCCGAACGCTTCTTCGGCAGCGCCGACATCCTGCTGGAACGGTACGTGGAGCGGGCCCGGCACGTGGAGGTGCAGATCCTCGGGCTCGCCGACGGCACCGTGGTGGCGCTGGGCGAGCGGGACTGCTCGGTGCAGCGCCGGCACCAGAAGGTCGCCGAGGAGACCCCGTCGCCGGGCGTCGCCGGCGAGCTGCGCGAGCGGATGCTGGCCGCGGCGGTACGGGCGGGCGAGGCGATCGGGTACCGCGGGGCGGGCACCGTGGAGTGCCTGGTCGACCCGGCCACCAAGGACTTCTTCTTCCTGGAGATGAACACCCGGCTGCAGGTGGAGCATCCGGTCACCGAGCTGGTCACCGGCATCGACCTGGTCGAGCAGCAGCTGCTGGTGGCGGCGGGCGAGCCGGTGTCGTTCACCGCGGTGGAGCCGCGCGGCCACGCGATCGAGCTGCGCGTGTACGCCGAGGACCCGGTGCGGTTCCTGCCCGGCCCCGGCGAGATCAGGGTGTGGGAGGAGCCGGTCGGCGACGGCATCCGCATCGACGCCGGATACGCCGAGGGCAACACCGTCACCCCGCACTACGACCCGCTGCTGGCCAAGCTGTGCGTGCACGCCGACACGCGGGACGACGCGGTCCGGCGGGCGCGGGCGGCGGTCGGGGCGTTCCGCATCGAGGGCCCCAAGACCAACCTGCCGTTCCTGGCCGAGCTGCTCGACCATCCGGAGTTCGCCGACGGGTCCTACGACACCGGGCTCGTCGGCCGGATGCGGGAGCGCTAGCCGCCCACCGCGCCGTACCCCCCGCGCCGCGTCTCGCGGTGCGCAACCCGTCGACCTGCGGCGGCGCCCGCCCGGCTCCGGGCGCGTCCGCCGAACTCATCCCTGGCACATCGAAGGAAGGAACCGTCGTGGCCGACGTGCACGCCGAGATGGTGGCGAACGTGTGGAAGGTGACCGCCGCCGAGGGCGACCAGGTGAACGAGGGCGACACCCTGGTGATCCTGGAATCGATGAAGATGGAGATCCCGGTGCTGGCCGAGGAGCCGGGCACGGTCGCCAAGCTGGCCGTCACCGAGGGCCAGGTCGTCCAGGAGGGCGACCTGATCGCCGTCATCGAGTAATACGCTCGCACCGTGGAGACGTACTGCGACCGTTGCGGCGCCCCGGCGGCGGAGGGCGACCACCGCGACTGCCGGGCCGCCCGGCTGATGGAGCCGCCGCGCTACTGCACCCGGTGCCGTCGCCGGATGGTGGTCCAGGTGACGCCGATGGGCTGGACGGCCCGCTGCGCCGAGCACGGCACGCTCGCCTCGGCCTGACCCCTCGCGGCGCCCGGCGCCCCGGCGGACGCGCGGCGGCATGCGCGTCACAGCGGCATGTGGTAGATGAGCAGCCGTTTCCCGGAGTCCAGGGACCAGTCGCGCTCGGGCGTCCGGCGAAAGCCCATCCGCTCGTACATGCGGTGCGCCACCGGCATGTTGTGCTGCGTGACCAGCCGCAGCCCGCGCAGCCCCGCCGCGCGGGCGCGGTGCAGGCACGCCTCGACCAGGGCGCGGCCCACCCCCAGGCCGCGCGCCCGCTCCACGACGGCCAGCATGCGGAACTCGGCCTCGTCCGCGTCGGCGACCGCCGCGTACCGGCTGCCGGGCGGGCAGTATGCCACCGCGCCCACCACCTCCCCGGCGATCTCGGCCACGAGCAGTTCGGTGTGCGCGGCGCGGGCGCGGGCGTCGCGCAGCTCCGGGACGTACCCGGAGTCGGGCGCGACCAGCCCGCCGCCGACGTAGACCTCGACGGTCAGCTCGCCCACGAGGTCGTGCTCGTCCGGACGGGCGGTCCGGACCGTCACCGGGCCATGCACAACCGACGTTTCTGACACCTATGGTGCTCCCTGGGTAGATCGGATCCGCGCCCCAGGGTATGCGCGGGGTCAGGGGCGGGCGATGTCGGCGCAGGCCGTCTCGTCGGGCAGCAGCGGCCGGAAGCGGACGGAGTACAGGTGCGCGCCGCTGCGCCAGGGGGTGGCGGAGGAGCCGGACGCGGCGAGGCGTTCGGCGGTGGCGGCGTCGCGGCCGGTCAGCACCGTGCACAGCCCTCCGGCGACCCGCTCGCCGCGGTCGAGCGGTGCCAGCGGCCAGGTCTTCACGCCCTGGCCGTCGCCGGATCCGACGTCGGCGCCGACCCGTCCGGCCAGCACCGCCACCCGGGCGGGACGGTACGGGCGGCCCGGCCCCGCCTGGTCGCCTTCCGCCCAGCCCGTCGGATACAGGCGCTTCTGGAACCGCGTCACCGGACCGTCGTGCTCCTCGGGCATGACCACCCGAGTGCGCGCGGCCCCCATGGTGATCTCCAGGACCGGGGCGTCCATGACCTGCTCGTCCGGGGCGATCGTGCGCGACCGGTCGAGCCCGGCCGCGCGGGCCTGGTCGAGCAGCCGCCGCAGCGCGTCCGGTCTCAGCCGGTACTCGGTGGCGCGCCGGTCGCCGCCGTCCGGGACGAAGATCGCGCGCCCGTCGCCGTACAGCGAGAAGTCGGGGAGGGCGCCGGAGCCGCCGAACCCGGCGATGCCTCCGGTCCGCCGCCAGCGCAGGACGAGCCGTTCGCCGGAAGACGGTTCGGCGGTCGCTGCCCCGGTGGAGGACGGCGGGGGTGAGGCCTCGTCCGTCACCTTGTAGGCGTTCGAGCCGCACGCGGCGAGGACGATCGTCCCCGCCAGCGCCGTCGCGGCCCCCGTCGCGCGTGTGAGCCCGGCCATGGGGGTTGGACGCGGTGTGCCACCGCCGGGTTCCGGGGGATTCCAGGGCATTCCGGGGGCATGCGCGCGAACCCGCGTACAAATTCCCCTGGCCAAGACTGTGGAATTCGGCGAGCGCGCCGCCGGAGCGGCCCGCGCTAGGGTGCCGGTCGTGAGTGTGCTCGTGGTGACCGGAACCTGTACGGGCGTCGGCAAGACGATCGTGACCGCGGCGCTGGCCGCGCTGGCCGCCGCCCGCGGGTCGTCGGTCGCCGTGGTCAAGCCCGCGCAGACCGGCGTGTCGCCCGGCGAACCCGGCGACCTGGACGTCGTGCGACGCCTGGCGGGCGTGGACGACCTGCACGAGTTCGCCCGTTTTCCCGACGCGCTGTCCCCGGCCGCGGCCGCCCGCCGCGCCGGGCTGCCGCCGGTGGCCCTGCCCGAGGTCGCGGGCCGCATCCGCGAGCTGGCCGAGACCCGCCGCCTGGTGCTGGTGGAGGGCGCGGGCGGGCTGCTGGTCCGCTACGACGAGGAGGGCACCACCGTCGCCGACCTGGCCCGCTGGCTGGGCGCCCCCGCCGTCGTGGTGACCCGGCCCGACCTCGGCACCCTCAACCACACCGCGCTGACCCTGGAGGCGATGGCGCACCGCGGCGTGCAGCCCGCCGGCGTGGTGATCGGGGAGTGGCCCGAAAAGCCGGACCTGGCGATGCGCAGCAACGTGCCGGACCTGGAGACGATCTCGGCCCGGCCGCTGGCCGGGGCGGTGCCCGCGGGCGCGGGCGCTCTCGACCCGGCCGAGTTCCTGGTGGCCGCGCACCGCGCGCTGGCGCCGGTGTTCGGCGGCTCGTTCGACCCGGCCGCGTTCCGCGACGCCCAGGGCACCGCCGTCCCCTGACCGACCCGACGTCCTCCGAGCCGATGTTCTCCCCAGAGCGCACGAACGCCGCGTCAACCCAGGAAGGAAGGTAGGGGTCCGTGACCGACATCCTTGAGGTCGCCCGCCGCCAGGTGCTGGAGGAGGGCCGGGGGCTGTCCGCCGAGCAGGCCCTGGAGTGCCTGACGCTGCCCGACGAACGGATCGCCGACCTGCTGGCGCTGGCGCACGAGGTGCGGATGCGCTGGTGCGGACCGGAGGTCGAGGTCGAGGGGATCATCTCCCTGAAGACCGGCGGCTGCCCCGAGGACTGCCACTTCTGCTCGCAGTCGGGCAAATTCGAGTCCCCGGTGCGCTCGGTGTGGCTGAACATCCCCGAGCTGGTGGAGGCGGCCAGGGAGACCGCCCGCACCGGCGCCACCGAGTTCTGCATCGTCGCGGCCGTGCGCGGCCCGGACGAGCGGCTGATGGCGCAGGTCCGCGACGGGATCAAGGCCATCAACGACGCCGTCGAGATCAACATCGCCTGCTCGCTGGGCATGCTCACCCAGGCCCAGGTGGACGAGCTGGTCTCGATGGGCGTCCACCGCTACAACCACAACCTGGAGACCGCCCGCTCCCACTTCTCCAACGTGGTCACCACGCACTCCTGGGAGGAGCGCTGGGAGACCTGCCTCATGGTCAAGGAGGCGGGCATGGAGCTGTGCTGCGGCGGCATCATCGGCATGGGCGAGACCGTCGAGCAGCGCGCCGAGTTCGCCGGGCAGCTGGCCGAGCTGGAGCCCGACGAGGTGCCGCTGAACTTCCTGGCGCCGCGTCCGGGCACCCCGTTCGCCGACCGTCCGCTGGTGGAGGGCCCCGAGGCGCTCAAGACGATCGGCACGTTCCGCCTGGCGCTGCCGCGCACCATCCTGCGCTACGCGGGCGGCCGCGAGCTGACCCTGGGCGACCTGGGCACCCGTGACGGCATGCTGGGCGGCATCAACGCCATCATCGTCGGCAACTACCTGACCACCCTCGGCCGCCCCGCCTCCCAGGACCTGGCCCTGCTCACCGAACTCCAGATGCCCATCAAGGCCCTCTCCCAGACCCTCTGACCCCCAACCACACCCCCGACTCCCCCGGTTTTACGCCGTGGGTCTGCGCGGGGGGCGGGAGGTCTTACGCGGTGTGGGCCCGAGCCGTTAGGCGAGGGTCCACACCGCAAGTCGTACGGGGAAAGATCGTTCTAGGTCCGCTTGAGGCGGGTGATGAACTTGTAGCGGTCGCCTCGGTACAGGCTCTGGGCCCATTCGACGGGCTGGCCGCTGGTGTCCACGGCGTGCCGGGACAGCAGCAGCATCGGCAGGCCCACGTCCACGCCGAGCAGCTGGGCGTCGTGCGGGGTCGCCAGCACCGTCTCGATGGTCTCCTCGGCCTCGGCGAGGTGGACGTCGTAGGCGGTGGCCAGCGTCTCGTACAGCGAGCGGTGCCGTGGCAGTTCGCGGCGCAGGCCCGGGAAGCGGCGGGCCGGCAGGTGCGAGGTGTCGACCGACATGGCCTCCCCGTCGGCCAGCCGGAGCCGGTGGATGCGCAGCACCCGGCCTCCCGTCCGGATGCCGAGCAGGCCGGCCATGCGTTCGTCGGCGCTGACGTAACCGATCTCCAGGATGCGGGTCTCGGGCCGCAGGCCCTTGTGCCGCATGTCCTCGGTGTAGCTGACCAGCTGCAGCTCCTGGGCGACCTTCGGCTTGGCGACGAAGGTGCCCTTCCCCTGGATGCGCTGCAGCCGTCCCTCGACGACCAGTTCGGCCAGCGCCTGCCGGACCGTGGTGCGCGAGGTCTCGTACTTCTCGGCGAGCGTCCGCTCCGGCGGCAGCGGGCTACCGGGCGGTAGGGACTGGATCAGCTCGACGAGCAGCTCCTTGAGCTTGTAGTACTTCGGAATGCGCGGTGCGTTGGCCGAGTGGTGCCGGCCGATGTCGCTGAGTGGTGCCCGATCGGCTCTGTAGCCGCCCCCGTGCCGGGGCCCGCCCCTGACCTCCGTCACGGTCTCTCCTCACGTTCATCATCGGTTTCCCCGATGTTATGTGTGAAGGGTACGGGTGGCCGAGACGGCGACATCTTTCAGGGCCCGTTCTAGCGTTGCGAGGTCGTTTTCGTCCAGGGTGGCGCGGGCGGTGACGCGCAGGCACGCGCGTCCCTTCGGTACCGACGGGGGGCGGAAGCAGCCGACGCGGGCGCCGTGCCGCGCGCAGATCTCCTGGGCGCGCACGGCCGCCTGCGGCTCGCCGAGCACCACGGGCACCACGGCGGCGGCGGGTTCGCCGGTGGTCTCCAGGCCGAGCCCGGCGGCCGTGGCGGCGATCCGGCGGGCCAGGCCGCGGGCGCGGGCGGGCAGGTCCGGTTCGTCCGCCAGCACGTCCAGGGCGGCCAGCACGGCCCCCACGGCGGGCGGCGCCAGCCCCGTGTCGAAGATCATCGAACGTCCGGTGTCGACGAGCGTCTCGACGACCTCGGGTGCGCCGAGCACCGCGCCGCCCTGGGCGCCCAGCGACTTGGACAGGGTGAGGGTGAGCACCACGTCCGGCTCCCCGGCCAGGCCCGCGGCGTGCACGGCGCCGCGTCCGCCGTCGCCGACGACGCCCAGGGCGTGCGCCTCGTCCACCACCAGCAGCGCCCCGTGCGCGCGGGCCGCGCGGTGCAGCTCGGGCAGCGGCGCCAGGTCGCCGTCCACGGAGAACACCGCGTCCGTGACGACCAGGGCGTGCTCCTCCTCCCGGTCGGCGAGCGCGGCCTCGACGGCGCCGACGTCGCGGTGCGGGACGACCACCACCCGGGACCGCGACAGCCGGCACGCGTCGATGATCGAGGCGTGGTTGACCTGGTCGGACACCACCAGCACGCCGGGGCCGCCCAGGCCCGCCACCGCGCCGAGGTTGGCCATGAAACCGGAGGAGAACACCAGGCCGGCGGCGCAGCCGGTGAACGCGGCCAGCCGCTCGTCCAGCTCGGCGTGCAGCCGCGTCGTGCCGGTCACCAGCCGGGACCCGGTGGACCCGGTGCCCCACGCGCGCGCCGCGGCGACCGCGCCCTCGACCAGGCGCGGGTCGCGCGACAACCCGAGGTAGTCGTTGGACGCCAGGTCGATGAGCCCGTCGTGGTCGGCGGTCCGGGGCCGCAGGCTCCGCCGCAGCCCCGCCTGCTCGCGGCGGACGGCGGCGGCGCGCAGCCGGTCCAGGGGATCGCGTGTCATGACCAGATTTTGCCAGGTCCCGTGCCCAGGACGCGTCAATGGGGGGCGTGCCCAAGGGTGGACGGGGCGGTGCCCGGCATCGGCGATGATGGAGCCGTGCCCACCTTGACCGACCTGGTACGCGACCACACCGACCTCACCGACACCGACCTGGAGTGGCTGCACGCCCTGGTCTCGGACTGGCAGCTGCTGGCGGACCTGTCGTTCGCCGACCTGCTGCTGTGGGTGCCCCTGCGGTCCGCGGAGGGCCCGGTGCCGACGTCGTGGGTGGCGATCGCGCAGATGCGCCCCACCACCGGACCCACCGCCTACCCCGAGGACCTGGTCGGCCGGATCGTGCGCAGCGGACGGCGCGGCCTGATCGACGTGGCCTGGCGCGAGCGGCGCATCGTCCGCGAGGGCGACCCGGAGTGGGGCAGCGGCATCCCCGTCCGGGAGGAGTCGATCCCGGTGCGGCGCGGCGCGAAGATGCTCGGCGTCATCCAGCGCAGCACCAACCTCAGCTCGGCCCGCACCCCGAGCCGCCTGGAACTGACGTACCTGCAGAGCGCCAGCGACCTGGCCCAGATGATCTCCGAGGGCCGGTTCCCGGTGCCGGGGGAGGAGCCCAACCTGGTGCGCGCGCCGCGCGTCGGCGACGGGCTGATCCGGCTCGACCGGGCCGGGCGCGTCACCTACGCCAGCCCGAACGCGCAGTCGGCCTACCGGCGCCTCGGCTTCCCCACCGACCTGGTCGGCGAGTCGCTCGGCGAGGTCACCACGCAGCTGTGCGACACCGGCGAGCCGCTGGAGGAGGCGCTGACCGCGCTGCTCAGCGGCCGCGCGCCGCGCGAGGTGGAGGTGGAGGCGCACGGGTCGGTGATGCAGCTGCGCACCATCCCGCTGGTGGTGGGCGGCACCCGGATCGGCGCGATCGTGCTGTGCCGCGACGTCACCGAGCTGCGCTGGCGCGACCGCGAGCTGATGACCAAGGACGCCACCATCCGGGAGATCCACCACCGGGTGAAGAACAACCTGCAGACGGTCGCGGCGCTGCTGCGGCTGCAGGCCCGGCGGCTGCGCATCCCCGAGGGACGGGCCGCCCTGGACGAGGCGGTGCGCCGGGTCGGGTCCATAGCGATCGTCCACGAGACCCTGTCGCTCACCCCCGACGAGCTGATCGACTTCGACGACATCGCCGACCGCGTGATCACCATGGCGGGAGAGGTGTCGACGCCGGAGACGCGGGTGGCGCCCAAGCGGACCGGCAGCTTCGGGGTGCTGCCCGCCGAGGTCGCCACGCCGCTGGCGATGGCGCTCACCGAGCTGCTGCAGAACGCCCTGGAGCACGGCCTGTCCAACCGGTTCGGGACGCTGGAGGTCAGCGCGCGGCGGCAGGAGGCGACGGGCGAGGGCGGGCCGCGGCTGGTCGTCACGGTCGCCGACGACGGGGTGGGCCTGCCCGCGGACTTCGACGTGGAGAGCAGCAACAGCCTGGGGCTGCAGATCGTCCGGACCCTGATCGTGGGGGAGCTGGGCGGACGGCTGGAGTTCGGGCGGCGTGCGGGCGGCGGCACCGAGGTGCTGGTGGACATACCGCTCGACCAGGTCGGAGCGCGCGCCCCAGCGCCGCGGGACCGGGGCGTGGCGGCGCGTCCCGCCCTGAAGGACCTCGGCCCCGGACGGCAGCGCGACGGCGGGCGGCCGTCCCTGGGCGGACTGCCCGACCAGGGGATCTAGGCGCTTCCCAGGAAAAAGACCAGCGCCCGTGGCGATGCCACGGGCGCTTGGAGTCTACGGACGCGCAATGCTCTCCGGCTGGGAGGTTCGGAGGCGGCGCGCCGGCGGGGGAGACGGACGGGGGGCCTGGCGCCGGGTCAGACGCGGGCGTTGGCGCGGGCACGCGCGCGGGCGGTGCGCCGCTTGAGCACGCGCCGCTCGTCCTCGCTCATGCCGCCCCACACGCCGGCGTCCTGGCCGGACTCCAGCGCCCAGCGCAGGCAGGCGTCGGTGACGTCGCAGCGGCGGCATACCTGCTTGGCCTCTTCGATCTGCAGGAGCGCGGGCCCGGTGTTGCCGATCGGGAAGAACAGCTCGGGGTCCACGTCACGGCAGGCTGCGCGGTGGCGCCAGTCCATGCGGTCCACTCCTTCGTCAGCGTGGAGGAATCGCCCCCACATTCTTGTGAACTGATTCACATGTCTCGCGAAACACCCCGAGCCGCAGTAGGGGGGTTGGGTTCAGGGGTGGTTGTTCCGTGGCGCTACTCGAACAGGAGGCTGACGACGTTGGGCCCCTGTCGCGGCGCACTTTGAGCGTGTCAGGGCAGCGTAGGGGGACGCAAGACCTTTGAGAAACGTTTCTCAAAGTATGAGTGTCGTATGTGTCACATCCGTGGTTCGGCGGTGTTGCTTTGCCGTTAACTCGTGCGTGACCGGCGTCATATGACCACGCGTATCGCCTTCGGGACGGCACGGAAGGTGATGGCCGGCGTCTCGCCCAGGTAGTCGCCGTCGAGCTGGTAGGCCGCCGGCCGCGGCGACCGCAGCGTGACCTCGGCCGCGTCGTGCACGTTCACCACCTGGCGGCCCTGCACGGGACGGGTCCGGGCCAGCAGCATCTGCGCCACCGTCCCCAACGCCGGAGCCACCTCCAGCGACCGCAGCGCGAACACGTCCAAGCCCTTGTTGAAGTTGGCGCGCGGACTCGGATTCACCGGAAGCGGACCAAGGAAAGTCCACGGCGAGGTGTTGGAGACAAACGCCAGAAACAGCCCCGCTTTCGGTGGGCGGCCCGGCTGTTCCAAGGTCAGTGCCGGACGCCTCCGGTCCGTCCCGGCGAAGAAATGCCGTATCGCCGTGCGCACGTACAGGGACGCGTGCGCCCGGTTGCCCTTCTCGCGCTGCCGCTCGACCTCACGGACGACCTCCGCGTCCAGGCCCACCCCGGCGTTGAAGGTGAAATACCGCTCCGGGCCGTCGGGAAGGCGCGCCGTGCCCAGCCCCACGGTGCGGTGCCGCCCGGCCCGCAGCCCCTGCAGCACCTGGCGGGTCGCCCCGATCGGGTCGCCCGGCAGGCCCAGCGCCCGGGCGAACACGTTCGCGCTGCCGCACGGCACCACGGCCAGCGCGGGCAGCTCCGGGGACGGCCCCTCGGCCAGCAGCCCGTTGACGGCCTCGTTGACCGTGCCGTCGCCGCCGAGGACCACCACCCGGTCGTAGCCCTCGTGCGCGGCCTTGCGGGCCAGCTCCACGGCGTGCCCGCGGTGCGCCGTCTCGGCGAGGTCGACGTTCAGGTCGCCGGTGAAGGCCCGCAACATGATGTCGCGGGCCCGCCGGGTGGTCGAGGTCGCCTTGGGGTTGGCGATGAGCATGGCGCGCACGGCGTTCAGCGTATCCGTGCTCGGGGATAGGGTTGCGGGTTGTGTCGAAGCGTCTGAACACCGTGCACGGCGCCGCCGCCCTCATGGCCGCCGAGGGCCTCACCGCGATCGGGTTCGGCCTGTTCACCGGCTATGAGACGGTGATCGGCGCGGCCGTGGACCCGGTCACCGCGATCGCCGTGACCGTCATCGCGCTCGGCGCCGGCGCGGGCATGCTGGGCTGCGCCCGCGGCCTGCTGCGCGGCGACGGCTGGAGCCGCTCGCCCAGCGTCCTGGTGCAGCTGTTCGCCCTGCCGGTCGCCTGGTCGCTGTGGCAGAGCGAGCAGTACTGGCTGGCCGTCCCGCTGGGCCTGGTGGCCGTGGCCTCGCTGGTGCTCCTGCTCAGCCCGCCCACCACCGCCTGGCTCGTCCACGACCACGAGCCCTCCGACGACGCCGACGACGACACCGACGATGCGGACGCCTCCGGTGAGCAGGCCACGGCGGACAAGAGCGTCAGCGGGCCGTCCAGCCCGCAGGAGAAGGCCAAGGCCGAGACGGCGCCCCGGAAACGCGCGCCGAGCGGCAAGAAGAAGCCTCAGGGCGGTAAAAAACGCTGAAAAACGCGCGTGGGGGCGGCCGCCGGTGAATTCGGCTCCGCCCCCCAACGCTGGCTCCCGCTCACTCGTCGGCGGTGAGGCCCTCGCGGAGCTGGGCCAGGGTGCGGGCCAGCAGACGGGAGACGTGCATCTGGGAGATGCCCAGCTCGGCGGCGATCTGCGACTGGGTCATGTTGCCGAAGAACCGCAGCAGAAGGATCTTCTTCTCGCGGGCGGGCAGCTTCTCCAGCAGCGGCTTGAGGGACTCGCGGTACTCCACGCCCTCCAGCGACTCGTCCACCATGCCGAGCGAGTCGGCCACCGCGGGCGCGTCCTCGTCGCCGGAGTCGGGGGCGTCCAGCGAGACCGTGGAGTAGGCGTTGGCCGACTCCAGTCCCTCCAGCACCTCCTCCTCGCTCATCCCCAGGTGCGCCGCCAGCTCGCTGACGGTGGGGGCGCGTCCCTCGCGCTGGGCCAGGTCGCTGATCGCCTTGGTCAGCGACAGCTTCAGCTCCTGCAGCCGGCGCGGGACCCGCACCGCCCAGCCCTTGTCGCGGAAGTGCCGTTTGATCTCGCCGACGATGGTGGGCGTGGCGTAGGTGGAGAACTCCACGCCGCGGTCCAGGTCGAACCGGTCGATCGACTTGATCAACCCGATCGTGGCGACCTGGATCAGGTCGTCCAGCCACTCGCCGCGGTTGCGGAACCGGCGGGCCAGGTACTCCACCAGCGGCAGGTGCAGCTCCACCAGCTGGTCGCGGATGCGCTGGCGCTCCGGGTCGCCCTCGGGCAGCTCGGCCAGCCGCTCGAACAGGGCCCGGGCCCGTGCGCGGTCGGGCACCGCGGTGTCGGGGCGCTCGCTCGCGCCCGCCGCGCCGCCGCCGTCCGGAAGTGTCGTCTTCTCCGTCACGGGGCCCCCGTCGCGCCGCGGCGCTTCTGCAGCATCACCGTGACCCGGTCGTCGGCGCCGACCTCGGAGTCGACCTCTCCGGCCAGCGACGACAGCACCGTCCAGGCGAAGGTGTCGCGGCTGGGCACGCGGCCGTCCACGGTCAGGACCGACACGTTGATGCGCATCGCGTCCCCGGTCAGTTCGAACTCGCACGTCAGGTCGGTTCCGGGCACCGCCTGGGCGAGCAGCATCGCGCACGCCTCGTCGACGGCGATGCGAAGGTCCTCGATCTCGTCCAGCGTGAAGTCGAGCCGGGCCGCCAGGCCCGCCGTCGCGGTCCGCAGAACCGACAGGTAGGCGCCCGCGGCGGGCAGCTTCACGGTCACCGCGTCACGCGGCGACACCTTCGTACTGGCCGGCATCGCAGCGGTTTCCTCAGTCACGTCACTCCCTTGCGCGGTAGGTCCCGCTGCTTTCGAAACTACCGCCTAACCGGCCCGCTTCGAGACTCCGGCGCGCGTGGCTTTGCCGCATCCGGGGGAAATGGATCACCTGTCCGCGTCTTCGGGACCCGGTTCCCGTCCGGCCCGGCCGCCGCCGAGGTCCTCCAGTGCCCGGCCGGTGAGACGGTAGACCGTCCACTCGTCCTGCGGCTGCGCGCCCAGCGCCTTGTAGAAGCCGATCGCCGGGGTGTTCCAGTTCAGCACCGACCACTCGACCCGGCCGTACCCGCGTTCCACGGCGATGCGCGCCAGTTCCGCCAGCAGCGCCTTGCCGTAGCCCCTGCCGCGCACGGACGGGCTGACGTAGAGATCCTCCAGGTAGATGCCGTGACGGCCGAGCCAGGTGGAGAACGTCAGGAACCACAACGCGAAGCCGACGACCTCGCCCTCGTGCTCGGCCACATGCGCGAACACCCGCGGCTGCGGCCCGAACAGATGCTCGCGCAGATCGTCCTCGGTCGCCTTGACCTCGTGCAGGGCGCGCTCGTAGTCGGCGAGCCTGCGCACCAGCGTCAGGATCGCGGGAACATCCTCGGGAGCAGCGGGGCGGATCACACCGGAAAGGTTACAAGGCCCTGACCACTACAGACACCCATGTCACAGGAACGACCGGACACGAAGAGTAATAAAGCGTTCACATTCGGCCCCGCATGTCGCGGGGATGTTCCGATGGGGATCGGTAGGTGCTCCCCCGCGTCCGCGGGAATGTGCGAGGCCCTGCCCGGGCGGGCAGGGCCTCGTGACGTGCGGCGCGGGCCGTGCTCAGCCCTGCTTGGTCTCCCAGAAGATCTTGTCGATCTCCGCGATGCGGGCGAGCAGGTCCTCGGCGGTCTTGACGTCCATGCCGCCCTTGGTGCCGCCGGCCCCGGCGAGCTTGGTGGCCTCGTTGAACAGCTGGTGGAGCTGCGGGTACTTCTCGAAGTGCGGCGGCTTGAAGTAGTCGGTCCACAGCACCCACAGGTGCTCCTTGACCAGCTGCGAGCGCTGCTCCTTGATGAGGATGGCGCGGGCCCGGAAGACCGGGTCCTCGTTGGCCGCGTACTTCTCGCAGATCGCCTTGACGGACTCGGCCTCGATGCGCGCCTGCGCCGGGTCGTAGACGCCGCACGGCAGGTCGCAGTGCGCGGAGACCGTGGTCCTGGGGCGCAGAAGGTTAGCGAGCACCTGCGTTTCCCTTCCCTCGTATCGGATCATGCTCAGGTCACCGACATTACTCTTGTGGCGGCACCGCCGTCGGGGCGGGGCGCTCGGTATTTGGGCCTAGGACCCCTCGGGGGAGTGCCCGGAGTGACGTTGTCTCCACACAACGGTGACCTATGCGGAGGGCGCGGGAATGGCCGGCCGGTTGTTGGCCGTCGCGGTGACGGGGGAGTCGATGACGCCTGCGTTGCGTCCCGGTGACTGGCTGCTGGTACGCCGGGGGGCGCGGGTCGCCGAGGGGGACGTCGTGGTGGCGCGCCATCCGGGACGTACCGAGCAACTGATCGTCAAACGGGCGACGCGCCGGACCGACGGCGGCTGGTGGCTGGAGAGCGACAACCAGGGCGCCCCCGGCCGCCAGGACAGCTGGGACTTCGACGCCGTCCCCGACCCCCTGCTCGTCGGCCGCGTCGTCGCCCGCTACTGGCCCCCGTCTCGGATAGCCCTCTTCCGCGCCAACCGCACAGACCAATGAGGACCAGCCCCTCCCCGAGGCGAACCCGACGTCCGCTCATCGCTGCTTCATCGCTTCTGTCGCCTTTTATGTGAGGGGCGCCGCGTCTCACCGTCCTGGCCTTCGCAGTGGGTGCATGCTGGCACGGAGGTCCCGGGCGTCCCGGGGCCGCGCCCTGGCGCTGACCGAGACTCGCCCCTTTACCTTCACCACCTGGCACGCCCCCCGTTCCACCAGGCCGGACCGAGCGCCTTGTGCCCGCGGTCGGGCCGTGGTCTTGCCCCACCATGAGCCGCGTTCGGCACAGCCACGGGCGATCAGACTTGGCGGCACAGATAGCGATCACGCGCTGCCTGCGCCATCGATGAGGCTGAGCTTGCATTGAGGCTGTTCGCGCAGGGGACCGAGCCGCTGGGTGAAGCCAGGGACGCTCGACGACGATCGGCAGGCCTTGAGTAGTCCGACGGCTGCGCCGAACTCCCTCGCCCACGAGCGTGGGTCGTCGCGCGGACTCGCCCACGAGCCCTGGTCGCGGCCCAGCGCGTCGAGCTGTGTTTCTCGGGCCTGCGGCGTTCGTTGTCGTGGCGCGCTTGGCTCTCTCCGCGCGCGCGTTCGTTGCGCGGACACCTGTCCACGAGGCCTGGTACGCGGTCCAGCGCGTCGAGCTGTGTTTCTCGGGCCTGTGGCGTTCGTTGTCGTGTCGGGTTTGGCTCCCTCCGTGCGCCGCGTTCGTCGCGGATATCGGCGCGGACGCCCGGCAGCCGGCCATCGTCCGTTGGCCATCTACAAGTGTCTTGGAGTTCACCACGGCACGGGCGCAACAATTCCAACTCACTCGGGCGCCGTGTTCTTCGGTGACCCGCCGCGGGAACGCGTCCTTGTCACGTGTGTGATCCACCTGGCCAGGCTGGGTGGGGCGTCTCTTGACTCGGCCAGTGGCGCGCCGCCTGCGGCCGCGACCGGAGCAGAGCGGGGTCAAGATAGAGAAAGTCGGCCAAGTCACGTTGTGCGCGGGTGGACAGGGCGCGGACCTCGCTCGCCGTCGCTCGCTCAGAGGATGGGGCGACGGCAACGAAATCGTAGTTACTGGTATTTGCTTAGCGTCGGCCCAGCGCCTTATCGATTCGCCGTTCGACGGAGACGACCGTCGCGATCACCATGTCTTGCCGTACGCCCGGTGCCTGTTGCCTTGCCTGAGGGGCGGTTGCTCGCGTCACGGCCGATTCGTAACCCGATTTGACCGGCATAACGCGATTTCTTGCTCTCTTGGACAAAGCAAGCCGTCCCGGCTGTACTTCGCGCGTTGACGCTCTTGACCGGTTGCGCTATCTCTGGCCGGACGGGGCCGGAAGGGGTGTGCCGCGGGTGACCGCTACGAAGATCGACATCGGGGCAGTTCAGGCGGAGTTGCAGGGGATTTCCGCGCTTATGAACGAGATCAACCGGGTGATGGGGCCTGAAACATGGCAGGGCGGGACGGCCGCCGCGTTCACCACGGACCTGGACGGCAACAGCCGGTCGCTCGGCCGGATGATGGTGGAGATCCTGCGTGCGGTCGCCCGTGCCAACGAGGTGCCGATGACCCTGACGCCACCTCACATATCCCGAGTTACGCCCGCGTCGGGCCTTCCAGGGGTGGCATCGGTCTCGATCTCCCGTATGGAGCGCCTGGAGACGGCACTGCGGCGAGCGGCCGACGGCCTGCCCGAGCGGGGCCGCCGTGTCCGTGCTCTGCTGGCGAAAGCCGGACCGGGGATAGCGGGCACGGCCCAGTGCGATCGCACCGCCGCGTGGTGCAGCCAGCAGGCGGGCCGGATGCGCACCCGCCTCCGTTACGCGATCGCGGAGAACCGTGGCCGCACCTCATGGGGCATGACGAGCATCCCCGACAAGGATCGGCTCGGCAGCAAGGAGATGGCCCGCCTCGGCCAGATGCAGGCCGACCTCTACGCCGCCCACATGCGACAACCCAGTGCCGACAGCTCAGAGCTGCTCGCCGACATCGCGCGCTCTCTCCGGGAGAACCGCAAGGACGCGGGCTACCTGGCGGCCTTCTTCTCCCAAGTCCCACCCGGATCGATCGGCAAGCTGGCTTACCACCTCCACCGCCGGCATGACGGGACGGGACTCAACGCAGCCGACAAGCAGATCGTCGCCGACATGGGCACCGCCCTGGCCGCCGCGTCCAGAAAGAAGGACTCGGAGAAGGCGGTGTCCCAAGCGCTCGGCCCCATAGGCTCCGACATGCCCGGACAGGCACTGTTGGTGAAGCTCAGCGCGCCCGAGGTGAAATGGAGTTCCGCCGTCCTGCTCGACATGGCCAAGGCCGCGCTCCGCTGGCGCCAAAGGTATCCGTCTTATGAGTTGACCGACGCCACCGGGCTGCCTGGGTCCCGGCAAGTCTCCATCATCAATCAGCGCCACGGCCGATGGTGGAGGGACTGGGGGATCAACGGAGGCGGTGAAGTTCCGTTCACCGATCCCGACACAAAGCGTTTGCGTGAGTACGATCCGGCCCTGAACATCCTCGGTAGGATCGCCCAGCAGCGCGACACCACCGCCGCGCGAGAGCTTGCCGCCACGAAGCTCGAAGGCTCCTTCACCATCAAGGACGCGGACAAGGCGCTTCCGCTCATGCTGCTCAGCCGGGGTGTGGGCAACACCTACGGTTCGCTGCTGGTCGCGCCGGACTGGATGGACCAGGGAACGGCGGCAGGAGCGGTGATCAAGCTGGCCACAACTCCCGAGAAGGGCCACGAGAAACAGGCCGCGGAGAACGCCGCGAACATCATGAAGACCGTCGCCTGGTGGAACGACGTCGGCAGGGACAAGGTCCACAAGTTCCTGGATCGAGGCAAGGTCGCTGACTACAACCCTCTCGTGCCCGACAGTTCGGCACCCGACTGGATGCCGCACCGCGGCGAGGAGTACTTTGCCGAACTCGGCCCCGGCGTGCGTCAGGGGCTGCTCCAGATGACCCGCATGCATATTTCCGCGCTTGCGACTGCCGAGCGCACAACGAGTGGCACCGGACTGCCCCTCACCGACCCCGTCACCGGGCAGACCTATATTCATCTTGGGCAGGAGGTGCAGTCCTTCCTGCGGACCATCGCCATTGACGACAAAGCTTGGGCGCAGCTCGCGGTGGACACCCAACGGTACCGGCAGCTTCTTTATGCATGGGCGCTTCGGGAGGGTAGTCTCGGAGACGCCACCACGCGAGGCGGCTACCTTGAGGGCAACCTCATTGCCGCGTACGCCAAGGAGCGAGTCACCAACGAGGAGCGCGTCAAGGCCCAGTACGAAGAGGCCAAGAAGCAGCTCAGTCTCCTCCGTGACGTCGCGGCGGCCATCATCGGAGTCACGCCCGCTGGGAACATCGGAGCCGACAGTGGTGTCCAGATGGCCACCGACCCGGCCCTGGATAAGATCAAGTACGCTGACTTCGACAAGAATGTCGAGCAGATCAAAGCCGTTCATGCCAATTATTCAAGTCAGCTCTATGTGGATCTGGCCCGGGGTTATGCCAGCGCCCATGGCGGCAAGGTCGGCGATGCGTTCATTGACGGAGTCCTCTGGAAGTCCGTGCTGAGTGATGCGGAGCGGGATCGCATCGTGGTATGGGCCATGCAGCACGAGTTTCGTGGTGGATCGAGCAGGTCGGCTGATCTGCCGAGGACGGGGTTGGCTCTCGTCCGTGAAACGCAGAACGCGGTGTCGCATAACGCGCCGCCACAATAGCCGTGGCGGTCGCCGGGCGAGTTCGGCCGGGTTAGGGATTTCTCGCCAGATTATCCGGCATACGGAATGAATAGACGCGACCGCACATCTTGTCGCTGATCGCCAAGCTGCCATCCGGTAGGCGCGCGATGCCGCCAGGAATTGCCGAGCCGATCGTGGCGAGCGAGCCGTCGAACTCGTCACACCGCTTCGCTTCGCCCCAGGGCAACAATGTCAACCCTTTGTCTTTGCTGGCCAGTGCTGGACGGGGTGTGCGCTGGGTCGCGTTCACGCCCCCCAAGAGTAGTGTCGACCCATCCTTGAGCTGTGTGGCGACGGTCCAGGGGGGGAGGGATCGCGTAGCTTCGGGGAAGCGAAGTCCCGACGCGGCGCCGGTGCGGGGAATCCAGATGATCCCCTGGCGGCCGAGAATCGCCATCTCGCCGGTGCTGCTGGCGCCGGCCACGTAGGTCGTGTCAAAACTCGTGCCTGCGGAGACTTTGGCCAGTGCCGTATCGTATCCCTCGGGATGCCAGCTTCGAATGGCGCCTTTCCTGGGCACCTCGAACAGTTGACCGTCCTTTCTGGCGATAATTGGCGTGCCGTCGGATCTCAGGTTGAATCGAGCGTCTCGCAGGCTGTCTGCGATCTCTTTTCGCTTCGCCTTCGATACCGGTTGTCCTGAAGGGGTGACCACTGAGAGTGTCTCGCCCAGTGCGCTGTTCCATGCCAGATGGACCTCTTGCCCAAGGGTGGCCAGAGAGGCCTTCGTGAGATCGAAGCCCGAGTATGCGCTCATCAGCCACAGGTCGTTGCCGTGCACGGCGAGTTGGGTCGGCACGTTCCCCAGCTTCATCAGCGTTATCCGCCCGTCGCGCTCGAGGCGGGCTATTCTTCCGTCCCGGCCATAGACCACTTGGAACATTATGCGTCCGTCGCCTGCCGCCGCCAGCCCGCCGTTCGTGTAGGCACTGGTCTGAAGGGCGTACTCACCGTCACGTGGATCGCGGTTGAGATTGTGGTCGCCGGCGATGATGACGGCCTGGCCGGGGCGGGTGGGGCGGGGGGTGGGGTTGAACGACGGTTCGTCCTGGGCCGGAGAGCAGGCGCTCAAGATCATGATGGCGGCGGCGGTGGGGATGAACCTGTTGCGTCGCACAGGGTCGATGATGGCACCAACCCGACTACCGCTGGGAACGAAGTCGGGATGTCTGTCCGGGGACGTCGCCCACAACCGCACGATCGCGCATTGACTTGTGATGTGCTGGGCCGATTCCTGCCCGGTCGTGTGTTATTTCGAGCGCCGGTGGCTGCGCGAAGCACCCGCCAGGATCGGGCATCTGTTCCGGCGGCCCCGGTCAGTCGGAGTGCAACCGGCGTCTGCGCGATGCGGGGCCCATCCTGTTCGCGGCGGCGGCGTGGCTGGTGCGCCAGGTTCCTTCCTGGCGCGACCAGTGGTGGACGGCGCCCGCTGCGCTGCGGCGCCTTGGGCGCCACCTGCTGGGGTGCCGAGCTGATTCTGATCATCGCGAGCGCCATGCCGTGCTGCCGGCCCCGTCCGCCGAGCCGACCAGAGCAGTCGGCAGCCCTATCGACGATCTAGCGGGGGTGTGGGGGGAGGGGGACGGTGACGTGGCGGGGTGGGTGGTGTTGGGCGGCGGCGGTGGCGCGGGGCGTGTGGGCGGGGCAGTGGTGGCGGGAGGGGTCGCCGGTGGTGTCGAGGTAGACCCGGTCGCAGCCCTCGGCGGCGCAGATGCCGAGGCCGGCCATGCCGCGGTCGCTGATGTGGACGGCCAGGCCCATCGCGGCGCGCGCGGCGTACCGGTCGGGGATGGAGCCGCCCTCGTTGAGGTGCAGGTGCCAGCCCTGGGCGTCGTGGCCGGACAGCTGGGGGTGGACGGGGTGCTGGATGAGCAGGGCGTTGAGGCGTTCGGCGGCGTCCTCCTCGTCGCCGCGGTCGGCGGCGGCGAAGACGGCCCGCAGTTCGTCGCGCAGTTCGCGCATCGCGTCCAGGTCGCGGCGCGTGATGCGGCCGCCCAGGTGCGGACGGTGTGCCAGCAGTGCCTGCAGCCCGTCCAGGTCGCCCAGTCCGTCCCCGCTCGGGTGCCGGGTGTTCACCAGGTCGAGCGCCAGGTCTGCGTAGGAGGAGAGGTCCACGAGGGCTCCTGACAGAGTCGGGCCTTCGGGCGGGGGGTCGTACGGATCCATTCCCTTCTGTCGACTATTACACCTTCTGCGACGGCGGCGGCAGAGGTCGTCTGGGGAGAATATGAAATATTCTGCGGGTCGCTCGCCATATTGCCGACAGATTGATCGTCTGATCGGGGGATCGCCGCAGGTTTCCCGGATTCGGCCGGGCCGGAGATGATTACGGCCCGTGTTCCCGGGGACGGGAGCACGGGCCGTGATCGGGCCGGAAGGTCGTTCGCGGCTCAGCTGCGGGCGACGCCCTCGCGGCGGGCCTGGTCGGCCACGGCCGCGCTCACCGCGGGCGCCACGCGCTCGTCGAACGGGCCGGGGATGATGTGGTCGGGGGCGAGGTCGTCGCCCACGATCGCGGCCAGTGCGTCGGCCGCGGCCAGCTTCATGCCCTCGGTGATGGTGCGGGCGCGCACGTCCAGCGCGCCGCGGAAGATGCCGGGGAAGGCCAGCACGTTGTTGATCTGGTTCGGGAAGTCGCTGCGGCCGGTGGCGACCACGCGCGCGTGCCGCCAGGCGACGTCGGGGTGCACCTCGGGCGTCGGGTTGGACAGCGCGAACACGATCGCGTCGTCGGCCATGGTGGCGATGGACGACTCGTGCACGGTGCCGCCGGACAGGCCGATGAACACGTCGGCGCCGCGCAGCGCCTCCTCGGTGGAGCCGCGCAGGCCGGCCCGGTTGGTGTCGGCCGCCAGCGCCTCCTTGACCGGGTTGAGCCCGGCCCGGCCCTGGTGGATCAGGCCGCGGCTGTCGGACACGGCGATGTCGCCGATGCCCGCCTCCAGCAGCATGCGCGTCACGGCCACGCCGGAGGCGCCGGCGCCCGCGACGACGGCGCGCAGGTCCGACAGCGGCCGGCCGACCAGGCGGGCGGCGTTTTTGAGCGCGGCCAGCGTCACGATGGCGGTGCCGTGCTGGTCGTCGTGGAAGACGGGGATGTCCAGGGCCGCGCGCAGGCGGTCCTCGATCTCGAAGCAGCGCGGCGCGCTGATGTCCTCCAGGTTGATCCCGCCGAAGCTGGGCGCCAGCCGCACGACGGTCTCGACGATCTCCTCGACGCCGGTGCAGTCGAGCGCGATCGGCACCGAGTCGACCCCGGCGAACTCCTTGAGCAGCAGCGACTTGCCCTCCATGACGGGCATGGAGGCGGCCGGGCCGATGTCGCCGAGGCCGAGGACGGCCGTGCCGTCGGTCACCACCGCGACGACCTTGGACGTCCAGGTGTAGTCGTTGGCGAGTTCGGGGTTGTCGGCGATGGCGGTGCACACCCGGGCGACGCCGGGGGTGTAGGCCAGGGAGAGGTCTTCCTTGTCGCGCACCGGGATGGTCGAGCGCATCTCGAGCTTGCCACCCCGGTGCAACCGAAATGCCGGATCGTTGTCGAGCGAGGCGGAGTCCGGGGATCCGGATCGGCGCGTTTCGCTGGTGAAGGGCTGAACAGCCACAGCGACCCCTGTCTGTGAGATTCGAGCTTTGAGGCGATGCCGCGCGTGGACGGTGGTGCGGTCTGGTGGCCGGGCACCTGTGGTGATCTCGCGACGTACGGGGGTCACCCGTTGTCCGATTGTGCCACAGGGGCCTCGCCCCGCAGGGCCGGGCCGGGGGTGGCGGACGTCACGGAACGTCCGTCACGGACGTCACGCCACACCCGTCCCTTTCGAGCGTCATGCCCACCGTGTGCAGCCGAAACGTCGCCGCGGGTAGGGTGGAGCCGCCTGCCTTGTTGTGCGATTGTTTCGCACCCTTAATCCAGTTCATGCCTGGTGTGCGCCAGAATGTGCACTCGTCTACGGATCGACCCGATCCGGCCAACGATCGAATTGTGGAGGGGGACCGTGACGACTGGTTCTCTGCGTCGCCGTACCGTCGCGGCCGCCGCGCTCGCCCTGACCGGCCTGCTGGCGTTGAGCGCGTGCGGAGGCGACTCGGGTGACGACTCGGCGACCGGGACCAAGGTCCCCGGGGTCAAGCTGGTGAGCAGCGGCAAGCTGAAGACCTGCACCAACCTGCCGTACCCGCCGTTCCAGTTCGAGGAGGGCGGCAAGACCGTCGGGTTCGACGTCGACATGATCGACCTGGTCGCCAAGAAGCTCGGCGTCACCCAGGAGATCGTCAACATCGACTTCGACGTGATCAAGAGCGGGGCCGCGCTCAACGCCAACCGCTGCGACGTCGCCGCCGCCGGTATGACGATCACCGACGAGCGCAAGCAGAATCTGGGCTTCTCCCGGCCGTACTTCCCCGAGGTGCTCGGCCTGCTGGTCAAGAAGGGCTCGGGCGTCACCTCGGTGGACGACGTCAAGGCCAAGAACGCCAAGCTCGGCGTCCAGGCCGACACCACCAGCCTCGACTACTCCAAGAGCAAGGGCATCGAGGCCCGGCAGTACAAGGACTCGGGCAAGCAGCTGCTGGCCCTGCAGTCGGGGGCGATCGACGTCGCCCTGCAGGACCTGCCCGTGGTGAACGGGTGGCTGAAGAAGCCCGAGGTCTCCGGCAAGTTCGACCTCGTCGCCGAGATCCCGACCGGGGCCCAGTACGGCTTCGCGGTCAAGAAGACCGGCAGCGAGGAACTGCTGAAGATCATCAACGAGACGATCACGTCCTCCATCCAGGACGGCTCCTGGAAGGCGACGTACAAGAAGTGGGTCGGCTCCGACCCCAAGACGATGCCCGCCGAAGGCTGATCCCTCCTCATGACCGTGACCACGCCAGAGGCCGGTCCGGCCGGGGGTCCCCCCGGCCGGACCGGGCTCAGCCCACGCCAGAAGCAGCGAGCCGGCCGCTGGATCCAGTACGCGATCTTCCTGCTGCTCGTGGTGCTCGTCGCCGCGTTCGCCGACTGGGGGAAGATCCACGAGCACTTCCTCGACGGCGACGCGGCACGGGAGACCGTCCCCGACATATTCCGGGCGCTCGGCAACACGGTGATCTACACCGTCCTGGCCTACGCGCTGGGCATCGTGGTCGGCCTGGTGATCGCGCTGATGCGGCTGTCGTCGGTGGGGCCGTACCGCTGGTTCGGGCTGGTCTTCATCGAGATCTTCCGCGGGCTGCCCGCCCTGCTGATCCTGATCCTGGTCGCCTTCGGCCTGCCGATCGCCTTCCCGACGTTCAGCGACCCGCCCGGCGGGATCTACACCCAGATCGCCCTCGGGCTCGGCCTGGTGGGCGCCGCCTACATGGCCGAGACGATCCGGGCCGGCATCCAGGCGGTCCCCAAGGGCCAGATGGAGGCGGCCCGCTCGCTGGGCATGTCCTACGGCCGCGCCATGATCACGATCGTCATCCCGCAGGCGTTCCGCATCGTGATCCCGCCGCTCACCAACGAGCTGGTGCTGCTGTTCAAGGACTCCTCGCTGGTCTTCGTGCTCGGCGTGACCAGCACGCAGGTGGAGCTGACCAAGTTCGGGGAGCAGGTCGCGGTACGGCTGGCGGACGTCACGCCGATCATGGTGGCCGGCATGGCGTACCTGGTCATCACGATTCCGCTGGGTTATCTCGTGCGCAGGCTTGAGGCCCGCCAGGCGAAGGCACGGTGAGCGTTGTGACGCACATGGTGGAGATCCGCGGGCTGCACAAGTCGTTCGGCCCCGTCGAGGTGCTCAAGGGCATCGACCTGTCCGTCGAACGGGGCCAGGTCATCTGCGTCATCGGCCCGTCCGGCTCGGGCAAGTCGACCCTGCTGCGGTGCGTGAACCTGCTGGAGGAGCCGACCGCGGGCAAGGTCGTCGTCGACGGCGTCGAGCTGACCCACCCCGACGTGGACATCAACGCGGCCCGGCGCCGCCTCGGCATGGTCTTCCAGCAGTTCAACCTGTTCACCCACCTGAAGGTGCTGGAGAACCTCACCATCGCCCAGCGGCGGGTGCTCAGGCGCTCCAAGGGCGAGGCCGAGCGGGTGGCCCGCGAGAACCTCGCCAAGGTGGGCCTGGAGGGCAAGGCCGACAGCTACCCCTCCCAGCTGTCCGGCGGGCAGCAGCAGCGCGTCGCCATCGCGCGGGCGCTGTCGATGGAGCCGAGCCTGATGCTCTTCGACGAGCCCACCTCGGCGCTCGACCCGGAGCTGGTCGGCGACGTGCTCACCGTCATGCGCCAGCTCGCGCAGGAGGGCATGACCATGCTCGTGGTCACCCACGAGATGGCCTTCGCGCGGGACGTGGCCGACCACGTGGTGTTCATGGACGGCGGTGTGATCGTCGAGCAGGGGCCGCCGGAGCAGGTCATCGGCGATCCGCAGCACGAACGCACCAAGCGCTTCCTGCGCCGGGTCCTCGACCCCACCCACGTGGACGTCGGCGAGGCGGCCGACCTGGAGGGCCCGGAGGGCCTGACGCCCGGCGAGGCCCCCGAAGAGGTGCCGAGGCCGCGCTCGTAGCGGTCCTGAACGACGTCCGGCCCCGGCCTCCCCTCGCACCACGGAGGCCGGGGCCGTCGAAACACCGAGCCCGTCTCGCCTTACTTTGTTCAGGCGGCCGGTTTCTTAGCGCCTGCCGCCCATGTAGAGGGCGCCCTTGTAGCAGGCGGGGTGGCTCTCGCCTTCCGGCACATTGCCGCCGTTGCATTTCCAGGACGTTCGCCGGGATCGTGTAGCAGAGCTGCCCGACGCGGGTCCGGCCCCTGTTCCTGGTGACGCCGGACGTCGCCCATCACGCCCCATCCGCCGCCTTTGCGGCCGTCGTCGGGGCGCTGTCGTCGGTGCGCCGCCGTCGCCCCGAGCGGCCCGTGTGCCCGGGCTCCCGCGATTCGCCGTGGCCACTTGAGGCCACATCTGTGATCTTCCCCACGATCGATTGGCGGGCGATCATCGGCTGAGCCCGCCTCCGATTGCGGACCAATCGGCTTTCCGCGCCAAAGAGGTCGGGTCCTGATGAAACGGCGGGTGTCGTATTGCTGGACTGGACCGTTCCGGGTTCGACGGCGCAGGTGTGCCTGGCCGCCGTCCTCACCTACTCCTCGCTGGCGAAGATGTCCGGCCTCGGCGCGTTCCGGGAGGTGCTGCTGCGGCTCGGAGCGGGCGGCCTGGCCCGTCCGCTGGCCGTCGCCGTCATCACCGCCGAGCTGTGCGCCGGCGTCATGCTGCTCGCGGTCCCGGAAGCCTGGTGGCCCCGGGCCCTGGTGGTCCTGCTCGCCCTGGGCTTCGCGGGCGCCGGTGTGCGCGCCCTCGCGCTGCGCGAGCAGGTCCACTGCAACTGCTTCGGCACCGGCGGCGGCGGTTCCGCGCCGCTGGGACGCCGCCAGCTCGCCCTGCTCCCCGCCTGGCTGGCGGCCGCCGGACTCGCCCAGGCGGGCGCTCCCGGCTGGGACGCCGAGCGGGGTCTGGCGGTACTGGCGGTCCTGCTGATCGCCTGCACCGGACTGCGGCTCGTGCCCGCGGTCCGGGCGTTGCGGACGCTGCGCGCCGAGCGGGCGGCGTTCGCCGAGTCCACCGGCATCGGTGCCGAAGATCCGACCCGAGCGAAGGAGATGGCCCTGCGATGACCCTGGCGCTGCTCATCGTCGTGTGCGTCCTGGCGGCGCTGCTGTTCGTCGCCTTCGGCGCGCTGGTGGAGATGTTCCACCAGCTCAAGCAGATCCGCGAGTACCTGGAGATCGAGGACAGCCCGATCCTGATGGACCTCGGCGCCGCCCAGGGACAGGCGCCCAGCGCCGTGGGGCTGCCCGCCGAGCTGGACGGCTCCGACCGTGCCCTCGTGCTGCTCCTGTCCAACAAGTGCCGGACCTGTTTCACGCTGGCCGCCGCCCTGCAGGGCCGCGTACGCCCGCCCCGCCTGTGGATCGTCGTCGTCCCCGTCCTGGGCGACGCCGCCGAGTTCATCGACATGTTCGACCTGCGGGGCGAGCGCGTCGTGGTGGACGAGGGCGAGCACATCGTGAACCGGCTCGGCATCGACGCCACACCCGCCGCCGTGCTCGTGGAGAACGGGCGGATGGTCAAGGCGCACAGCGTCCCCTCGTCCCGGCAGATGTTCGCCGCCCTGCCCGTGGGCGGGCCGGCCGACGGGCCTGCCGGAGAGGGCGACACCCGTCCGGTCGCGCACGCCGCTCACGGCTGACCGGCGGGAACCCCGTCCCCCACCGCAAGGAGAGGTGAGCACGATGCGCAGACGCAAGCACACGCGCGACCCGAAGGCGCCCGGGAAGGCCACGGCGAAGGCCGCCGGACAGGACACGCCCGGCGGGCAGGAATCCGACCGCCGGGGATTCCTCGGCTGGATGGGCCGGGTCGGCGTCGGCGCCGTGGGCGCCGTCGCCGGTGTCACGGCGTTGCAGCGGCCCGCCGCCGCGGCGACGTGGCGATGCTGCAGCCTGGCCTTCGGGCAGCCCAACTGTCCGATCAACTCCCAGGGGCAGGCGTACTGCAACCGCGGCACGATGAAGGTCTGGAACTGCTGCAGCGGCTCGCGCCTGTACGCCTGCGGCGAGTGCACCAGCGGTTCCAACTGCTACTCCGGCACCTTCTACTGCTCGGCGGGCTGGACCGTCCGCGCCAACTCCTGCTGACGAACGGAATCTCCACGTGCAGTCCGTGCTGCTGTCGGCGCTGATGCTGCTCATCGCGTGCGCCGGCTTCGCCCAGGTGTTCAGCCTTTGAGGCATGTCGTTCATCGGGTACCTCCGTCCCCTGGTCCAGGGGAGAGCCTCTGACGAGCCCGCCCAGCGCCGAGCGTTCGCCTCGCTCGCCCTCGGGTTCACCACCTCGGCGGTCGCCTTCTACGGGGCGGTCCACCTGGTGGGCGCGACGACGCTGGGATCGCGACCGGGTACGGTCGCGCAGCTCGTGGCGGTCGGCGTCCTGGCCGTCTGCCTGATCATCGATACGGGGATCTTCGGACTGCGCACGCCCATGCTGCGGAGGCAGACCCCGCAGCAGTACTTCTACCGGTACGGGGCCGCCCGGGGCGCGCTGCTGTGGGGACTGGACACCGGCCTGGTGGTGACCACCTTCCGGGTCACCTCGCTGACCTGGGCCTCCCTCACCGTGACGCTGCTCGGGCTGGTGCCCTGGTGGGCCGGGATCGCCTACGCGGCGGGCTTCGTGCTGCCCAGCGCGGTGTTCGTCCTGGTCGTCCCGCGCAGCTCGGATCCCGAGAACGCGCCCGAGCCGGTCTGGCTGATGGACCGGATCAGGGACTGGGAACCGTGGGTGCGGCGGTCGGCGCCGGTCCTGCTCGGCCTCACGGCCGGGGCGCTGCTGCTGTCCGTCTGATCCCCGGCCGTGACCGGCGTCCGTGAGGCCGCCGGTCACGGCCGGAACCATGCGCAGGGCCGGGACCGCGCCCGCGGCCGGGCCCCGGCTGGGGGCCGCGGCGCCCGCGCGGACTAGGGTGCGGTCATGTTCGCTGTGACGGCTACGCGATTCGACGCAGACAATCCCGTGAACGGGCTGACGCTGGGCGAGCGGCCCGACCCGCAGGTCCCCGACGGGTGGACCACGGTGACGGTCAAGGCCACCGCCCTCAACCACCACGACCTGTGGTCGCTGCGCGGCGTGGGGCTGCGCGCCGAGCAGCTGCCGATGATCCTGGGCTGCGACGCGGCCGGGGTGGACGAGGACGGCAACGAGGTCATCGTGCACTCGGTCATCGGCGACCCCGAGCGCGGCGGCGGGGACGAGACCCTCGACCCCAAGCGGTCGCTGCTGTCGGAACTGCACGACGGCACGTTCGCCGAGAAGGTCGCGGTGCCGCGCCGCAACCTGGTGCCCAAGCCGGCGGAGCTGTCGTTCGAGGAGGCGGCCTGCCTGCCGACCGCCTGGCTGACCGCCTACCGGATGCTGTTCGACAAGTCCGGCCTGCAGCCCGGCTCGACCGTCCTGGTGCAGGGCGCGGGCGGCGGCGTCGCCACCGCGCTGATCGCGCTCGGCTCGGCCGCGGGCTACCGGGTGTGGGCCACCAGCCGCAGTGAGGCCAAGCGCGAGCGGGCCCTGGAACTGGGCGCGGACGCGGCGTTCGAGCCCGGCGCCCGGCTGCCCGAGCGGGTCGACGCGGTCATGGAGACCGTGGGCGAGGCCACCTGGTCGCACTCCCTGAAGTCGCTGCGGCCGGGCGGGCGGATCGTGGTGTCGGGGGCGACCAGCGGCCAGGTGCCGCCCGCCGAGCTGAACCGGGTGTTCTTCCTGCAGCTGTCGGTGGTCGGCTCCACCATGGGCACCCGCGACCAGCTCACGCGGCTGGCGCGCTTCCTGGTCACGACGGGCGTCCGGCCGAAGATCGACCGCGTGCTGCCGCTGGATCGGGCCGCCGAGGGCTTCACCGCCATGGCCGAGGGCGACCTCTTCGGCAAGATCGTCTTCACTCCGTAGCCGTCCCGCCGCCGGACCGAGCGACGCGGTCAGGCGTGGCGGCCGGGGCGGCGATCAGGACAGGGGCGATCAGGACAGCAGGTCGCGGAGGCGGGCGCGGGCGTCGTCGAGAAGGCCCCGCACCGCCTCCAGGTCGTGCTCGCTCAGGTGCGCGTCGCGGGCGTCGCGGCGGACGTCCTCGACGAAGCGGCCGAGCAGGCGCTCCAGCTTGAGGCGGGCGAAGTCGTCCTGGGTGCCGGTCGCGGTCTTCCAGACGTCCTCCCAGTTGCGCTGCCACTCCTCCTTCCAGGTCTGCGTCTGCTCGCGCCAGAAGTCCTTCTGGCGGCGCCACTCCTCCTTCTGGCGTTCGGCGGTCTCCCGCCACGCCTCCTTGGAGGTGGCCCGGCCCTGGTCGCGCATGCTGCGGGCGGCCTGGGTGAGCTCCTCGCGCAGCGTGCGCACCGTCTGCCGGACGTCCTGCTGCACCTCGCGGGCGAACTGCTGCGCCGAGGCGGAGATCTCCTCCTCCAGCTCGGCCAGCTCGTCCATGCGGCGTTCCAGCTCGGCCCGGCCCTTGTCGGTGAGCGAGTAGACCTTCTTGCCCTTGACGACCTCGTGGCTGACCAGGCCCTCGGACTCCAGCCGGGCCAGGCGCGGGTAGATCGTGCCGGGGGAGGGGGAGTAGACCCCGAGGAAGCGGTCCTGCAGCAGCCGGATCACCTCGTAGCCGTGCCGGGGGCTCTCCTCCAGGAGCTTGAGCAGGTACAGCCGCAGGCGGCCGTGGCCGAAGACGGGGCTCAACTCACTTCTCCATTCCGGATGCGGGGAAGCCGCCGGCGTCGCCGGGGGCACGGCCGAGCAGGGTGACGCCGCCGGACACGGTGTTCACCGACAGACGGCCGGAGCCGTCCCCCAGCTTGCCCGCGACGGTCCGGCCGAAGGGGCGGTCCTGCCGCTCCAGCTCGGGGAAGGAGGAGTCGAGCCGCCCGGCCGCCGAGTTCAGCGTCACCTCGGCCGAGGCGGTCTCCGGGACGCGCAGCGCCACCTCGCCGGACACGGTGTTCACCTCCACCGCGCCGGCCCCCGCCAGGTCGACGTCCACGGCGATACGGCCGCTGACGGTGCGGGCGGTCAGCGCGTCGACCGAGCCGCCCGCCAGCGCCAGGTCGCCGGACACGGAGGTGAACGCCACCCGCCCGTCCAGCCCCTGGGCCTCGATCGCGCCGGACACGGTGCCCACGTCGATCTCGCCGGTGACGCCGTCCAGCGTGACGTCGCCCGAGGCGGTCTTGAGGGACGTGCGGGCCGACAGCCCGGTGATGACGGCGTCCGCGGACACCAGGTTGACGGTGACCGGGCAGTCGTGCGGCACGGTGACGGTGACCACGGCGCGGCAGCGCTGGGAGCGCAGCCAGGTCAGCACGCCCTCCCAGAGCCGCTCGTGGCTGACGTTCAGCATGCCGGCCTCGTGGCTGACCACCAGCGGCGGCCCCTCGATCTCGTCCACCAGGACGGAGGGCCGCTCGCCCCCGGCCAGCACGCAGACGCTCCCGGCGATCAACGTGGTCCTCAGCGCCACCACGCCGTCGAAGTCCAGGGAGGTGGGTTCCTCGATCGTCCAGCGCGACATCGCGATATCGCCCTTCGTCCGGCTCCTTTCAGT
This sequence comes from Actinomadura miaoliensis, assembly GCF_039536785.1. Lineage (NCBI taxonomy): Bacteria > Bacillati > Actinomycetota > Actinomycetes > Streptosporangiales > Thermomonosporaceae > Actinomadura > Actinomadura miaoliensis. Next base: position 36,326 of record NZ_BAAAZG010000042.1, read on the forward strand.
AAACACGATATGTCGCGTCATCGGTACGTGGACATATCGCGTTCGGCGGAGCCGGGACGGGCTACTCCTCGTCGTCCTCGTCCAGCCGGGCCAGCCAGGTGGCCAGGCGCTCGACGGGCGTCTCGAAGTCGGGGTTCAGGTCCACGAACTCGCGCAGCCGCTCGGCCAGCCAGCCCAGGCTGACCTCCTCCTCGCCGCGCCGCTCGGCCAGCTCCTCGATTCCCCGGTCGGTGAAGTACATCGCCTCTCTCCAGCAATGCGGCAAAGGCGAGGGCTCCGGGCGCGGCCGCGCCCGGAGCCCTCGACCCTCAGCCGGTCGTTACCCGTTTCGGTCGGTCACTGCTCGGTGCCGAAGATCCGGGCCAGCAGCGCCTCCTGCTCGGCCTGGTGCAGCTTGGCCGAGCCGACCGCCGGCGACGAGGCCGCCCGGCGCGACACCCGGTTGAGCTGCCGCCCCTCCAGGTGCAGTGGCAGCTTGAGCGCGATGAACGGCCAGGCGCCCATGTTGGCCGGCTCCTCCTGCAGCCACACCAGCTCGGCGTCGGCCGGGTACTTGGCCAGCTCCGCCTTGATCTCGTCGACCGGCAGCGGGTAGAGCCGCTCCACCCGCACCAGCGCCACGTCGTCGGCGCCCGCCGCCTTCCGCGCCGCCAGGGCCTCGTAGTAGACCTTGCCGGACGTCAGCACGACCTTGCGCACCCGCGACGGGTCGACGTCCGCGGACGTCTCGCCGATCACCGGCTGGAACGCGCCCTGGGTGATCTGGTCGACCGCCGAGGTCGCCGCCTTCAGCCGCAGCAGCGACTTGGGCGTGAACACCACCAGCGGCTTGCCCCGCTGCGACAGCACCTGCCAGCGCAGCAGGTGGAAGTAGTTCGCGGGGGTCGTCGGGTAGACCACGGTCATGTTGTCCTGGGCGCACAGCTGCAGGTAACGCTCGATGCGCGCCGAGGAGTGGTCGGGCCCCTGGCCCTCGTAGCCGTGCGGCAGCAGCAGCACCACGCCCGAGCGCTGGCCCCACTTCTGCTCGCCGGACGAGATGTACTCGTCGACGATCGACTGCGCGCCGTTGGCGAAGTCGCCGAACTGGGCCTCCCACGCCACCAGCGCGTCCGGCCGGGTCATCGAGTACCCGTACTCGAAGCCCATCGCCGCGTACTCGCTGAGCAGCGAGTCGTGCACGTAGAACTTCGACACGCCCTGCCCGAACTGCTTGAGCGGGGTGTACTCCTCGCCGGTCTTGCGGTCCACCAGCACCGCGTGCCGCTGGCCGAAGGTGCCGCGCCGCGAGTCCTGGCCGACCAGCCGCACCGGGTGCCCGTCGATCAGCAGCGACCCGAACGCCAGCAGCTCGCCGGTGGCCCAGTCGATCGCGTCGTCCTCGATCATCTGCGCCCGGCGCTGCAGGATCGGCTGCAGCCGCGGGTGCACGTTGAAGCCCTCCGGCAGCGCGACCTGCGACTCGATGATCCGCTTGACCGTCTCCGGCGGGATCGCGGTGCCCGCGCCCGCGTGGTCGATCGGGATGCGCTCCTCGACGTCCGGCTTGACCACCGACCCCGGCTCCAGCGGCCGCTTGACCGCCTCCCGGGTCTCGGTGAACGCCCGCTCGAGCTGCTCCTGGTAGTCGCGCAGCGCCGCCTCGGCCTCCTCGACCGTGATGTCGCCGCGGCCGATCAGCGCCTCGGTGTACAGCTTGCGGACCGAGCGCTTGGCGTCGATCAGGTCGTACATCAGCGGCTGGGTGAACGAGGGGTTGTCGGACTCGTTGTGCCCGCGCCGCCGGTAGCAGACCATGTCGATGACGACGTCCTTCTTGAACGTCTGCCGGTACTCGAAGGCCAGCCGCGCCACCCGCGCGCACGCCTCGGGGTCGTCCCCGTTGACGTGGAAGATCGGCGCCTGGATCATCCGGGCCACGTCGGTGGAGTAGACGCTGGAGCGCGAGTACTCCGGCGCGGTGGTGAAGCCGACCTGGTTGTTGACCACCACGTGCACGGTGCCGCCGGTGCGGTAGCCGCGCAGCTGCGACAGGTTCAGCGTCTCGGCCACCACGCCCTGCCCGGCGAACGCCGCGTCCCCGTGGATGAGGATCGGCAGCACGGTGAAGCCCGCCTCGCCGACGTCCAGGACGTCCTGCTTGGCGCGGACCACGCCCTCCAGCACCGGGTCGACGCACTCCAGGTGGGACGGGTTGGCCACCAGCGACGTGCGGATCTTCGAGCCGTCGGGGGCCACGAAGTCGCCCTCGGCGCCCAGGTGGTACTTCACGTCGCCCGAGCCCTGGGCGCTGCGCGGGTCGAGGTTGCCCTCGAACTCGCCGAAGATCTGCCCGTAGGACTTGCCGACGATGTTGGCCAGCACGTTGAGGCGGCCGCGGTGCGCCATGCCGATGACGACCTCGTCCAGGTGCGACTGCGCCGCCGCCGAGATCACCGAGTCCAGCAGCGGGATCAGCGACTCGCCGCCCTCCAGCGAGAACCGCTTCTGCCCGACGAACTTGGTCTGCAGGAACGTCTCGAACGCCTCGGCGCTGTTGAGGCGCCGCAGCACGTGCAGCTGCTCCTCGCGCGACGGCTTGTCGTGCGGGATCTCCACCCGCTCCTGGATCCAGGCCCGCTCCTCGGGGTCCTGGATGTGCATGTACTCGATGCCGACCGTGCGGCAGTAGGCCATGCGCAGCACGCCCAGGATGTCGCGCAGCTTCATGGTCGGCTTGCCGCCGAACCCGCCGGTGGCGAACTCGCGCTCCAGGTCCCACAGGGTGAGGCCGTGCTCGAGGATGTCCAGGTCGGGGTGGCGGCGCTGCTTGTACTCCAGCGGGTCGGTGTCGGCCATCAGGTGGCCGCGCACCCGGTAGGCGTGGATCAGCTCGTGGACGCGGGCGACCTTGGCCACGTCGTCCTCGTGGGTGGCCGAGATGTCCTGCACCCAGCGGACCGGCTCGTACGGGATCCGCAGCGCCTCGAAGATCTCGTCGTAGAAGCCGTTCTCGCCCAGCAGCAGCTGGTGGATGCGGCGCAGGAAGTCGCCCGACTGCGCACCCTGGATGATGCGGTGGTCGTAGGTCGACGTCAGCGTCATGACCTTGCTGATGCCGTTGCGCGCCAGCGTCTCGGCGGACGCCCCGGCGAACTCGGCCGGGTACTCCATGGCGCCCACGCCGATGATGCAGCCCTGGCCGGGCATCAGCCGCGGCACCGAGTGCACGGTGCCGATCGTGCCGGGGTTGGTCAGGCTGATCGTGGTGCCCTGGAAGTCCTCCAGCGTCAGCTTGCCGCCGCGCGCCTTGCGGACGATCTCCTCGTAGGCCGCCCAGAACTGGCGGAAGTCCAGCGTCTCGGCGGCCTTGATGCTGGGCACCACCAGCTGCCGGGTGCCGTCGTCCTTCTGCAGGTCGATGGCCAGGCCGAAGTTGACGTGCGCCGGCTTGATGAGCGTCGGCTTGCCGTCGATCTCGGCGTAGCCGTTGTTCATCTCCGGCATCGCCTGCAGCGCGCGGACGATGGCGAAGCCGATCAGGTGGGTGAAGGAGACCTTGCCCCCGCGGCCCCGCGCGAGGTGGTTGTTGATGACGATGCGGTTGTCGATCAACAGCTTGGCCGGGACCGCCCGCACGCTGGTGGCCGTCGGCACCGCCAGGCTGGCGTCCATGTTGGTGGCGGTGCGGGCGGCCACGCCGCGCAGCCGGACCTCCTCGGCGCCCGCGGGCACCGGGACGGCCGGGGCCTTCTTGGCCTCGGCCTTCGGTGCCGCCTTGGGGGCGGCCTTGGGCGGCGTCACCGGGGCGGTCGGCTGCTGTGTCGGCGGGGCGGCCGCGGTGCCGTTGGCGGCCGTCACGACCGCTCCGTCGGTGGTCGGGGACGCGCTCGGGGGAGTCGCGGACGGCCGGGAGTCCGGCTGGTAGTCCGCAAAGAAGCTCCACCAGGCTTCGTCCACGGAGTTCGGGTCTTCGAGGTACTTGTGGTACAGCTCGTCGACCAGCCACTCGTTGGCACCGAAATCTGTGTGCTTGGGGTCGGCACTTGTGTGCGACTCTGTCGACACGGCGGAGATCGCCCTCTTCCGCAGCTCGCAGGTGTGGTCTGAGACGACTCAAGGCTACTCGCACTCGCCTGCCGGGGACGCCGCGACGGTGGGACCCCGCCCCCGCCGGCCCCCGTTACGGTGGATCTCGCCCAATCCGGCACCCCGGATTCGTCAAGATCTCCGAAAACCTTCGGCGGCCCTGAGCCGTCCCCAGGTCAGTGGGTGTGCGGCGCGACCGTCGGGCCCTCGCTGGCCTGGACGAGCACGAAGCCCTGCCCCTGGAACGCCAGCTGCATGGCCTCGCCGCTGCCCCGGCCGATCAGCGCCCCCACCTTGAAGGTGCGGTTGACGCCGACCTGCAGGTGGCTGCTCCACGCCACCGCCGACTGGCCGTCGACGAACGTGGGCGCCCGGCCGCAGTCGAGCATGACCGGGGTGCCGTGTGTGGTGAGCGCCACCCAGCCGGTGCCGGTGAGGGTGGTGTTGAACAGCCCGCCCGCGGCGATGCCCGCGCCCTGCACGCGCTGGATGTCGGACTGCAGGTGCGCGTCGTAGGCCAGGATGTTGGAGCCGTTGACGGTGATGCCCTCGTTCTCCAGGTAGAACAGGTGGATGTCGTCGGCGTCGTGGGCCAGGAACAGCAGGCCCTGCCCCTTGACCCGCATCGTGGGGACGCCCTCGCCGGTGAGCGCCTTCTTCATGAACTTGCCGATGCCCCCGCTGCCCTCGTAGTCGAAGTCCATCTGCCCCTGGAAGGCGACCATGGACCCCTGCCGGGCCAGGACGTCCCCGTTGAGGTGGACCCGGAGCATCTTGGAGTTCTGCAGGGCGAAGTGGCCGGGGAGTTGCTGCCCCTGCTCCATGTTGCCGAAGAACGCGCTGCGCATTGGCTGACCCTTTCGTGGAGGATTCGCAGGACCTTGGACGCCCCCGCCGGCCCTGGGGGTTCCGCGGGCGGTGTCCCGTGGCAGGGATGTGGGGCGTCAGCATAACGAGGGCGGCTGACGCCCCGGGGGCTCACTGCGCGAAGCGGGGCGTCTGGCGCGTACCGGCCACGACGGCTCAGCCGGCGGCTCAGCCGGCGGCGAGGCGTCCGCGGTCGTGCGGCTCGGTCCAGTCGATGATCGGCCCCTTGGGCACCACGCCGGAGGGGTTGATGTCGCCGTGCGTGACGTAGTAGTGCCGCTTGATGTGGTCGAAGTTCGTGGTGTCGCGGAAGGCGGGCATCGAGTACAGGTCGCGGACGTAGCCCCACAGGTTCGGGTAGTCGACCAGCCGCCGCAGGTTGCACTTGAAGTGCCCGTGGTAGACGACGTCGAAGCGGGCCAGCGTGGGGTAGAGCCGCACGTCGGCCTCGGTGAGCCGGTCGCCCATCAGGTAGCGCCGCGTCGCCAGGCGCTCCTCCAGCAGGTCGAGCGTGTCGAACAGCGCGTCGACGGCCTCCTCGTACGGCTCCTGCGAGGTGGCGAACCCGGCCTTGTAGACGCCGTTGTTGACGGTCGTGTAGACCAGCTCGTTCAGCTCGTCGATCTCGGCGCGCAGCTCCTCGGGGTACAGGTCGGGGGCGCCGGGGGCGTGGTGGGCGGTGAACTCCAGCTCCATCGTCGTGGTGATCGCCGGGAAGTCGTTGGTGACCATCCGCTCCGCGCGGGTGTCCCACACGCACGGGACGGTGACGCGGCCCTCGTACGACGGGTCGGTGGCCTGGTACAGCTCGGCCAGGAACGTCGCGCCGGTCACCGGGTCGGGCTCGGGGAAGCGCCAGCCGCGGTCGTCGCGGATCGGGTCGACCACGCCGAGGCCGATCACGTTCTCCAGGCCCAGCAGCCGCCGGACGATCAGCGAGCGGTGCGCCCACGGGCAGGCGTAGGAGACGAACAGCCGGTAGCGGCCGGGCTCGGCGGGGTACCCGCTGGAGCCGTCCGCGGTGATCCGGTCGGTGAACCGGTTCGGCTGCCGCTCGAACCGGCCGCCCTTGATCTCCCTGGTGATGATTCCCGTCATCTCACGCCCCTGACGTCCGTCGCGTGCTCGCCTGTCCCCACCAGCGTGCCGCCGCCTCCCCCGGGACCGCTAGCCTGAGCGACGGGGTATCCATGTTGCAGCACTTCAACGCCCTGGTGGACGGGCTTCCGCCGCTGCTGGTCTATCTGCTGATAGCCGGGCTGGTGTTCGCCGAGGCCGCGCTGTTCTTCGGCTTCGTCTTCCCGGGCGAGACCGCGATCGTGGTCGGCGGCGTGCTGGCCTCCCAGGGGCGGCTGTCGCTGGTCGTCCTGCTGCCGATGGCGATCGGCGCCGCGATCGTGGGCGACTCGGTGGGCTACGAGATCGGCCACCGCTACGGCGCCCGGCTGCTCGACACCCGGGCGATGAGGCGGCACCGGGCCGCGGTGCGCCGCGCCCAGAATCTCATCCGGCGGCGCGGCGCGTCCGCCGTGTTCATCGGCCGCTTCACCGCGCTGCTGCGCGCCCTGATGCCCGCCCTGGCGGGCAGCGCCCGCATGCCCTATTCCCGCTTCCTGGTGTTCAACGCGCTCGGCGGGATCTGCTGGGTGGTCGTCTTCACCTTCGGCGGCTTCTTCGCCGGGGCCGCGTTCGAGCACGTGGCCAAGCTCGCCGGGCGCGGACTGTCGATCGGCCTGGCCGCGGTCGCGCTCGTCGCGCTGGCCGTCTGGGCGTGGCGCCGGCACAGAAGCGAGGCGCGAGCCGAGAAGGAGGCCGAGGCCGAGGCCGAAGGGGAGACCGAGGAGGCCGAGGCCGGCGACCGGTCCGAGGGCGCCGCCCGGGACGGCGCGTCTGACGGCTCCTGGTACGGGCGGTAACGCCGCTCATGAGCACCCGGACGAGTACGCGCGGCGCCGCCGGGGGAGAAGTCCAGGGGGCAAAGCCGAGTCAGATTCGGTTGGGTGGTACCACTGGGTAACCCTCGGGTGATTACCTGGGGCGTACACACCCGTCGACGTGTCGGTGCGATGTGAGGAGAGCGGGATGTCGGAACTGCGCTACGACGGCCGGGTCGCGGTCGTCACCGGAGCGGGGCACGGTCTCGGCCGTCAGCACGCGCTGGAGCTGGCCGCGCGCGGCGCCAAGGTGGTCGTCAACGACCTGGGCGGGGACCGCTCCGGCGTCGGCGCCTCCGCCGGTCCGGCCCAGGAGGTCGTCGAGGAGATCAGGAAGAACGGCGGCGAGGCCGTGGCCAGTCCCGACAACGTGGCCACGCCCGAGGGCGCCGAGGCCATCGTGGGCGCGGCGCTGGAGGCGTTCGGCAAGGTCGACATCGTCGTCAACAACGCGGGCATCCTGCGCGACCGGTCGTTCAAGAACATGACCGCCGAGGAGTTCGACGCGGTGATCGCCGTGCACCTGCGCGGCTCGTTCCTCGTCACCAAGGCGGCCTGGCCGCACCTGCGGGACAACGGCTACGGCCGCATCGTCAACACCTCCTCGCCCGCCGGGCTGTTCGGCAACTTCGGGCAGGCCAACTACGCCACCGCCAAGATGGGCCTGGTCGGGTTCACCCGGACGCTGGCCCACGAGGGCGCCAAGTACGACATTAAGGCCAACGCGATCGCCCCCGTCGCGTGGACCCGGATGACCGAGGACCTGCTGCCCGCCGACGCCGCCGACAGGCTCGGCGTCGACAAGGTCACCCCGCTGGTGGCCTACCTGGTGCACGAGAGCGTCCCGGTCAGCGGCGAGGTCTACACGGTCGGCGGCGGCCGGGTGGCCCGGGTGTTCGTGGCCGAGGGGCCGGGCTGGGGCACCAAGGACGCCCTGTCGGTGGAGGCGATCCGCGACAACTGGGAGGCGATCAACGCCCAGGAGCCGTACATCGTGCCGAAGAACCCCGGCGAGCAGATGGGCCCGCTGATCCAGCACCTGGGCTCCTGACCGCGCGCCGACCATGGGCGATCTGAGGCTCGACCGGCGGGACGGGGTGCTGCTGATCACCCTGTCCCGCCCGGAGCGGCTCAACGCGGTCACCGCCGCGCTCACCGAGGAGATGATCGACGTCCTCAACGAGCTGATGCGCGACACCGAGACCCGGGTGGTGGTGCTCACCGGCGAGGGACGCGGCTTCTCGGCGGGCATGGACCTGCGCGGCGGCGGCGCCGGCGACCCCGGCGGCGCCCCGGGCGAGGGACGTCCGCAGAAGATCTACCGGGGCATCGCCCGGGGCGGCGAGGTGACCGCGCGGCTGCGGGAGATCCCGCAGCCGGTGATCGCGGCGCTGCACGGGCCGGTGGCGGGCATGGCGGTGTCCTGGGCGCTGGCCTGCGACCTGCGGGTGGCCGACCCGACCACCTCGTTCGTCGTGCCGTTCGTGGACCTCGGCCTGTCGGCGGGCGACTGCGGGCTGTCGTGGCTGCTGCCGCGGCTGGTCGGCCCGGCCCGCGCGGCCGAGATCTTCTACCGGGCGCGGCGGCTGGACGTGGCGGAGGCGGCCGCGCTGGGCCTGGTCACCGAGGTGACCGAGCAGGGCGGGGACGTGGAGGGCGCGCTGGCGCTGGCCGGCGAGCTGCTCGCCAAGTCGCCCTACGGGCTGCGCCGCACCAAGGAACTGCTCAACATGTCCCTGGACGCCCCCGGGCTGCGCGCCCAGCTGGCGGCCGAGACCGGCGTCCAGACGCTGGCGTTCTTCACCGAGGACCTGGCCGAGGGCATGACCGCCACCATGGAGAAGCGCCCTCCCGACTTCAAGAACCGCTGACCGCGTCGTGTGACCGCGTCCTGGGCGTGCCGTCCCCCACGGGACGGCACGCCGCGCGCTGTCCATTGCCGGGGCCATCTCCGGCGGACGGTGGCGGCGGCGGGTTCGATGCGGGCGTGGGCCGGGGTGCTCGGGGCACGACGGCATGGCGGGGTGGCGCGGACCCCGGGGCCGGATCGCCGCGAGTGGGCGGGACGTGCCGTCAGCGGTGCTCGAGGGCGGTGAGGGCCCGCTCCATGGCCTCGGTGTAGCGCAGGGCGGCCAGCTCGGCCAGGGCCGGGTGGGCGCCGATCGGGGCGGCGTACTCGGCCTGGGCGCGGGCGGCCGCGGCCGCGATGGCCTCCCGGTAGGGCTCGCCGTTGATGATGTACGGGGCCAGCGCCAGCCGGTTGGCGCCCGCCTCGCGCAGCTGCCGGACGGCGGCGTCGATGCCCGCGGGGTCGTCCAGCAGGGCGGTGAACACCGGCGCGGCCAGCCGGGAGGCCAGCAGCACGCTGGTCACCTCCGCCTGCCGGAGCGCGGGCTGCTCGCCGGGCGTGACGACGAGGAAGCCGCTGGCGGCCGTCACCATGCTCATCATGCGGATGCGGTCGGCGCGGGCCAGCCCGGCCTCGGCCAGCCGTTCGTGCAGCGCCGCGGCGATCTGCGGGTGCGGGCCGAGCGGGTCGGCGAGCAGGACGGGGGCGGGCGCGGACGCCACCGCCTCGCGCAGCATGGGGTCGATGCGGGGGTGCGGGCCGGCCAGCAGCGGCACCACCACCGCGGCGGGCTCCTCGGGACGCTGCTGGCGCACGCCCGCGAGGACCGAGCGCAGCGACGCCTCCTCGCCCTCCAGGTGGCCGACCAGGGCGGGCTGCCCGGTCTGCTCGGTCTCCACCAGCACGGCCAGCTCGGCCGCGATCGTGCCGCCTCCGCCCGTGGCGGAACCCGGGACGGCCAGGACGAGCGGGGGCGCGCCCGGGGGGAGCACGAAGGATTCGGTACCCCGGTGGCGGCCGCCGCGGGGGGTGCGGCGGCGTCTCGACGGAAGTGCCTCGGATGCCTGGGTTTCGGGACTCACGGCGGGAATCGTAACGCCGTCGGCCGTCGTCCGAGGACAGCTCGGCGTTTCGGGGCATCATCCCACAGGCCCGGACCCGGCCGCACGGACGCCCGCGACCTGCGCAACGACCGGACGACACCGAGTGTCAATTCGGATGAATTACGCAAATAAGACATCCATGTCGGGAGGTAGGGTGGGCGTTCGTCGCCGTGCCAAATGGCGAATCCGTGGAAATGCCGCATAGCGGCTGGTAATGTCTGCGGCGCTTTCAGGGGCCGGGGACGCGTCCGAAAATCGGCCGACGCGGACGCCGGGGGCCTGCCGACCGACGAGGGAAAGATGACGCACAACACCGCGACCGGTGAGCTGAACTGGCTGGTCAACGACTTCGCCGAGCGCGTGCCGGCGGTCCGGCAGGCGGTGCTGCTGTCGAGGGACGGCCTCGCTGTCGCCGCCTCCCGCGAGCTGGCTCGCGAGGACGCCGAGCACCTGGCGGCGCTCGCCGCCGGCGTACAGAGCCTGGCCCGGGGCGCCGGACGGCACTTCGGCGGCGGCAACGTTCGCCAGACCATCATCGAGATGGACACCGTCCTGCTGTTCGTGACCGCCGCGGGCGACGGCTCCTGCCTGGCCGTCCTCGCCGAGGCCGAGGCCGACGCGGGCCTGATCGCCTACGAGATGGCCGTGCTGATCCAGCGGGTGGGCACGCACCTGCAGGTCGATCCGAGATTCGCCTGAGGGGGATGCCCGGTGGCCCGCGGGCGGGCCGTCCCGCCGCCCCGAACGCGCTGGCCCGGTCGCCGGCGCGGCGCGGTGCGGCGCCGCCCGTCCACCGGGCCTGACGTTCGGCGTTCGGCCCGTCACGGCGCGCCGCATCGAAGATCGGCAACGCCGGGCCGCCATAGTAGGCTCCGGCAGACCCCCGTAGATCCCGCATTCGGGAGGTTCACCAGCATGTCGTCCCCTCGGCTGCCCTCGACCGCCCACGTGCGCTGGGTGCGCCAGCCGTGACGGCCCGGCGCCTGACCTCCATCCGGTCGAGGATCGCGATGATGCTCCTCGTACCGCTGCTGTCGCTGGTCGCGCTGTGGACCTACCTCACCGCCATCAGCTTCGGCGACGCCAAGGCCCTGCTGGACAGCGAGCGGTTCCAGGAGCAGACGCTGCTGCCCACCCAGCGGCTGGTCGACGCGCTGCAGAAGGAGCGCCGCCTGTCGCTGGCCGCCCTCGGCGCCCGCTCCGCGACCCGGCATCCCGAACTGACCGCCCAGCGCCGCGCCACCGACGGGGTCCGCGCGAGCGTGGAGCGTTACAGCAAGGACCCCGACACCCGCGGGACGATCGAACCCGCCGTCCGCGCACGCCTGGACGGGCTGCTGCGGCGGCTGGGCGAGCTGGACGGCATGCGCCGCCAGGTCGACGAGCGCGGCGCCGACCGCGCCGGGGTCCTGAACGACTACTCGGCCGTCATCGACGCCGCGTTCGGCGTCTACGGGGCCGTCACCCCCGAGGACCCGCGCATCGCCGCCGAAGCCCGCACGCTGCTGCAGCTCACCCGCGCCCGCGAGTACCTGGCCCGCGAGGACGCCCTGGTCACCGGCGTGCTGGCGGCCGGCCGCCTGACCGGCGCCGAACGCGCCCAGTTCGCCCAGTTCACCGGCGTCCAGCGGTACACCTACGCCGACGCGGTGCCGGGCCTGCCCGCCGCCGACCGCGTCCGCTACGACCGGCTGGTCACCATGCCGCAGTTCGCCCGGCTGCACGCCCTGGAGGAGCGGATCCTGCACGCGGCCGAGCGCAACGCCGCGCGCACCGGCCGGACCGACCGCGCCGAGGGCACGAGCGCCACGGCGCGCGGCGGCACCGGCGTCGCCGACCCCGCCGTGCCCATGACGCCGCCCGTCGGCGCGGCGGACTGGAACGCGGCCGCCGTCCCCGTCCTCGACCGTCTCTACGGCTTCGAGAACCAGGTGCTGGACGGCGTCACCGAGCGGGCCCGCGGCATCGCCATCGGCGTGTTCGCCCGGCTCGCCATCGCCGGCGGCCTCGGCCTGGTCGCGCTGGTGCTGTCCGTGGTGGTCGCGGCGCGCGTCTCGCGGCGGCTGCTGCGCGAGTGCCGCACGCTCACCGCCCGCGTCGTCGACTTCACCAGGCGGCGCCTGCCCCAGCTCGCCGAGGACGCGCGCGCCGGACGGCCCATCCGCACGGCCGACGAGGAACCCGACGACGACTACCAGATCGACGAGATCCGGCAGATCTCCCAGTCGTTCGCGCGCGCCCGGGAGGCGGTCCTGCTGGCCGCCGCCGCCGAGGTCGACGCCCGGCGCGGCATCAACGAGGTGTTCGTCAACCTGGCCCGCCGCAACCAGGCGCTGCTGCACCGCCAGCTCAGCCTGCTGGACGTCATGGAGCACCGCACCGAGGACCCCGGCGAGCTGGCCGACCTGTTCCGCCTGGACCACCTGGCCACCCGCATGCGGCGGCACGCCGAGGGCCTGGTCATCCTGGCCGGCCGCCCGTCCGGCCGCGGCTGGCGCCGGCCGGTGCCGCTGGTGGACGTGGTGCGCGGCGCGGTCGCCGAGGTGGAGGACTACCCGCGGGTCCGGGTGCAGCCGCTGCCCCGGCTGGCGCTGGCCGGATCCGCCGTGGCCGACGTGGTGCACCTGCTGGCCGAGATCGTGGAGAACGCCACCACGTTCTCCCCGCCGCAGTCGCCCGTGCAGGTCAGCGGGCACGCGGTGGCCAGCGGCTTCGCCATCGAGGTCGAGGACCGGGGCCTCGGCATGTCGGCCGAGGCGGTGCGGCTGGCCAACGAGCGGCTGGCCGACCCGCCGGAGTTCGACCCCGCCGACAGCGCCCGCCTCGGCCTGTTCGTGGTGGCGCGGCTGGCCCACCGCCACGACATCCAGGTCACGCTGCGCCCCTCCCCGTACGGCGGGACCACGGCGATCGTGCTGCTGCCGTCGTCGCTGATCGTCGAGCCCGAGGCGGACGCGCCCGCCCGGCACGCCGTCGGCGAGCAGGACCAGCAGTCGCTGCCGCAGCCCGTGGTCGTCGCGGCGCCCGCCTCGGCGTCGGCCGCCGCGCCCGGGCAGCCGGGCGTCATGCGGCTGGTCGCCGAGCCCTCCGCGCCGCCCGAGCCGCCCACGCCGCCCGTGCTACGGCCCGCGCCGGTCGCGCCGGTGCCGCCGATCCCGCCGAGCGCGCCGCGGGCCGTCCCGCCGCCGGTTCCGCCGCCCGGTGACACGGCGTCGGACGATCTGCCGCGGCGGCGCCGCACGGGACGTCCGCCCGCCGGAGGACCGCCCGCCGCAGGAGCGTCGCTCGCCGGAGGGGCGCCGGCCGGGGAGCAGCAGCCGTCCGCCCCGGACCCGGAGCCGCCCGTGACCGAGGACGGGCTGCCGCGCCGCAGGCGCCAGACGCACCTGGCGCCCCAGCTGCGCGAACGGGTGGACGCCGACCTGGCCGCCGCCGGAATCCGTCCCCCGGACGAAGACGTCCCGCCCACCGGCACCGGTCCCCTGTCGCCCCTCGACACCGGCCCCCTGCCCTCACCGCCCGCTCCGCCCGCGCCGTCGCCGGACGCCCCGGCCGCAGACCCCTCCGCCGCCGGCCCGGCCGCCGCGGACCCGCAGCGCTCGCCCGACAGCCTGCGCACGATGCTGTCCGCGATGCAGCGCGGATGGGAACGCGGCCGCCAGGAGGCGGAGCAGGACGGCGCCCCGCCGCCCCCAGCCCAATCCCCCCGAGCCCAGGAGGACGACAGCCGATGACAGAACCCCAGCAGGCCGGAACGGACGGCGGACCCGGCGGCGAGCTGAGCTGGCTGCTCGACAACCTGGTCCAGCGGGTGGCGCAGGTGCAGAACGCGGTCGTGCTGTCCAGCGACGGCCTGCGCATCGCCTCCTCCAGCGGGCTCGAGCGCGAGCAGTCCGACCACCTGTCCGCGGTGGCGGCCAGCTTCCAGAGCCTCGCGCGCGGCGCGGGGGAGAGCTTCGGCGGCGGCCCGGTGCGGCAGACGATCGTGGAGATGGAGTCGGCGTTCCTGTTCGTCACCGCGGCCGGGCAGGGCGCCTGCCTGGCGGTGCTGGCCGACGCGGGCGCCGACCTCGGCGTCATCGCCTACGAGATGGCGATGCTGGTCACGCGGGTCGGGCAGCACCTGTCGGCCGACCCGCGGGTGGGCGCCGAGCCGGGCGGCGCGTGAGATGGCCGGCCCGCACCCCACCGGCTCCGGCGCCGCGGGGCGCCGGTCGCCGGCCTGGCACGACGAGTCGGCCGGGCCCGTGGTGCGTCCGTACGCGCTCACCGGGGGCCGCACGGACCACCAGCGCGCCGAGCAGTTCGACCTGGTCGCGCTGATCGTCACCGACGACGAGGCGGTGGCCGGGCTCGCCCCGGGCGGCGACGCCGGAGCGCAGGTCCCGGCCGGGCCGGGGGCGGCGCCGCAGTGGGCACCGGAGCCGGAACATGAGATGATCTTGGCGCTTTGCCGTACCCCGCTGTCGGTCGTCGAGATAGCGTCGGAACTTGAACTCCCCCTCGGGGTCGTCCGGGTCCTGCTCGGCGACCTGCTCGACCGCTCGCTGATCCAGGTCCGCCGACCCGCGCCGGTGGCCCAGTTCCCCAGCGAGCGCGTACTCAAGGAAGTGATCGATGGAATCCGTGCGCTCTGACGCGGGCCCGCAGCCGGGCGATTCCGCGCTGACCGTCAAGATCCTGGTGGCCGGCGGGTTCGGAGTCGGCAAGACCACGCTGGTGAGCGCGGTGAGCGAGATCCGGCCGCTGCGCACCGAGGAGGCGCTCACCGAGAAGAGCATCGGGATCGACGACACCACCGCCGTCCAGGACAAGACCACCACGACGGTGGCCATGGACTTCGGGCGCATCACGCTGCCCAACGGCCTGGTGCTGTTCGTGTTCGGCACGCCGGGCCAGGACCGTTTCTGGTTCATGTGGGACGAGCTGGCCAAGGGGGCGCTGGGCGCGGTGGTGCTCGTCGACACCCGGCGGCTGGCCGACTGCTTCGCCTCGGTGGACTACTTCGAACGCCGCGGGGTCCCGTTCATCATCGGGGTCAACCGCTTCGAGGGCGCGACGCGGCACTCGCCCGACCAGGTGCGCGACGCCCTGGACCTGCCGTCGTACGTGCCGGTCATCGACTGCGACGTGCGCGACCGCGAGTCGGCCAAGCAGGTGCTGATCACGCTGGTGGAGCACATCATGCGGTCGATGAGCAGCCGCCGCGACCCGGGCGCGCTCACCCACTGAGCCGCCGCCGGGCCGGCCGCCGCCCCGGACGCCGCCCCGGTCGCCGCTACAGGGCGGTGAAGTCGGCGAAGTCGAAGCCGGGGGACACCACGCAGCTCACCAGCGCCTCCTCGGCCCCGGCGGGACGGGCGGCCTGCCACGTCCCGGCCGGGACCAGCGCCTGCGGCCGCTGGCCGCCGAGCACGTCCGGGCCGAGGGCGACCGCCTCCGGCGTCTCGCCGGGGCGGTCGCCGTCGCCCCCCAGCAGCAGCGTCAGCGGCCCGCCCCGGTGCCACAGCCACAGCTCGTCCGAGCGGACGGTGTGCCAGACCGACTCCTCGCCCGGCGGCAGCAGGAAGTAGATGCCGGTGGCCGCCGCCCGCTCGCCCGGGTAGCCGTCCGGGGTGAACCGGGCCGCCGCGCGCCACGTCTCGCGGAACCAGCCGCCCTCGGGATGCGGCAGCAGGTCCAGCGCCTCGGCGGTGGCGGGACGGTCCAGCAGCGCCACGTGCCGCCCGTGCGGTCCGCGCCGCGCGTACCGCACCCGCGTCACCCGCGTGCGGTCGATCACGGCGCGGGGCGGTGTCAGGCCCGGTTCCGGGTCCAGGTCGACGGCCAGCACCTGCCCGTCGGGGAACATCTCGTCGGCGATCGCCAGGGCCTCGTCCTCGGGCGCCCAGGCAGCCGCCTGGGACGGCAGGACGAACCGCGGCCCGTCCTGCGCCAGCCAGGTCTCGCGCGTCGTCAGCAGCAGCACGCGACGAGCCTAACCGCCGCCGCCGATCACCCGACCGTCAGGACGATCTTGCCGGTGGCGCGGCCGGTCTCGCCGCGGGCGTGCGCCTCGGCGACCCGCTCCAGCGGCAGCACGGTGTCGATCTCGACGCGCAGCCGGCCGGCGGCGGCCAGCGCGGCGATCTCCCCGAGGGCGGCGTGGTCCGGCTCGACGACCACGCCCCGGTGCCGGACGCCCGCCTTGTCGGCCTGGGCGGGCAGGTCGTCGGCCAGTTCGTGCAGCACCAGCGACACCAGCGTGCCGCCGGGCCGCATGGTGCGCAGCGAGCGCGGGCCGTAGTCGCCGCCGATGGTGTCCAGCACCACGTCGACGTCCTTCACCGCGTCGGCGAAGTCGACCTCGGTGTAGTCGACCACCTCGTCGGCGCCCAGCCCGCGCACGAAGTCGTGCTTGGCGGCGCGGGCGGTGCCGATCACATGGGCGCCGCGCGCCTTGGCGATCTGGACGGCCAGGTGACCGACGCCCCCGGCGGCGGCGTGTACGAGCACCCGCTGCCCCGGCCGGACGCCGGCGGTGTCCACCAGCGCCTGCCAGGCGGTGAGCGCGGCCAGCGGCATCGCCGCGGCGTGCACGTGGTCGAGCTCGGCGGGCTTGCGGACGAACGTGCGCGCCGGCGCGGCGACGTACTCGGCGTAGGCGCCGTTCGCGAACGGGTAGCGCAGCATGCCGAACACCTCGTCGCCGGGCTCGAACAGCGTCACGCCGAGCCCCACCTCCTCGACCACGCCCGACACGTCCCAGCCGAGCGTGAACGGCGGGGTGAGGAAGACGCCGGCCCGCCGGTGCTTCCAGTCGGTCGGGTTGACGCCCGCGGCGCGCACCCGCACCAGCACCTCGGTGATGCGGGGCTCGGGCCGGTCCACCTCGATGATCTTCAGTACCTCGGGACCGCCGAGAACGTCCTGACTGGCGGCGCGCATGCGTACGGACATGGTTTCTCTCCGTTCTCATAGGACCAACGGCACGGGATCTCTCCCGCACGCCGGCCAGCTTGCTACGGACGGGACGATCCGAAAAGCGGCACGTTCGCCGGCATGCGAAAAACCGGGCGGGGACGCGCCGCACCGGCTTATCGTCCGCGTCCCGGACGGCGCCGTTCGTTCGACCGGCTCACTCCATCTCGGACAGGCGGGCCGGGTCGAAGCCGATGGGGAAGGGGCGGTCGACCGTCAGCTCCTCGCCCGCCCTGGCGCGGGCGAGCGTGCGGTACGCGGCGCCGTCCCGCGCCGGGCCGGTCAGCTCCAGCAGCGTCACCGCGGGCCGCGGCTCCAGGTCGATGATCCAGTAGTGCGGGATGCCGGTGGCGGCGTACTCGGCGACCTTCGCGCACCGGTCGATCCGCTCGCTGCCGGTGCGGGGCGTGACGACCTCGGCGACCAGGAGCAGGTCGGGGCCGTAGTAGGCGCGGCTGCGCCGTTCCAGCGCGGCCCGGGCCACCTCCCGGCCGACCACGAACACGTCGGGCTTGCGGACGCCGCGCGGCGTGATGACGTCCTGTGGCGCGCCCGCCACGTGCACGTCCGCGTCGGCCCGTCCGGCGGCGTCCTTGAGGATGTCGCGCAGCCGGGCGGCGGCGTGGTCGTGCCACAGGTCGCCGGGCAGCTCGGTCAGCCAGCCGTCGGCCAGCTCGTAGCGGCGCCCGTCGTCCTCGGGCATGGCGTCCAGGTCGTAGAGGGTGTACGGGCCGAACGCGTGGCCGACGGAGTTCACCACTGGACACGTCCCTTCCCGAGCACCCGGGCTCCTTGATCACCTGGCGTATCGCGAATGTAACGGACCGTCCGCGCGGACGGGCGTAAGGCGCGCGTCCACTCCGATATCTCTCGCCTGGCGAGCGAGGTCGAGTTACGATGTATCTCGTTTGTCCGTCCAAGGTCGATCCGCCTTGACCCTCCCGTGGCGAGAGGGTGCAGGCTCGGTGGCGGCGCCGTCCCTCCGGGCGCCGTGAAACGGCGTCCCGCGAGGCGCCGCGCACAGGACGCGAAGGGGAGATGCCATGAACGTCGAGCAGCGGCCGAGGCCCGCGCAACCGTCCGGGTCCTCCCAGCGCGCCTCCGACCGCGACCGCGACGAACGCCTCGTCCGCCTGCACACCGCCTTCGCCGAGGGACGGCTGACCGAGGCCGAGCTCGACGAGCGCATCGACCTGGTGCTGGCCGCCCGCACCTACGCCGACCTCGACCGCCTCACCGCCGACCTGCCCGGCACCGACGGGGCCGCGCCCGGCGGTCCGGTTCCGGCCGCCCCGCGGGCCCGCGTCGTCCCGGGGCGCACGGGCCTGGCCGGCCGCTGGCAGATGGCCTACAAGAGCAGCGTGCGCCGCACCGGCCGCTGGCGCCTGCCCGAGCGGTACACCGCCGTCGTCTACAAGGGCGAATGCCTGCTCGACCTGCGGTCGGCCGAACTGTCCTCACCGGTCACCGTCGTGCGGGTGGTGGCCTACAAGTCGCACGTCGACATCGTCGTCCCGCCGAACGTGCGGCTGGAGATCGGCGGGCTGGGCGTGTCCACCGAAGTGCACGGAGCCGCCGCCGACCACGACGCTCCCGTGGTGCAGGTGCACGGCATCGCCTACAAGGGCACGATCGAGGCAAAAGATCAACTTCGCCTGGCCTGAGGCGATATAAACGCTCCGCGACACCTTTGACCGACGATCGGGCGGTTGTCGGTACAGACGCTGATGTGAAGCGGTTTGATGGTGTCCCATCGCCGAGTCGGCACCGACGGGTCCTGCGGGACCGCTGCGCGCGTGGAGGAGCGGGAGTGACGGCACAGACCCCTGAGCAGGACAGTGCCCGGCCATCGGCGGGGACGGATCCTTCCCCGGGGCCCGATCTGTCCGGCCCGCAGGCCTCCCGCCGGATCCGGCGGCGGCTGGCCTTCAGCGCCCCCGACACGCTCGACGAGACGCCCGCGCCCGGCGGCCGCTCGTCCCGGGGCAGGGGCGGGCGCGGCAGGAACGTCCCGTCCCCCTGGCAGCGCGCCCAGGACGCCTGGCGCCGCGCGGGCGTGCCCTGGCAGCCGGACGACGACGCCGCCGAGCCTTCCGCCGTCCCGCAGCCGAGGAAGCCGGCCAAGCCCACGCCCGCTGCCTCCAAGCCCGCCGCCCCGAAGGCCAAGCCCAAGCCAGAGCCGAAGTCAGGGGCGAAGTCAGGGGCGAAGGGGAAGACCGAGCCGAAACCGCAGGCGAAGGCCGAACCCAAGGCCGCGCCCAAGGCGAAGCCGAAGGCCGAACCCAAGGCCGCCGCCAAGCCCAAGCCTGAGCCCAAGGCCCAGTCCAAGTCCAAGACGGAGCCCAAGGCCCAGTCCAAGTCCAAGACGGAGCCCAAGCCCAAGACGGCCGCCAAGCCGAAGGCCAAGCCGCAAGCGCAGGCGAAGCCGAGGACCGAACCCAAGCCGAAGGCTGGGCAGAAGGCGAACACGACTCCCAACCCGAAGACCGCGGCCAAGCCCCAAAAGACGGCGGCACCGCAGGCGAAGGCGCAGGCGCAGAGCACGGCCGAGGTCGCGGCGGCGCGCGGGCGCAGGCGGCTTGTGGCCGCCGGGTCCGCGGTCGTCGTCGTGGTCGTCGTGGCGGCGGGCGCGTACGCGGCCGGGAGCGGCGAGGACGAGGCGGGGTCGGCGGTGCCCGCGGCCATCGCGGCCGACCGCCTGTTCGGCACCGATCCGGCGGCCGGAACGGACGGCCTGGTGCAGGGGCTGTCGGCCGTGGCGGCGTCCGGCGGCACCGTCGTGGCGGTGGGGGACGAGAAGGCCGGCGACGGCGCCGAGGGCCGGGAACGCGCGCAGTTCCTGGTGTCCGGCGACGCGGGGCGAAGCTGGCGGCTGGCGCGGGTGAAGGCCGCGGGCGGGGGCGAGCCGTCGCCCGGCGACCAGCCCCGGCACGTCGCGGGCGGCTCGGGACGGTGGGCGGCGCTGGGGCAGGCCGCCCCGCCGCCCGGCGCGGCGGCGGCGGCCGCCGGCGTGGCCGTGTGGACCAGCCCC